>CAUUGI010000012.1:0-34806 GCA_963544675.1 uncultured Treponema sp.
TCAATCCGGAAAAATCTGTTCCTTTGGGATAAAAGCGTCTGAATATTCTGTTGTGCTTCTCATTTGTCCCCCGTTCACTTGCACAATATGGATGTGCAAAATACAGAGCTGTCCTTTTTGAACCATCGGGAGAGTTTTCGATTCCCTCAAAATCCATGAACTCCGAGCCTCCATCGGCTGTTATGGATTTGAAGAACTTTTTGAAAGTTTCCGCTCCCGGCTGTTTTTCAAGTCCATTGACTTCAGCTACAACTGATTGTGTTTGTGTATTTTGCATTTTCCTGATTATTTCCGCTTCGGTCTTTCTGTCAGAGGAAGGGCGCACTCCACTGTTGTGTCTGCACGGCTTTTTACCGTGTCTATTTCCCAATGTCCAAATTCAGACCTGTCATTTATATAGTCAGGTCTGTTTGAGATGCTCCTTAAAATGCAACAGATGAACAAAGTTTCAACTTTGGAAAGTGTTGCATTGGGCCGTTTCGCAACGTAAGTGAGAAACGGCATACAATAGGAGACGTTTACGAAAGCAAACTCGAAGTGTTTTTCAGCCACGCTGTTTTAGCGGCTGAAAATAAACACTCCTAATGGCGCAGCCTGCTCCGGAAAAATGCCTTTTTCCAGCGCATTTATTCGTGCGGAGAGGTTAATACCCCGACGTTCTGCGTCGCAACAAAGGGTATTAAATCCGACTGCAACCACCTTATGAGAACATACAGTGCGAAACATTGACTACTGTTCCCCAATGCTCTAACACAAGCCGATGCTGAATGTTGATTCTTCTTGAAAGCTTCCTGTTAAATCACCTATTATTTTTCCATAAGGCGGCGGATTTTGGAACGGATCGTTTTTCAAAACTTCTATCAGCCTTAATTTCGAGTTTTTCCGAAACTCGAAATTTTCCAATTTTTTTCTGCACCAATAGAATGTAAAGTTTTGAAATGAACGCCATTTATGCGCAGACGAGGTTCCATCGGCGTGCCGTTTCGAGCGAAAAGCTCGACTGCGGCTAAGCGGATGGGTTCTCGTCGAAAGCACAGCGAAGTTTTTCAAAACTCGACATTTGGGCTCTATATATAAAAGAGATCGGCAGGAGCTTTATGCGCTTTTTGCGCACAGTAGATAAATAAGTTTTCGAAAGAAAAGTCGAAGTTAACATGAACGGCGATATTTCAGCTGTTCATGTTACCCCTTTAATAGATTTGAACGCAATTCAATCTCTTTTGAAATATTATTTATTTCCGCAAGAAATTCCGAAACTTTTGAATCTGAAGTGTTAATCGAAGCGGAAGAATCTGCGATAAGAATATCGGCAACATATTCCCCGAATTTTCTATATTGCTCATGCAATTTTGATTCAAACTGGCTTTTTTCTATCCGAACAACGCTCTTGTCGCTGAAATCCTGTACGGCATTGCCGGCGGCACCCAGCACTTTTTTTGACGATTCAATGAATTTATCCATTCCGTCCCGTACTTTTTCCTTAAATTCGTTTTTGTCCATAATAAATACATCTCCTATAAAAGCAGATAAAGCGATAACGCTAATTAAATCCTATCTTCCGAACTGTGTTTCATTCTATCATTTTTAATCAATTCGGCAAGATATTTTTATCGGTATTCCAATTTAATCCGCCGTACTCGCAGCCGGGCGGCGCGGTGTGCAATTCCTGTCAGGAAAATCTCCGCACAAATAAAAAAAAGCGGCTTCCGTACGAAAAAATACATCGGAAAGCCGCCTTTCTAACATCTTAATTCTCTATTCAATGATTGCGACAATATCGCTCATTTTAAGAATAAGATATTCTTCGCCGTCTATTTTTACTTCCGTTCCGCCGTACTTTTCATACATAACGCGATCACCGACTTTTACAGTGATTTTTTCATCTTCCGTTCCCGGACCTACGGCAACTACGGACGCAGTTTGGGTCTTCTCTTGTGCAGCTTCAGGAATAAAAATACCGGAAGCTGTCTTTGTTTCTGATTTGTCATTCTTTACGAGAACTCTGTCTGCCAATGGTTTGAGTTTCATTTAGTTTTGCTCCTATGAAAACTTACATTAAGTTATAATAGCCTTTTCGACAACGAATCTGTCAAAAAAGGTTTAACATATCGGAACCCGATGTTATTTGCTATAAAATATAAGAAAAAACCGGCTGACTCGTCAAGCGTAAATAAATTTCAGAATAGTGAACGGTATCGAAAAACCGCAATTAGGATTTATTCCCGTCCTGTTCAATCAGATTACGAACGGCTTGTACCGCAGTGCGGATTGCACTGTCCGTATCATGAACAATCGGATTTTCCAAACCGGCTTTGTTGCGCTCTTGATTTCCTACGACTAAAAAAACCGAACCGCAGCGCGCACGAAGATAATCCGCAACAATAAAAAGTGCAGCAGATTCCATTTCGGATGCCTTGCAGCCCATGCGGAGCCATGCCTGCCATTTGTTTTCCAGCTCATAGCTTACGGGTTTTGTTTCCGGTTCATGCTGACCGTAAAAGGCATCTTTGCACTGAACAACTCCGGCATGATAGTTTAAATTAAGTTTTTTTGCCGCAGATACCAGCGCATTAGTAACATCCAGATTTGCGACGGCGGGAAATTCTATCGGCGCATATTCTTTACTCGTACCTTCCGCACGTATTGCGCCCGTTGCAATCACAATATCACCGCCTTTAACGTCCATATCCATGCCGCCGCAAGTTCCGATACGGATAAACGTGTCTGCACCGCAGCGATGTAATTCTTCCATCGCTATAGAAGCGGACGCTCCGCCGATTCCTGTTGAAGTAACACTCACCTTCACTCCGTTAAGTTTACCGGTGTAAGTGATATATTCCCTGCTGTCCGCAACGAATTTCGGCTCATCAAAATACTGTGCTATTTTTTCACAGCGTTTAGGATCGCCCGGCATAATAACGTATTTGCCTACATCTCCCGGTCTTATTTGCAAATGATATTGCAGACCTTCTTCTCCGGAATAATTTTGCATAATGCCTCCTGTAAAACTCTTGGTGCTCATTATCAAGCATCTTATATAATAATCTGTTCTTAAACTGAAGTTTCCTAACAAATTATTATTTTTTCAGTATCACACTGTTTTTTTGAAAAAGCAAATTTCAAGCATTCAATTTGACGCATATAAAATTTTACCCTGCCGAAACGTATAAATACGGTACGACAGGGTATGAAAAATCAATTAAACTGATATAAATTCCGTTAGAATCCGCCTACAAAGAATCCTGCAATGCATATTAAGGCTGCAAGGGGAACGTAAAGCCATCTGCCTAAAGTATGCCAGAGACTTCCCGCTTTATGGGCGGCACCTAAATTGACGGCATTCAAAATGTCATCTTTTTTCATAATCCAGAACCATGAAAAGCCGCCCAAAACAGCACCGATAGGAATTATGTAAATTGAAACTATGTCCATCCACGTTCCCCATTGATAGATTGCTTCCATGTTCACGCCGATTCCGAAACACAAGACCGCAAGCAAAACAAGCATTGCGTTGCGCTTTAAGCGCGGAAAACGATTCATAAGAGATTCGCCTACGGCTTCAAGCATATTCTGCAATGAACTTACACCGCCGAAAACGACCGCTACAAACAGAATTACTGCAAATGCGCGTCCGAATCGAATTGTTTTCAGTATTTCAGGCAGAGTAACGAACAGAAGTCCCGGCCCCCTATTTATTACGGAGTGAACTGGAAGTCCTGCGGCTTTTGCGGCAGCGATTTCTGCGGCGTTGAACGAAAAACTTGCAGGAATAATTACAAGAGCTGCAACCAAAGCGGCAATCGTATCAAAGACTGCGGTACTGACTGCGCCGCTTATAACGTCTTCATCATCGGAAAGATAAGCACCGTAAACAATCATTCCGCTTCCTGTTATTGAAAGCGAAAAGAACGCCTGACCCATTGCCCAAATCCATGTAGCAGGCTTTAAAAGATATTCCCACTGCGGCAAAAACATATATTTGTATCCTTCTGCGGCTCCCGGTAAAAATGCCACCCTGACGGCAAGAATTACAAAAAGGACAAAGAAAAGCGGCATCATTATTTTATTCGTTTTTTCAATGCTCTTTGCACCGAATACCAAAGTAAGTAGAGTTCCTATAACGATAGCTGCATGAAACGGCACAAGAGAATACGGTTTAAATGCAACTTCACCGAACCACTTTTCAGAGCCTGTTTTGATAACCGTCTTACCTGCTTCAATAACTTCTTCTGTCGGATATGAATTGAAAAGACTGCCTGTAAGCGATGAAGTAAAACCGCGCAGAACCATTGCGATTATAACGGCATAACCGAATGCTATACAAAGCGAGCCTGCAAGCGGAAGCCAACCGATCGCTTTTCCGGCTTTTTCCATGTTGCGGCTTTTCCATGCCATAGTGTATGTTCCGAGCGTTCCCGTGCGGGCTTTTCTGCCTACAGCATATTCTGCAGAAAGTCCTACAAAGCTGAACAATACGACAAAACACAGATATGCAATCAAAAAAGCACCGCCTCCGTTTGCCGCCATTCTGTACGGGAATCCCCATACATTAGCCATTCCGACTGCCGAACCTACACAAGCCAGAATGAATCCCCATTTGCTGTTAAATTGTTTTGACATTTTTACTCCTCTGTACGTTTTTTGCAGACTGACGAACAAACTGCATTTAAGCGGCTGCAAAACACTTACGGCGAACGGGAATTTGTTCCGCAAGTATGTTTGATTCATGCAATTATGCAGAATTACCAGCCGCATTTATTCTATGAAATATCTTGATATATTTCTACAAGTCTCAATTTTTCATTGGGTGAGTGCTCCGAGCGAGGCGAGCAACTCGCTTCAAGTTTGCCGCAGGTAAACTTGCATAAAATTACTTGCAGGATTCCAAAGGGTTGCTGTCCTTTGGTCGTGCCAAAGGAAGAAGGGTTCAAAGGAGGAAAACTGCGGGCTTCGAATTCCGAGCCGCTTTCCTCCCTTGAAAAAAAGATTTAAGGCTTGCCTTGGAAAAATATTTGTGGATATACCCCGCATTTTCGTTGGACGGTATAGAAATTACTCTGAAAGACAGAATTGAATTACCGCCCACCCAAGTTTGCCGCAGGCGCAGCCCACTGTTTTATCTGCCTGAATAAAAATCTTCGCCTTATATTCGGGCGGAACCGGAATCTTCGGCAGCTTTTTTAACTGCTTCCGCTACTGCCGGTGCAACGCGGCGGTCAAACGGGTCGGGAATAACAAAGTCTTCACAAAGTTTATCGGGAGGAACAAGAGAAGATATTGCATGAGCCGCCGCTATCTTCATGTCAAGATTTATGCAGGATGCCCGAACATCCAGCGCACCTCTGAATATTCCCGGAAATGCCAGCAAATTGTTCACTTGGTTCGGAAAGTCGGAGCGTCCGGTGCATATTATGCGCACGCCGGCTGCTTTTGCGTCGTCGGGCATGATTTCCGGCAAGGGATTTGCCATCGCCAAAACAACGGCATCTTTATTCATAGTGCGCGCCATCTCCTGTGTAAGGCATCCGGCTGTTGAAACACCTATAAATACATCCGCTCCTTTTATAACGTCGGAAAGAGCACCTTTTTCCTTCTGCAAATTTGTAATTTCTGCTATTTCCTGTTTGTATGAATTCATGTCTTCGGAGCGTCCGCTGTAAATTGCGCCCATTCTGTCGCATAAAATGATGTGTTCGGTATTCATACTTTGCAAAAGATGCGTAATCGCCATTCCCGCAGCACCTGCACCGTTTACTACGACTTTTACATTGTCAAAACTTTTATTAATCAGCTTAAACGCATTTATCAGTGCTGAAACTACGACTATAGCCGTTCCGTGCTGATCATCATGGAAGACGGGAATTGAAAGACTTTTCTGTAATTCGCGTTCAATGTCGAAACATTCCGGTGCTTTTATGTCTTCAAGATTTATGCCGCCGAATCCATCTTGAATGAGCTGAACGGTTTTTATTATGTCTGCAGGATTAAGAGAATCTACGCAAATCGGATATGCGTCCACTCCTCCGAATTCCTTGAATAAAATCGCTTTGCCTTCCATAACGGGCAGTCCCGCTCCTGCACCGATATTCCCAAGTCCGAGAACCGCAGTTCCGTTCGTAACGACGGCTACAGCATTCCCCTTTGACGTGTACGAATATATCTTGTCTTTGTCGGCTTTTATTTCAAGGCACGGAGCTGCAACTCCCGGTGTGTACGCTAAAGTCAAATCATCGGTAGAATGCAGAGGCACTTTGCTTTGTACTGCAATTTTTCCGTGATATTTTTTATGAAAATCCAGAGCTTTTTTATCAATGTCGTCCATTTTATCCTCCGTTTAGAAAAATAGTTTTTGTCGGATGCCGTATATTTTCCAAACAAATTATTTCATACTTAAAAGATATGAAAAATTTCAATCTACTCAAGGGGAAATTGCAAAAAGATTCGAAAATGAGATTTTTTTGCGGCTCAATAGAAAACTTGTACTGCTTGCGCCCGAAATTCAAAATATGATAGGATAAGACAGGAGTCATCATGGACATGAAATACAAGCGCAATTTTTGCATTGTTGCGCACATAGATCACGGAAAATCGACGCTGTCCGACCGTCTGATTCAAAAATCGCACATCATCGACGAGCGCAAAATGAAAAACCAGATTCTCGACAACATGGATATTGAGCGCGAGCGCGGCATTACGATAAAAAGTCAAGCGGTTACCATTCCTTACAAAGCGAAAGACGGTAACGACTACGAGCTGAACTTTGTCGATACGCCGGGGCACGTTGATTTTTCTTACGAAGTTTCCCGCGCGATTGCCTCCTGCGAAGGGGCGCTCCTTTTGATTGACGCAAGTCAGGGCGTGGAATCGCAGACGGTCAGCAATATGTACATGGCTCTTGAGCAGGATTTGGCGATTGTGCCGGTCATAAACAAGATTGACTTGCCTTCGGCGGACATTCCAACCGTACGCGAACAGATTGACAAAGAATTGGGACTTGACGACTCTTTGACGCAGCTTGTGAGCGCAAAAACCGGCGAGGGAATCGACGAACTTTTTGAAGCGATTGTAAACGATTTTCCGCCTCCGTCAGGCGACGCTGCAAAGCCCCTGCAAGCATTGATATTCGATTGCCATTACGATTCTTATCGCGGAGTTATTGTTCACGTGCGCGTCATGAACGGCACGGTCAAAACCGGCGATATCATCCGCATGATGAGCAGCGGCGCGGAATACAAAGTTGAGCAGGCGGGTGTTTTTAAAATCGACTACGAAGAAAAGGGTCAGCTTGAAGCAGGAGACGTAGGCTATATCATCGCGGGTATTAAAACCGTAAGCGACGTAAAAGTCGGCGATACGATAACGCTTCAGTCCGCGCCTGCCGCCTCCGCGCTTGCAGGATTTAAAGAAGTAAAACCCGTCGTATATTCTTCTATTTATCCGATGGATTCGAACGACTACGAAGAATTAAAGTCGAGCATAGAAAAATTGAAGCTCAACGACGCAAGTCTTATCTATGAAAAAGACAATTCTCTTGCACTTGGAAACGGTTTCCGCTGCGGTTTTTTGGGCTTGCTTCACTTGGAGATAATTCAAGAGCGGCTGGAGCGCGACTACGACCAAGCCGTTATTTTTACCGCTCCGAGCGTGCGCTATAAAGTCATGCTGACGAACGAGGAGGAAATATTTGTCGACAATCCGTCCGAATATCCTGAAGGACGCATAAAAAGCGCGGAAGAACCGTATATCCGCGCAAGCATTATCACACCGGCAACGTATTTAGGCTCTCTGATGGAACTTTGCAAGCAAAAGCGCGGTGAACAGACGAATATGACCTACCTCGACACCAAGCGCGTAGAACTTACCTACGAAATGCCGCTTGCAGAAGTTCTTTTTGATTTTTACGACAAACTTAAAAGCTACAGCCGGGGTTATGCTTCTTTCGATTACGAAATTATCGGCTATCGTCCGACGGAACTGGTAAAAGTCGATATTCTGCTGAACGGAAAAATGGTTGATGCGCTGTCGCAGTTGACGTTTAAGGAAAACGCCGCCGACAGAGCGCGAAAAGTGTGCGAACGGCTTAAAGATGAAATTTCGCGCCAGCAGTTCAAAGTCGCAATTCAAGGTGCAATCGGAAGTCAGATTATTGCCCGCGAAACCGTAAGCGCGGTGCGGAAAGACGTTCTTGCAAAGTGCTACGGCGGCGACATCACTCGAAAGCGCAAACTCCTTGAAAAGCAAAAAGAAGGTAAAAAGCGCATGAAAATGTTCGGCGACGTGGAACTGAGTCAGTCCGCATTCCTTGCCGTCCTCAAAGAAAAAGAAGAAAAGTAAACATGAATGATGATGAAAAATCGCTGTGTCTTTTGGAAGCAAGTTACGATGAACTTTGTTCACTGATTGCAGCCGAAACGGATAAAGATTTTATAAAAGATTTTTTCAGCTGCCTTTTTACCGCCGCCGAGCGCAAAGATTTTTCGGAACGCTGGCTGTTGGTAAAAGAAATCGATGTGGGAACAACGCAAAGGGAGATTGCACGCAAATTCAACCTTTCGCTGTGCAAGATAACACGCGGATCCCGGGAATTAAAAAAAGAGCAAAGCGCATTTAAACGTATGCTCGAAAAATTGAAAGAGAGAGAATAGCCGGCAGTCAAACTTGGTCTTACAGCTTCAATTCGGTTTGCCGTCCCCTTGCAGTTTTGCATTAGCAAAACTGCTGTAAAATGCGTTTCAGGAAATTCCACTTAAAACAAGTTTCGCGAAAGCGAAACTTGGAGCGGACGGTAAACAGGCTAAATCATTCAAAACCGGTTTTCCCGTCCGCCTCCCTCTCCCTCCCTTGAGACTAAACCTTAAACTTTTTCACTTCCGATGCAAGATTTTCTATGCTGCGTTTGTTTTGCTGAGCAAGACTGTTTACTTCCTGAACAGCATTATTTATTTGAGATACACCGTTAGACATATTATTCATGCTCTCTTTTATAGCTTCCGTAAGATTGTTAAGTTTACGCATCTCTTCGGCAACGCCCTTTCCGCCTTCAAGCATTTCCGCAGAGCCGTCTTTAACTTCTCCGGTAATAGTGCTTATGTTTTTTATAGCTGCAAGAACTTCCCTGCTTCCGTTTTCCTGTTCATGCATTGCAGCATTTAATTCGGAACTCATTCCGCGCACATCTTCGGAAAGCTTGAAAATCACATTAAATTTTTCTTCAACTATCGTCGAAGATTTTGCAAGCCCGGCAATTTCATCGGTAAGATGTTTAAGCGTTTCGGTAATTGTTTTGCCCTGACTGCTGGATTCCTCTGCCAATTTGCGGATTTCGTCTGCAACTACGGCAAATCCCTTGCCGGCTTCGCCTGCATGGGCAGCTTCGATGGCAGCATTCATTGCAAGCAAGTTTGTCTGACTTGCAATATTTTGTATTACGTTGCTTGCTTCGATAAGTCCGCCGGATTCTTCTGCAATCTTTTGAGTTACAACATTTGATGCTACCAGTGTTTGTTTTCCTGCGGATGTCGCTTCTGCAAGCGATTTTACCATGTTGTTGCTCTTTTCAAGCGACTGAGTAATCGACGCGATGTTTGATACCATTTCTTCAACAGATGCGGACGACTGAACAACGCTCGCAGATTGATTTTCTATGCTGTCGTTTAAATTATCAATGGTATGAATAATTCTATCAATTGTGCCGGCTGTTTCAGTAACGCTTACGGCTTGTGAAATCGCCTGCTGTTTTATATTTTCAATGTTGGAACTTATGCTGCTTACAGCACTTGCAGTTTGAGTCATGTTTGCGGAAAGCTGCTCACCTATATTCTGCATAACGTCGGAATTATCACCTACGGATTTTATCGAGGTTCCGATTTTTGCAATCGTTTCATTAAAATAATGCGAAACTTCCGTAACTTCGTCATTGCCGATAAGTTTTAAGCGGACTGTAAGATCTCCTTTACCGTTTGCAATTTCTTTTAAGGCGGCAGCTACCGCTCTTACAGGTTTTACCATTCCTTGAGCGATGAAAAGAATAAAACATATCGATAAAAGCTGAACTATAAGGCTGGTTATGATCATACTGTTTCTAAGCGTGTAAAGAGATTCAAACATTTCACTTGCAGGTGCTTTTACAATTATAGTCCATCCGTTTAATGCCATAGTTGAATCACAAGCAATGTATTTCTCGCCTTTCCATGTGTAATAACCTACGGCAATATTCTTTGAATGAACAACTTTATCCGTATATTCAGCAAGAGACTTGTAAGAGCTATCTGTTTTTGAAAGCGCAATAGAATTTGTTTGACTTTCAACAAGCGCAATATCTTTATGGGCAATTATAGTTCCGGTTTGATCTATGACATAACTGTTTCCTGTTTTTCCTATAATTATATCATCTACGTTTTTGCTAAGCGCAGTTCCTTTTATTGTTGCTGTAATTATCCGTATCAGTCTGCCTTTATCGTCATAAACAGGTGCAGCACCTACAAAAACAAGTGAACCGTCCAGACGAGAAACGATAGGCTCCGATAATACACTTTTTCCGGTCATTGCTTTTTTGTACCAGTCTCTGTCTCCGATATTAAGTAAATTTGTTCCGGAATATCTTATACCGTTCGTATCGCAAAAATCTATTCTTAATATCTGCGGATGAATATTTTTCAGAGTATTCAAAAATGCAAGGACTTCTTTCGCGTCGGCATTAGGATCCTTAATCAAAGGCATATTCCCGGCTGCCTGCAAAGAATTCAAAAGCCCTTCGATTCTTGAGTTGATAAGAGCAGATACATCTTTTGCTTTTTCAGTTAACTGGATTTCAATTTTTTCTTTTATTGCCGTTCTGGCTTTGTTTATAGCGATAAAAGATTGAATTGCTGAAGATATTGCAACCAGCAATCCGAATATTATTATTAACTTTGTTCTGATAGACACTTTTCTTATTTCATCTGCCTTTTTTTCTGTTGCCGTAGCATGATTGTTAAAATCCATTTTGATTACGTCTCCTCGTAAATTAAAATATTTGTTTTGATAATCTGTAATTTTTCCCGGATACAGTTCATCATTTATGAAGCAAAGTTGCTTCGGGCTTATTTTGTATGAGATAATTATATGATATGTAAAAAAATAATAAAGCCCTAAATTTGAGCTAAGAAAACACTTAAAATCTTCCTATAATAGAATATGAGCAATTTTGGAATCCGATTAAAATTATTCATTATCTGCGGTGCTGCGGCTGTGCTGTTTTTAATTCCCATAAAGTGTTTTGCGCAACCTGCAATTTCGCAGGCGGAGTCGAAAGTTTACCGAGAAAAACTTATCACGGAAGCAAAAAAATATGTCGGTGCACCTTACCAAAGAGGAGCTGTCGGTCCTGACAGTTTTGATTGCTCCGGATTTGTTTTCTATGTTGCGCGGACGAGCATTCAATATCAATTGCCGAGAACGACGAAGGCAATCTACAGTTATGTAAAAATTATTGCGGATTCACAGCGAGAACCGGGCGATTTGGTATTTTTTAAGACGACATCGGACGGTTCAATATCTCATGTGGGGATTTACATAGGCAACGGTCAGTTTATTTCCGCCGTCAGCGACGGTCCTAATACCGGAATAATTGTTTCTTCACTGCGAGAAAATTATTGGAAAACTCATTATGCCGCAAGCGGAAAGTTTTTGCGCGATGCGGATTGGGACGATTCGGAAGATGATATTGAACAGCAAAATAAAAGCAGCGGAAAAATCGATAATACAAACTCATCTGATAGATCTGCATCGGAAAGACTTTGGCTTGACGGAGCTTTTACGGCAGATTGGGCTTTATTTACTAAAAAAAGATTTATGCCGAATTTTCGCGGGCTTACGACTTATTCAAATATAATTTACAAAGGGGACGTGCTTTCTCCCGGAGCCGGAATTATGCTTCGTTGGAACAACGGTGTAAAAGCATTTCAAATACCTGTCGTATTTTCTCTTTCATTTGGAAATTATGTGCGCACTTATGCAGGTCCCGTATTTACCACCGGAATGTGCTTTGAGCCGGACAGCGATGAAGAAATTCGCGCTTCCGTTTTTCCCGGTATAATCGGTGTTACATTTAATACACCTTCCGTCACAAAACAAACTGTAAAAGTACAATTTATTCAAGACATAAATTACACCGTTTTTAATAATCTCGATAACAGCGCACTCTCTCCGCTCCGAAGTTTTGCAGCAGGTCTGGAATTTTCTACAGGCGTGCGAGTGATGTTTCCGCTGTCTTTGTTCAGGAGAGAAGCGTAAGGAGTTGGTGAGACGTGAGGAAAATTCAATCAACAACTCCGGCGCAGAGCGTCGGGGGTATTAAACCCTCCGCACGAATAAAATTTAAATAACAGCATTATCAAGTTTCCTAAGTTTTTTATTGTATCTTTCCTAATTCTTTATCTGTAATAAGTTTTTTTGCGATAAGCTTTCTTTTTAAATCGCACAGAGTGTTATAATAGTCATAATAGCCGAAAGAATGATAATTATTTTCATAAACATATTTCTCATGCTGAATAAAGAACCATAAGAAAAATTCAGATAGCTTCTTAAAGATAAGATGCATTGTGTCATCAGAAAAAATAAGATAATCTGAGAGTTGAAAGAATTTACAGATTTCTTTAAGAAGTTTCCTATTATTATTGTCAATCAAAGAAAAATTTTCATACAGAAAATTAATAATTGGGGTATACGTATTATCATTTCCTCTAATTTGCGGAACTTCTTCTGCGGTTTCAACATATATTTTTTGCAAATATTCAAGTACGGGTATTAATTCATTTTTACTTATGACCATTTCTTCATACCCATATAGTTTATCCCAGATATTAAATTGTTCTTCATAATATGCCCAGAACTGTATAGTGCCATCTTTTAATAATTTAAACGTCAATGTATTATCTGTAGGATAATAATCAAGCTGAACATGTACAACCTTGTATGCAGAAGGTTTGGTATTATTGGATTTTTCTTGTATTTCTAGATATTCAATATGTTTTTTCATATACTTCTCCCGATTATTATATAATATAAATATCGTCATCAAAAACAATATATGGCGTATCTTTGTAATTCTGCATCAAATATCTTCTGAGAATACTATTCTCGCACCACAATTCAATACCTCTGTCTATACATTTGCAGTATTTCACAATGTAAAACAAAAGCATAACCGTAAGTACATCCTGTAGAATTTCTAAAAACTTACTCATAATAGCCTCCTGCTTTTTTTGTAATTATAGGCTACTGGTGTCAAAAAAGTTTTTAAATATAGGGGGTAAGATATTTTTTTATATAACCTATGATTAGTTTTTTCTTCCCCAAAATTCGAGTTTTAATCAGGAATGAAGAGTTTTTGTCTACAAGCTGATTGAGAAATCAAAAAAGCTGCAATGCTGTAAAAGAAATGCCTGAACATGCCCTTTAGACTTCTTGCTTTAGTATAGACAAGCTCGAAACGACCTTTCATTACACTCCGGACAGTTTCTATAATGTTCCTCTGCTCGAGGCAGTCCAATTGCTCTTTTGAAATAAGTCGGTTCATATTTTTTCCGGGTGCATTATGCATAAAAACACCATCATCCGCCATTTCTGAAAGAACTTCCGGCTTGAGCTGATACCCTGCATCCGCAAAAGCCTTTCCGATTATGTCTTTCGTAAGTTTTTGAGCCATTTTGCTGTCGGAGAAAATTATGACAACGATGCGCCAAACCTTATCCATCTTGACGGACTTGTACGCAATCCTACCATCACAATTTTTTATGCAGACGGCTCACAAAAAACGCTTATGACAAATGGAACCCTCCCGTAAAATTGCGCGGAGAAGAAAATATCAATTTTCGTGGTGTTCGGGGACTGCACTTTTATTCGTGCGGAGGGTTTAATACCCCGACGCTCTGCGTCATAACAAAGGGTATTAAAGCCGAGTGCAATCACCTTATGAGAACAACATACCCCGATGCTTGCGTCGGGGTTGTTGATTCCTGTGTACAGGCGGAAAAATATGAAAAGCAACTGACGGTTGATAAAAAACTGCAAAAAAAATTGAGTTCATTCAGGAGCTGTTTTGTATAAAAAATTTTCTTTTCTGTCTGAGTTCCCTCCGGAACAAGCAGCTTTCAGTTGCTGCAGAAGCAAACAACTGATATCAAATCGAACTGAAAATGCCGAAACCGATAAGCGCACAGAACGGAAAGACACTCGAGGAAATCGAAGTCTTGACCGCAAACTATCCTATCAGTGTTGCAGATGGGGAGATAAAACTGCTGCAAGAATTAAAAAGCATTGCACCATGCGCAATTACTTTGCATATGGTGCAATTTTTCGACGTTTTATTTTCGTAGGAAATTTTGCATTTTTTCCGGCTGATTCAAGGAATTGAGTAAGTTATCCTGCATAATACAAAAATTGATTATTCCAAAATAATACTATAGAGAACAAAAAGTTTATGCAGGAATCTTCTTCAACCAAGTAACAGAGCCTGAATTATTAGAGTATATAAAAATCGTGAATTCAAAATTGAATTTTAATCAACGAATTTCTGAAAGTAAAGTTTTAGCCCCCCTTCCCCCCAAAAAAAACAGATTTAGATAAAACTTACAGGAAGTAGTAATGGATAATCGCCAAGAAAAAATTGATACTTTTTTGATAAATAAACTTAAGACAGAAATTGATGTAATTAAAAATGCAACATATTTTACAGAACTTGGAACAGATTCTTTCGGTATGATTGATCTAGTTCAAAATATAGAATTCCTCTTAAATATTAAAGATGAGGATATTTTTTAAATTTCCAATTACACCGAATTGCTTACTTATTTGCAAACTTTAGTATATCAAAGAACTATATACATCTGGATAGAAAACTGTTAATTGTTTGAAATAATCTTCCTTTTGTTTTTCTGTGATATGTGGATCTTTGACTCTTGCAACAATATTATAAAGAATCGTTTCATAATTCTCCAAAGATTTATTAATATTGTCCGGATTAAATTTTGAGCTTAGTATTTTTTCCTTTTCATCATTATTGATAGAATTTCCGAATATACAAAGGTATTCTTCTTGTTCATTCGTTCTTATAACTGTTTTTCCAATAATTTCATTTATTGTGATTTTATAAAAGTATTGTTGTTCATGCAATAAGTCCATAAATACCCCTGGGATATCAGAATATTTACTGTTTTTAGGATATTTCTTCTTAAGAGTCCTTTCTATCGATGATAAATTTGATTCGATTTTGTTCGTAATATAACTTTTATCAATTCTCTGAAATTTAAAGAGTGCAACTATAGAATGAAAAGTATTTTGCATATGATAATAATCAAGCAAAGCTTCTGTGGTTTTTTCTAAATCTGTTAGCTCTTTATTTGAAATCGCTTCTTTTATTATGTCTTCAAGTTTTTTTCTTATAATCTTACCCAGAAAAAACTTATTATATATGTTCAAAAAATCATTTGTATCTTTGAAGAAATGACTATGATTCTTTTCATCAAAGAAAGTAATTGTTTTTTCAGAATACCGATAACCATGATCTGCCGCACGTTTGCTTTTAATAACTTTACCCACTCCGTATTTATTCAGATAAAGATCTTTTTTAATTGTTCTATCAGTATTTTTATGTTCTCCAAAATAAGCTTCTATTTCCCATTGTGAGAGTATTTCACATTGTTCTAATATTGGATATGTTATTTCGTTATATAAATAATTTAACAAATATTCAGTTGGGTATAATAAAAAGGTAAATAGTATTTCTAAAAAGGTTAGTTTGTTATTTGTGATTAAAGTTTTTTTAATTTCTTTAGTTTTCTTCTCATCTTCGTTATCATAATCTTCTTCATCGTCGATAGTTTCTAAAAATGTATCTACAAAGTCTTCGTAATAATACTTTGGAATACGATACTGTTTTGAATTATCGCAGTAGTCATACATATTTGTAAAAAAACTATCTACTTTATCATAATAGCATTCATTACAAAATAAATCTAAAAAATCCTTTTGAATTCGTGCACTTGTATCAAGTTTATTTAATCTCTTTTTTATTATTTTTTGCAAATCATAAGGCTCATATATTTTTTTGTACATTATTTCTGTATTTGAGGGTTCTTTTTTTACTTGTTCTATAAAATCAGAATAAGCTGTTTCTAAATCAGGATAAGGTGCTATTAAATCCTTTAATGAGTTTTCATTCTTTTTTATGTATGAATGAAAATTTGTTATATTAAAACAACCATTCATATGCTTACGAAAAGTTTGTATTATGTTATCCATATTTTTTACTATAGGATTATTCAGTTTCATTAAAAAAAACATATACTTTTCCAAGCATTCATAAGTCCATTTATCAATTTGTTTTCGTCTATTAAAAGTTATGTCTATAGATTCATCTTGAACTTTGCCTTCTAGCTTGTCCATTTTTAAGTTAACTAATTCTATTTCCTGTTCATAGGTGTTCATAATTCAAACTTCACTATCATATTTTATATCGAGCTTTCATAATTGACAATATCAGAACAAAAGTAAAATGATTGGTATTCAAGTCGAACTTTATTCGTTTGGTCTTTGTATTTGTCAAAGAAATTATTAATTGAGTTAATAATTTCTTTCTGCATATCTTGGGTAGTTATCAAGTTTTCATCTCCAGAAACTTTTATTCGGATTTTTACATTATCAATAAGTTTTTCTTTGGAATAAGAGAGATATTCATTTCGAATTAGTTTCTTTTCAATCTTTTTTCCAAAAAAAGTTGTTATATTATTCTCTTCATAAGCTTGAATGTTGTTTTGATATCCGTTCAAACGTTTTCCGAATCTTGTTAGAGCAATGAACTGTTTTGAAGCCTCATCAGAATCAAGTAAAAATCTTCCAAAAATGAAGACTTTCCCTTGTGGTTTTAAAATTCTTAAAAATTCTTTTTTTGTTTCTTTAACTGGAAAGAAATGAAAAGCCTGACTTATAAAAATACAATCAAGACTATGTTCTCTAAGTTGAGTAGAATCTGAATAAGCATTAACATAGTGTAGCCCACTATTGTAACTAGCAAACTTTTTTTTATGTTCTTCTATTGCTGCTTTTTCAGGATCTACTATGGATAACTCTTCAAAATCTAATGATTTTATTAAGACAGAAGTGAATTTCCCCGAACCAGCTCCAATTTCTGCTCCTGTCAATTTTGTATCTGAAGCAAACTCTTCTATAAGGACTTTTGAAATTGAATCAAAGTCATAATCAGGGCGAACTTCATCATACAGTTTGTTTAATGAAAAAAATCCTAAGCCTATATTCATTCTGAAAATAACACCTCTAATATTTTCAATACAGTTGTAGCTATATCATCTGTTTGGTTTCGGATTATTTTGTAATCTCGTCTGCGGTTATAATATTTGTAGCGCAGATTGAAGATGAGACTTCTTAGAGAATCATGAAATTCTTTAGAATTCGTATCTATATCTTCAACATCTTCTTTGTTATTGTTGAATTCTTTTTTAATTGCAAGTTTTTTTATATTTCGTCTTGATTCATTACAAAGATTTTTATCTTTTTTATATAATTCCAAATAGTTTTCAAATATCTCATCTTCATTATGACCTTCGGTTGTGATAAATATGCTTTTATAACCTTCCTGCTTTAAAACATAATAGAGGTTAGTAAGAATTTCTTTGCCGCCGATGTCCAACAAAGTTTTGCCACAAGAACCTTCCACAAGTTCTAATCCTATTTTGCAAGCTAAGTCTCTAATATGTTTCATACGTTCTGAATTATCAGAAAGGGTTTCAAAAATCTTACGTGAATATTGCGTATAGTATAGAATTATTTCATTATATAGCTTGTGTAAATCAACATCTTTCCAGTATTTTTCATAATCAAATCTTTCCATGTTAGAAAGGTCATCATTGAAAATATAATAATTTATAAGGATTTCTGTCGAAATAACTTCTAAGTCAAATTGTTTTGCAATGTAATAAATACTTGTGGTTTTCCCAATTCCTGGTAATCCTGTAAGTACAAATTTTGTAGGAAAATAGATGTTATTTTCTTTTATATATGAAGCAATATCATTTATGATTATTGAAGCCTCTTTTCCATTTTTCTTTCCATCGTCAATAATATTCATTATTGCTATTGATGAATTTATTTTGTTTGTTTCAACAGGTCCTTGGATAAAGATTTTTAACAAGTCGTCAATTTTTTGTTCTTTAAGTTTTAATTTATCTTTAGTATTTTCTTTGTAATAAAGTTTGTAGGAATCTGTGTAAACTATAATTTCTTTTCTTTGAGATTTTTCCCCTTCCAATACAAGATGATAAAAACTTGGGGTAATTATTTTATCTGTTGTTTCTATTAATTCAATTCTATTACATTGATTATACTCGATTTTTAGATTATTTAATAACCGTTGACTATCTTCCTGATTATAAATAAATTTCTTTATGGAACGAATATCATTTTCAATATCATCATTAATTCTATTTAATCTTTCAACTGTCAAATCAATATTATTACTATGGCACTCTTCAAGTTGTTGATACCAAATAGGTTTTATTTTTTTTGCAACCTTTTCATCTTGCATAATTGTATCAGATACCAAATCATATAAATCCAATGACTTTGTGCAATTAATATTCAAAGAGAGTTTTTTCTTTTGCTGTAGAAATCGTTGATAGTTCAAACATAAACGTCTATCAAAAACATATTCGGAATTGTCGGCTCCAGACACGTATACTGTAATATTTGCTTCATTATATAAATCTAATTCAAGATAATTACAAATTTTTTGATAAGCAGCATCCATAAATTGATTTGCTTTTGAATCAGATTCGCATGACTCACATAATCCAGTCTTAAGATAATTAATTACATCGATAACAGGAGTACCTTCACTAAAACGCTTTACAGTAATCCATGGATATTGCTTCAATAAACCTTCATCAATTTCATCTTTGTTTGAAACATAGATAAAAGCAAATGTTGTATCTTTAGATTCAGAGTAAATCCTTTTAAAAAAGATACCTGCAATTGTAAACTTGTTTTCTACAGAGCTAATAGTTTTTGTTTTATACTCAGATAGATATTTCTCAAAATCTCCTGTTATACAAATATGGGTATATAAAAGAGATGTATTATAAGTTATTGGCAATAAAAGCAAACCAAGAGATGCGGAAAATAAATTTTCGGATTCGGGTAATTCAACATTTATTTCATATTTATCTTTTATATTATTAATTGTCCAAAATTCTTGCGCAGCAGAAATTTTGTTTTTTAGACAGGGGTTCCAATCTTTATTGTTATATAAAATATATTCGCAAGAATCTTTATGATTACCTATGATATCTAAAGAACAATCTTTTAAGTCAATATCTTTTTCAGAAGAACTGCCACAAACAGGAATATAGAACTTTGATGCCATCTTATTATTCTTTTGTAATATCCCAATAATTTCCAATAAACAATTCTGCACTGCAATTATCAATAAACAATACTTTTAGTTCTGTATTGTCAATACATGTCTCGGCTTCTGCAAAAAATTCTTTTAAAAGTGAAAAGTCTTTATCAAATATTCTAATAATATAATCATTAGCAGCATTCTTATCAGAGAAATCTATTCTTAATTTTCCTTTCCATATTTCAGATCGTACAACATTTATGTCTTCTTCACTGCTCAATGGAGGTGCGAGCTTTACTTTTATATCTTCACTTGCAGCAGCAATTCTTGTAACTTTAGCTGAGTTAGCAAATCGTTTTAGGTAAATAAAAGATTTTGCCTTATTCACACTACTATTGTTTATTTGCAACTTATAGTTTCCTGTTTTTTGGTCTTCTGTAATTGCCTCATTTATTCTTTTCTCTAACTCTCCATGAAAATAACCATGTAAATTATCAATAAGTTGTTCATCATTCATATATATAGAATTAACATAATCAGCAAATTTGGGATTGTACCTATAGTACATAAGCAGTGCGTATGCAGGATAAAGTATTGGTTGAAATTCACTTGTAAAGAAAAAAGAATCTATCTGTGTTTTTGCAAATTTGTCATTTACCAGTTCATGGGCTTTTTGAATATCGCCATCGCTATCTTCTTCTGGAATAGAATCAAACCAGTCTCTAATATAATAAAAACTTAAATCTCGCATCAGTGTTTTGATTTTCTTTTTCACAGAAAAGTCTGAATAATTCATATTAATCCTTTTGTATTACAAGTCTGTTGATAACGATTTTATCATATTTTTTATTACAAAACTATACCAAAGCCATTATAAACTCTTTGGTATAGTTTTGTAATATTTTTTATTTTACGCCCACAGAAGCAGCTCTATCTACAAACACTTGCTTGCGGTATGATTTCCATTCCCAAGATCCAGCATGAATATTAAGATTATCAAAGAAGGCAATTCTTTTTCCATCGGAATCAAGCAGTTCTATTGCAACTACCTTTCTAGCATATGTAGTCGTGTCTTCAGGGGCCTCATCAAACTTCATAACATCAACAACATAGTGAGTTTCTGCACGAACGCCAGCCTTGATCTTAGGAGCAAGTTTCTCATACTGAGCTTCAAGTGATTCATAATCAAGCTTTACCGAAAGCCAGTCACTCACGAATTTAACCTCTGGGTTTACTGAGGTAATCTTACAAAGCCAACTTTTGCTCACATTGTCATAAGGGCTGAAGCAAACTTCAACATCCTTCAGGACAAATTCAGTTGAAGCAATTGCACTGTCAAGTTCGGTCTTCTTCTGGTCAATGAGCGCAATGTTCTGGTTGTATTCTGCCTGAATTCTATTAAGGGTACTAGCTCGTAAATCTTCAACATTTCTCTGAAGATTCTCACGGAGTTCCTGCTTCTTGAATTCGATCTCGGTAGGACTCCATGCCTCAGAGTAGTTTGTCGACTGGATCTTGGCGATGCTAATTGCAGTAGCAGTATCGATTGTGGCATTGGCCTCAACATACTTTTTGTTAGAGGCTGCATATTCATTCAGGTATTCATTGAGTATACGATCGTATGCCCCCATAAACTGGGTTTCATTGGTATAGTCATTAACTGACTTTGGTTCTTCAACCACAACTACAATCTCCTCAAGTTCCGGTTCAATCAAATCTGTGTTGAACATAGAAGCAGGACGTACAACCGGTTGCGTTCTTGTAGTTTCCAACTTACTCTTCTGTTTTGCTGGTGCAGGGCGAGTTTGAGCTGAAAGACTCGCAAAAACAAAAACCGACAAACAAGTGATAATAGTAATCTTCCTTTTCATATTTAGCCTCCTATGGCAATATGTTTTTTTATCTTTTTTCTGGACTACATCCAGATTCGTCCATTCTTTAATTCTAACCTCACAATTATTAAAAAATGCTAGTTAGAAGGGAGCTGTGTATTTTCTTTCTAAAAATACACTCCCGTAAAAGCAATCCCTATACTTACAGTGTGTTTCCATTCAGCCCATAAATTGTTACCTTTAAGACTGAATTCAGCAGGTGTATAAGCCACATTAACGCCCCAGAAGTTTTTAATGTGCCAATCCATTTCTGCCGAAATAACATACCCTGCATTCTTGAAATCAAGGTTATGGAATACCACTCCTGAGCCAAGATCTAAAGAGAGCTTTCTAAAACTCCATCCATTTTTTACATGCACAGTGATTTCATAATCATTATTAAAGCTGATTCCACCACCAACTTTCAGAGTATAATGACCGTTGTACAGACAAAAAGGCAGATATTGCACATCTAGGCAAATATCCTTAAAGCCTGTGTTAAAATCGTTTTTAGCCGATAAAATAAACTCATTGCAAAATGAGTTTACATATCGTTCTCGCTTCTTTGATTTTTTTTCAGTCTTTTTTTTATCTTCTTTTTGTACAGATTTTCCAGACTCAATTTTATAGGCAAAGCCTTCAAAACGTTTAAGAACTTTGTCGCCGTTCTTATCAATAACTTCACCTGCAACAAGATTCAAGTTGTAATTGTTTTTAATATCAACCTTATAAATTATTCGTGCTGCAAAATTTGATTTGTTATTATTGATATACAGAGCCTTGTTTTCGTCTCCCTTTTCAACTTCCAAGCGCCCCTTATATCCATTCAATTTTAATTTTGCATTAGAAATCTCTACTGGAAAATACTGCAAAGTCGATTGCGAGGTTTCTCTGAAGAATTCTCCTATAACAAGGTCAGCTGATTCAGAGAAATCAATCTGATTAAGTTCTTTTTCCAATGTATCTTTCTCTATTTTTCTGTTTTTAATAGTCTGGTCGTAGGAAAGAGATGTTTTCTGTTTTTCCTGTTCCAGTTTTTCATTTGCAGTCTTAATTGCAGCTTCTTTTATTTTTTTAAGTCTGGCAGAGTATTCTGAATCGCGCTCTGTAAAACCTTGGAATGTAGTGTCTTCAATTTCTTGAAGTTTTGCTTTAACTTCCAATTTATTCTTTGCTTCAAGCTGATTTAAGGCTTTGTTTTTTTCTTCTATAATGTCTTGAATCTCGTTTTCCAGCTGTTTAAGCAAAGAAATATATTGCTCAGCTGATTTCTTTTCAACTTTGACATCTTGAATTGGTGTTACAGTAATCTGGGGAACATAATCTTTAGATCCAAAAGTGTCATCAAGAAGCATTTCTGCAGGTTCTTCTCCCTGCTTTGGAGTAGTGGGAGTTTGCTTCTCTTCACGATCACCATTGAGAACCGCATTAAAATAATTGTCTATTGCCTTTTGCTCTTCTGGAGTAATGTAAGTTTTCTTACTCTCTGCAAGAGCAAAAGATAAACAAAGACATCCAATAAGAATTGTTGCTTTTGTTTTCTTTGAAATTATCGTTTTCATATTTTTGACCCCCAAACTGGTTATATTTCATAGTTTACTTCACCATTCATTTAATTATTTTCTAAATGGAGGGGGTACATGATAAAAAATCAGAAAATTTTTCTAACAAGTTTTATCAGCTTAATGTCAAAATAAGAATCATAAATCCAGTTTGTATATTGCTTCTGCGAATTATTTTTTAGAGAATGAATTTGTCTGTATATTCTTCTAGCTTTTAATTGATTTACAGATTTTAAAAATTCATAGAGTCCTATATCTTCCTCTTTCAAAGGTTTAATAAATACCTCAGGCGAATTATAAAGGGCTTCGACCAATTCTTTTTTTGTATGAATCTGGTAATCAAAATCTAACTTGCAACAAGGCTTTTGTTTTTTATTTACAGGAATAAAAAAAAGCCATTTTACTACATCAAAAAATCCCCAGCGACATTCAACATCTTTTGCAATTAATCCCTGTAGAAGTTTTTGAAAGTATTCTGGCAAAGCTAATACTTCTTTTCTGGATAGAAAATCTTTTACAGTGAAGTTCTCAATTTCATCTCTGTAAATAAATTCTTTTCCTCTGTTTTCAAATGGATTTATTCCTGTAGCCGCATAATATAAAATGAATCCAAATCCATAGTAATCATACGGGGCTGTATAGTTATTCAGAAACAATTCTGGTGCATTAAACCCGGCTGTGTGTGAGTAATCAGCTGTCTTATCTTTTTCAAAAATACTTATACCAAAATCTGTAATCACATATCTTCCATTACAACAAATTATGTTACTTGGCTTCACGTCCCTATGGATAATGCCGCAATTATGAATTGCCCCTAAGCCAGAATTAATGTCGTGAATAAGTTTCCATAAATGTTTTTTAGAAAGAGAAACTGTAGTTTTATCTAATGAATCTCCTTCAAGCAGTTCTTCAATTACAAACTGCTTGTTATCTTTTATGCCATAGTCATAAATCTTCACCACATATGGATTTTTAATAGACTTAATCTTTTTAAATACAGACAGATTAACACCATGATTGCTTCGATAAATTTTTAATATCCCTTTCGAACCGTTCTTGCTGTTCGTGGTATAGTATAGTTCTGCTTCCGAAGAATTCGTATTTACCTTTTCTCCGATAATCCAATCGTTAATTTGGTTGCTTTTATCATTGTTCTGTTCCGCTTGTTGAACGACTTTCGGCAATATTAATGTTCTATCTATTTTATTATTTATAACTAATGTGTTCATCCTTATCCCCCTATACTTGTAATCCAAATGCGGTATTGCAATCTTTATAATATTTGTAAACACTAGGGTCTTCGTAAATTAGTTCAGGCTTATCCTTCTTACAAAGTCTAAAATATGAAAGTGCTTCTTTATATTTCTTTTGCTCAGAATTAATTAATGCTAATGCAATTTCATTCAGCATCTTTTTTTCTAAATCAAAAGATATTCCTTTTTCAAAACAGGTCTTTGCTTCATGTTTCATATCAAGCTGATAATAGATTTTTCCCATCTCATTAATTAACAAAAAAGAATTCGCTGAAGGGGTTTCAATTACACAGTCATATATTTCAGTCATCTTACGGATAAATGCTGATGTGTTGAGTTCATTTTTTGAATAAATAAGCAAAAAATAGTAGAGTTTTGCAAAGGGCTCAAGTTCTTCAAGATGGTTTTTGTCTACAAAAGAAAGCACTTGTTTTTCAAATTCCGCATTTCCACCTTTCAAATGCTTATATTCAAACACAAAGGAAATTAATGCATTTAGATTTTTATAATCATGATTTTGTAGAAACTTATTAAAGGTTTTAGATAATTCTTTGTAGGATAAAGTTTGAATAACACTTTTCCGCCCTCGTTGCAAAATAATATAATCAACGTCTTTTTCATTCCCAAGAATATATCCCTCGGGAATCAATTTGTATTCCGTGAAGGTCTTTCTAAAAATTATTTTAGCTTCAATCAGGTTGTAAACTTTATACTTCCCTCCCTTACCAGCAATAAGCAGATTTCCATTTTTTCTGAATTCATCGCAATGAGATTTTTTTATAATTTTCTTGATGTTCAGCTCAAAAAAATCATTTAAAAGTGGCTCAACTCTTATATTGATTTCCTTGTTAGCAAGAAATTTTTCTAACAGTGACCACAATCCTTTTTCATGCCGTATTTTATTTACGGCAACACTTTTTACATAATCTTTATCACCTTCAAGAATTGTATAAAAACTTTTCATGTTTACATCAAAAATGCACGAAAGCCACAAATCAAATAAAATGTCCTTAGAAAGTACGAGGAGTTCAAGTCTTTTTTTAAGCTGCCCAGATAATGAAAATAAATCTTCTTTAGTTTTTAGTTGTTTTCCCTGGCACAAACTGTACTTCATGTCATTCATTACCAGATAAACAAGTGAACAGATTTCTTTTGATGAGTAATCGTTGCCTTTTGCATTTATGAGTTTATCAATTTGGTCTGCTTTGCCGTTAAGCCCCAGTTGCAAAAGATATTTAGTAAACTTGCCGTTTCTTATAACGATTGTTCCCAAAACAGGATATTTCAAAAAAGCTTCGGATAGTAATTGAACATTATAATATTTCTTGAAAGCAAAAACAAACGGTTCAGGAGGATTCCAGTCTGTAAATACAGGAATTTCCGCCCCATTAAAAAACTGAGTAATCTCATCATATCCCCATCGCTTATCATGCTGCAGAGTAATCAGCCCACAGATAATTCTTTTTTGTCGTACAGTTAATACAGGATTTTTATTTATCTGGTCACTAAGTTTTCCTGAAATAAGTAATGTTTTAAAATTCTCAGACTTGACTTCTTCATATAAAGTCTTGCCTGTTAGCAAGAAATAAAGAGTCATTCCTAAACAAAAATAATCAACTGCGGGGCTTATAACTCCTGTATAAACTTCCGGAGCAACGAAGCCCTCTGTGCCAGTTACATCTTCTTTATCTTTAAATATTTTAGTAAGACTTACATCTACATCATCCTGCAAGTCAATTTCGGTAATGCATCCATAAGAAATTAAGATTGGTTCACTAATATTCAACAAAATATTTTCTGGAGTTACATTTCTATGAATAAAACCGTTTTTATGAAAGTCATTCAGGCAACTTGCAATTTTCTTTACTATTTCAAACGCTTCTTTATCAGATAAAGCGGTCTGCCCAGAAAGTGGACTAGCATTTTCCAGATATGGCATAATCTCATAATCAAAATGTTTTGAACTATCAATGTCAAAAAACTTACCTTCTTTATATATTGCAATTGCATTTGGATTATTCAACTCCGTCAAAGAATTAAAATGAGGCTTTTTGTTCTTCCTGTAAAACTTAATTAAACATTTTGTATCAGATTTATTTTTGCAGGAATAAAACAGAGCTTTATCAGTTTCTTTTTCCAGCTTGATAATTTCATAATCATCAATCATCTTAGGAATATTCATAAACATATTTCCTTAATTTATCCGAGCCGTAAAATTGACATTTGCAAGAGTTATCAAATCATCATCATTAATTTCATATTCAAAGTTTGATTCAAGTTTCTGATTGTTTATAAAGGTTCCGTTAGTAGAACCAAGATCTGTGACAATCCATTTGTTATCATTCAATCTAAGTTCTGCATGATGCGAAGAAATAACCTTAAAATCACCTAAAGTCCCTGCATGAGCACCTGCCGTGCGACCAAGAATATCTCCGGATTTTATATCTAAAATCAAATCATCATGCTGAAGTTTTAGACTGGATGACTTTCTAATAATTAATGTTTGAGTTTCCTCTTCTGTATCATTTGAAACATCCACAGAAGTTTTCTCCACAGTTTTATTCTTTACTGTTGGAATAACTTTGTTCCATTCCCGTTCAATAGTAGGTCTTCCACATTTTGAACAGAATAGGGTATGCAGTACTGTATGACAATTAGAACATTCCTTCAGCTGAAAACCGCAGCGATCACAGAACACAGAATCATCTGAGATTTCTGTCTTACACATTGGATTAGGACAAATCATTAGGCAACCTCCAGAATATCAATTGCTTCTATTGTCTGTAAAACATTTTTGGTTCTTTGTTCTTCTGGTAATGCTGCAATACGAGTATCAAAATCTCGTTTTGTTTTATCGAAGAAATTACGTATCTCACGCGCATTTGCAAAGTCTTTTGTCTTTGCCGCATACATTTTTTTTACCGCCACATTTACTCTAGCCATTGCTTCCTTTGTAATAGCAAAACCGTTTCTCGAACTATATTGTGTAAATATTTGCAGCAATTCCTCTGGAGAATAATCTAAGAACCGGAGTGTAGTATTAAATCTAGAATCTAGTCCTGGATTCGATTCCAAGAATTTTTTCATTTCTTTTGGATAACCTGCTGCAATAACAATAAATTTTCCGCGATCATCTTCCATTCGTTTTAGAAGTGTATCTATAGCCTCCTGACCAAAAGAATCGTTATTCCCATTTATTATTGAATAAGCTTCGTCAATAAATAAAATTCCACCTATTGCTTTATCGCAAACTTCGTTTACAAGAGGAGCTGTTTGTCCTACATATTGTCCAATCAAATTCTTACGGCTAGTTTCAATTACATTCGAGCTCGGAAGCAAACCAATTGAATAAAAAAGTTGACCTAAGATTCTCGCAACCGTTGTTTTTCCTGTTCCTGGGTTTCCAGTAAAAACGATATGTATAATTGGTAATTCAGCCTGGATTCCTTTTTTTCTCCTCTCGAGTGTCATTTTTACGGAAATCCACAATTGTCTTATTTGTTTCTTTACATCTTTAAGTCCTATAAGTGAATCCAATTCATTAAATATTTCTTTTTCACTTTTTCTGGCAGATTGTACAGGAATATCCATTGGTAAAAGAACTTGATAATTTGGGTGCGTTTGAGTTTTTATTCTTGAAGAAAATGTTTCATTTATTTTTATCCATAATTCTTCCGCTAAATATCCGTTTACATGCTCTTTATTTGGATTTTTATTTCCTTCTATGACATATTGCAATAATAACTCATCAATATCATTATCATCTCCAGAAAAGAAATAGCCTTTCTGAATAATTCTGCTTTTCAGAATATCCTTGATTTCACAGTCAGTGTATGATTCAAATTGAAATGTATAATCAATCCGTTGTTTTACATCAGGATTATTCTTAAAGAAATCATTAAGTTTTTCATCAAGACCTATGCAAATACATATTTTTCCAAGCTTATTTTTCGATAACGCTCTAAATAATTCTGCGACATAATCAAGCTCAAGATGAACATCTTTAATAACAATAACCTTATCAGAAGTTTGATGAAGAAAATTTGATAATGTATATTCATCCTCATATTCCTGTTTTAATTTTTTAGCATCCAGAAATTCTGGAATAGAAGATAAGAGTTGATTTTTTATTAATTCATTAATAAACCACGTGGTAACTGTAGATTTTCCAGTTCCAGGCTTACCTTTTAGAAGAAACGTCTGGTTTTTCATTTCAGGTTCGAAACCAGAGAGTTCTCTTCTTTTATTAATTATTAAAGTATTTATTACTACCTTAAGTTTTGAAATAATTTCTTTACGCCCTATGATATTATCTTCCTGTATTGCAGAGCTCTTAGACATCAATTCTGCACCACATTTTCTGCAGTATCTAGCTTCATCTCTGTTTTCCAATCCACATTTACTACACTTCATATCTGCCTCCAGATATTTTTCATACTAGCCTATGCAATCACTAAAATGTCTTAAAACACAGGGGTAGTTTACAAAAAAAGTATTTATTTTATAAAAAAATAATTTACCCCTATAATTTTTTCCATAATCCTATGAGCAATAGGTTATGCTTTATAAAAAGGCAAGTCCTATAAAAAGCTTCTTTGAAAATCTGACTTTGAAAAAAAAGGTAAAAAAAGCATTTTACCCCCAAGACTTTTTATCGAAAGTTTCAGGTAATTTGTATAATTAAAACATACATACGACAAGGAGGCACATTATGCTTTATGTAAGGGAAGATTTATATTATGACGAGAACCACACACTTGTAGATTCAAATGGTTTTCCAGCATTTGTTGGTGGTTCTTCAGGTGATTACATCAGAAAAACCGACAGCGATGGTTATGATGTAGTTGAGGATAGCGACGGCAATACTGTTGCTTGTGTAGAATAAAAAACAGAGCTGCCCATATAAGTGGACGGTTCTGTTTTAAAAGAGGTAGAAACTATGAATGTATTTTCAATTCCTGGTTGGAATATATCAGAAATAAAAAATCCGAACGGTATTCGGGAATTAATTGGTCAAAAGCAGAAAAATATTTTAAAAAAGCCAAAGACATTTTCCAAAGTATTGCTAAAAACATTAATCATGCTTCCTCTATTAGCATTCTCAACCTTATTTATTACAAACAAACAGCCTACCATAAAAAGATATTTCACTAATTTTGCAAGTAATATTATTTCTAATGAAACTTCAACTACATCAACAGAGAGTAATCGTTTTGTAAATAAGGATGTTGTAACTGTAGATAAAACAACTGCAGAAGAAAAGACTAAAAATACTCAAACAAAAAATGTTGTCGGATCAAAAGGAATCCAACCAGTAATAGTACCAGTCGTAATAAAAGATTACTCAGGAAACAAACCCTGGGAAGCCTTCAATATTATAAAAACTGACCTTAAGACAACAGATAATAAAAAAACAATAGACTCGCTATTTGATTATCTTTGCAGTTTTGAGATTGATTCAAATGCAAATAACCAAAGTCTTGCCACAGCTTGGAAAACCAAATTCGGCTCAGGCAAAACTATCTCCGAACTCTTTTCTTATGTTGTGAACTCTGGATCATCATTGAAATGCCACACAGTAAAAACAAACACTGGAAAATATTGGAATGAAGTAAATATTTCCGGAACCCCAATCATTTATGACATTTCGAATAAGAAAGTAACCAAAGATAATTCTAATTATCAAGATGGATATAAATATTAATGCCTGGAGACATTTATGCAGACTCAACAATATCAAACAAAAGAAGAAAAGCAAACAATTAAAAGAACAGCTCCGGTAACAACACATAACTTTTGTACCTGCGGATATGTTTTAAGCTCCACAGACAGATTTTGTCCTCAATGTGGGAAACAAAACGCAATATCAAACGCCTCATTTGCATTCGCACCAGAAGAAAAGAAAGAAGCAGAAAAACAACCTAAAACAATCTCTAAATCAGCCGCAGAAGAAATTCTCAAATCTATAGATATCGAAATTGCAAGTACAAACGTTGAATCGATTCGTAATAAAATCACAGAGTATTTTGCACAGCACTCTCTATTTGTCAGAGAAAAAAATCAGCACCAGACAGTACAGGAACAAATACAAAATCAGTTCAAATTTATAAAAGGCAAGCGATACAGCCAGCAAGATTCAGAGTATCTAGCAAAAATCACACAGCAGTTAAGGGTTTCCACAATACCATCTAGTTTTAATTTTTCAAAGATATCATCAAGCATTCAACAAAGCGAAAGCCAACTGCAACACCTTATACTGCAGAAGCAAAAAGAAAACGAAGAACTCATTAAGCGGGAAAAAAAAGCCATTGCATCAGAAATTGCCGCTATAGAAGCAGAAAAGAAAAGACGTGAACTAGAAGAGCTTCAGCGACAAATTAAATTAGAAGAGGAAAGAAAAAACTTAGAAAAAGAGAAATTCTTGAAAACTTTCTCAGGCTTATGGAGCAATGCACATAATTGCCCTTGTGGCGGATATCTGCATGAAAATTTGTATATAAAAATTGAATATAAGGATGGTATTCTTATGGGACAGAAAACATATAAATGGTCGTCTAATTGCGGTTTTAAGGGCGGCTTGTATGCTGGCACAATTTATACCGCAACACTTGATGTAAAGTTAAACGATAACTCAATCCTGCTCACAGAATCGTCATTTGGCTTTATCGCAAATCCTCACAATCTTAATTCATCCGACTTCAAACATAATTTTGAAGGTACAATTTCATCAGATGGGACTCTCATTACTGGTCATTGGTTTGATGATACTGGCAATTCAGATGGATATTACGATTACTTCAAATTTAAATAAAAAGAGGTGTATTATGGAATTTGATGCAGAATTCAGAAAAATCTATCAAAATATTATTATTGCTTTGCTGTCTATTAATAATTTTACCAGCAATTATTATAAGACAAATGAAAACCTTCGCAAGATTGTATTAGAATTTCTTGACGATCCATTTTATGAAAATTTTACAAAGAAGAAAGATTTCTTAAAAGCAGTAAATGCAAAGAATCTGAATAATTGTTCTGATGAAGAAATATTAAGAAAGGCTAATTATCTAAATTCTGATACAGTCAATTACCTGTTTTATACGCGAGCTTCTTTATTTTCATCTCTTACAACCGAAGAGAAAAAGTGTCTTCTATTTTTGGATCTTTGTAATCATTCATCGCTTTCAGATATCTTCTTTTCAAAAGATATAGAATTTCCGTTAGAAGATTTTTACAAGGTTGTAAAATTTGTCTTATATATTAAACCAAAGGTATTTAAGGCAGCTATGGCAGAAGCTTCAAAAGCAGGCTTAGTTGATTTTGACGAATCCCAGAATGTATTAAATATTCGGGAAGTTAAAAAGTGTAGAAATATTGACTATATAGAAACTGTCGTTTTTCGTGAATTAGAAAGATTGTCTTATATTCCATCTATAAGAATATTCAAATTAGACGATTACGAAGTTTCTGGTAATAATGCAGAACAACCACTTTCTGAACAGAATCTCATCACATTTACAGGCGAATGTATTACATCATATATCTATTCAAAACTCGAATCAGAAAAGATTCATATATGGTATGCTCCAAATATAGTTGAATGTATAAGAATATTAAGATATTTTAGTGATTGGGAATTAGAAGACCAGTATGTCTGGCTGGATAATTATGAAGATGAAGATCCTTATGTGGAAAGAACTCTTGCAGATACAGTTTTGCATCTAAAAGCAAAACTCATCGTTTCTGGTCATAATCTGAATAATCCATTTGCAAAAGATGCCATAAAAATTTCACTTAAGGATTCTTGTTTTGAAAAAAAAAATCATAAACTTTTTCCAGAAGATTTATCAGACGATATTCTTACATGTATGGCAAAAATAGAATCAATCAGTAAAAAAAGAGATTTTTTATCAAGTGCTGATTCTATAGAAAAAGATACCGATCCAGATTTTTTTAAGAAAACTCCTCTAGAGTATTTTAATCTTTTTGATAAAAACCTGGAGAAAGATTCTTTGAAATTGACAAATAAGAAAGAATCAACTTTTACTGCCATTAGAGAAGAAGATTTTAACCTCCGTTATGATATTTGCGAAGCAGATATTGAATACAATCCAATATTAAAGGCGGAATATTCAAAGATTATCAGAATCTACAAAAAACTTATGATTCCTGCTACATATTTAAAAGCAGACAAACAAATGTTCGAAGATTTATATATTTTAATTAATAAACATCCAAATCTTCTCAACAAAGATTTATTAACTTCATTCTTAAAAAATGCAATTCTTCTTTCAAAGGATTCTATTATTAGGATAGAACCTCTGTTACTTGTCGGTAATCCTGGTTGCGGAAAGTCTTTGTTCTGCCGACAGCTGCGCGAACTCTTCAAACAAGATCATGACATCTTTATTCCTCTTGGTGCGGGGCAAGGTGTAGATTCACTCATGGGTTCTACTCCCGATTACAAAAACGCATCCAATGGCAAGATTCTTTCATCAGTTTGGGAATCAATGAATAACACAAACTGTCTTAATTCTCTTATAGTACTCGATGAATTGGACAAGGGGTGTATGTATTCAAGTGCTTCCGATCCGAACCAGAATGTTTTACCTGTGTTATTGCAATTACTTGGTGACGAAAACCGTCGTCATTTTAAAGATAACTACTTTGATGTGCCGTTAAATGGTTTCTTGCCCAATTTTATAGCCACTGCAAATAGTTTGGAAAATATACCAGAATCATTACTCGACAGATTTAACATAATTAATTTCCGTGATTACACTAAGGAAGAATTAGTTTCTAATATTATTCCGTCTCAGTATGAAGTATTCAAGAATTCGCATAATAATCTTGTTCCGGAAAATCTTAACCAGGACGAAATCGAAATCATTTACGAAATCAGTAAAGGAAAAACAAGACAAATACAGACTGCCATTAACAGGTATGTCGCTGCAATTTTCGATTTTGAAGGGCAGAAACACCAATTGAATTCCTGTGAATTAAATAGTCTGCTCGAAACCTCAAAACTTATTTGGAAACCTAAGCAAATTGGTTTCTGTAAATAAGTTTACTCAAAATGGAAAATGTCATGTTTGCAGTATGTAAAACACTATCATTTGATTTTGAATCCACAAAGTATTTTTCAAATTTTGTCCCAAAAACAGAAAAACACTTTCATAAAAATCTTATTGTCGTTTATTCGCTTTACTGCAAAGCTTTGGGAAAAATCTGTATTCTCTTGAATCATTTTCCAAAGTACTTTCATATAGTAATAATTCAATCAACTTTCTCTCGCCATCAGCCTTACTTTTATTTCCAAACACAGGCTAAATACAGTATTCTCAATAATTCTGTCCTTTTTTGAATACCCTGCAAGAGCAAAAAATTCAGCAAAAGATTAAATCTAAAGAATCTTATGTTACAAAACCTTTAATTAGAAACATCTTAATTCCATATCAACTAACCCATTGGTTTATAAAATCATAACTTTGAGATAGGTAGAAAAAATGAATCACCCCGACGCAAGCGTCGGGGTATCGTCTAGCTACCTGTTATAAGCCAAAGTCTAGCTCCGGCTGATTTTCGTATATCTGTCTGTATTCTTTCTTTTCCCGTCCTTGATTTTGAATGTATCTTGTTATCGTTTCTTTGCTTGCATACAGCCCAACTGTATTCGCATAATATCCGCTCGTCCATAATGCCCCGCCCCAAAGGATTTCCTTCTTTATCCTCGGGTAGCTCAAAATAACTCTCTTGCCGTTATGCTTTTTATTATTGTTACAATCCTTGTTACTGCCAATTTCGGTACGCTCTGCACTAAAAAATGCACATGGTCTTCTTCCATTCCTATTTCTACAAATCTTATTTCGTAGCACTTTTCTATTTCTATGCAGATTTCTTTCAGCCTCTCTCCTACTTCTTCCGTAAATACCTTTCGTCTGTATTTCGCCGGAAATACCAAATGGTATAACAGCAAGCTCTTGTTATGGCTTTCATATATATGCTCATCACTCATTCTCACATTATATCAGCTTTTCGACGCAAGCGTCGGGGAATTAGACCCTCCGTGGAATCAACAACTCCGGCGCAGAGCATCGGGGTATTAAACCCTCCGCACGAATAAACCTTGATAAAGCGTACTATATAGTACGCTTTAATTATGAGGAGGTGTTCAAATGACTGTACTGACTGCAAAAGCAGCTAAAACAGATTTATATAATCTTATTGAGCGGACAAAAGAATTTTACGAACCGATTATTATTTCAGGAAAAAGAAATAATGCAGTATTGATATCCTAAGATGATTGGAATTCAATTCAGGAAACATTGTATTTATGTTCTATTCCGGGAATGAGAGAATCTATTCTTGAAGCGAGTAAAGAATCTTTGGAAGAAAGCGTAAAGGAACCGGATTGGTAATGTGGATTGTAGTTTATTCAAAACAAGCTGCAAAGGAGAGTAAAAAAATTGAACAATCCAATTTAAAAGAAACCGTTAAGAGATTGATAGCCCAAATGTCGAGTTTTGAAAAACTTCGCTGTGCTTTCGGCTATGTTTCGTCCGCTTAGCCGCAGTCGAGCTTTACGCTCGAAACGGCACGCAGCCGGAACCTCGCCTGCGCATAAATGGCGTTCATTTCAAAACTTTACATTCTATTGGTGCAGGAAAAAGTTGGAAAATTTCGACTTATTTTTGAATAGATTTACAAAAAAGGCGTAACCCATTAAAATT
>CAUUGI010000013.1:0-33848 GCA_963544675.1 uncultured Treponema sp.
CGAAAACAGGAAACTATCGACAGCAGCAACGGCGGTACATGGAAGAAATTAAAAGCTGCAATTGCTGCGGCTGATGACGGCGATGTCATCAAGATAAGCGGCGAAATTAAGGCAACGAGTACGTCCGATAACTCAGGTGAGCTTGAAGTCAAGAAAAACATTACGGTAAAAAAAGCGGACGGTGCATCGACTGCCGTGCTTAACGCAAACAAAGACGGCACGGACGCACCGCCGACAACGCACCGCATCTTCAAAGTAACAAGCGGCAAAACGCTCACGCTTGAAAACCTGACGCTTAAAGGCGGAAAACCTGACGGCTCTGACGAAAGCGGATACGGAGGCGGTATACTGTTGCAGGGCGGCACACTGGATATGAAGAACTGCGACGTTAAAGGGAATGAATCTGAAGGCGGCGGCGGAATTTACGCAAAGGAAGTCGGAACTACGGCATCTTCCGTAACGATTTCAGGCGGTACCATAGGCGGTATGAATGCAGCTGATAAAAACAAAACAGGCTCATACAACAGCGGCGGCGGTATTTATATCGGTGCAGGCTGCTCCTTGACGATGAAGGACAATGCCAAGGTTATCGGTAACGAGACCGGAGCATCCGGCGGCGGCATTTTTGCAGATACGCGCACTACGCTCATCATGGAGAATTGTTCCGTTACCGCAAACACGGCAATCGGTTCCGGCGGCGGCATTCATGCAAGAGGCGCGCTCACCATGGATCATTGTACCGTTGGCGACAACAGTACGACCGGCGATTCGGGCGGCGGCGTGTGTGTCTCCGGTACTGCCGAAATAAAAGGCGGAAGCATAATAGCGCACAATGAAGCGGACGTTTCCGGCGGCGGCATTTATGCAGGGGGCGGTAGGCTGACGCTTGTAAATTCAACTGTCGGCGGCGATCAAGATTATGACGGTACTCACTCCACAAAATCAAAAGGCAACAAAGCGGCATCCGGCGGCGGTATTTACGCGAATAACAGTACGCTTACCATGACGCAAGGTTCCGTCTCCTGCAATACGGCAACAGACAGCGGCAGCAATGTTTTTGGCGGCGGCATTTATGTGGGCGAGGGCAGCACCTTGACGATGCAGAACGACGCAAAGGTTATCGGCAACCATGCGAAGACAAGCGGCGGCGGCGTATATGTCAAAAACGGTACCGCAACATTTACGATGAAAGGCTCCTCATGTATTACTCCGTCAAGCGCGGGAGACGCAAACGCAGCGGGCAAAAACGATGTGTATTTGGACAACGACGGCGGCGGCAATATTGCAAAGATAAGCCTGCCTGAAGTTTTGAGCGGAACTGCACCCGTCGTTGCGCGTATTACGATAGCGGACGACCAATACCTGTCCACCACGCAAGTGCTTGACGGAGCTGCAGTCGGCACGGAGCACGGCAAGTTCACCGTAACGCCGAAGACTATAAGCGGCGGCACACAGATATGGACAATAAAGAATGACGGACACTTACAAAAGCCGCCGGTAACGATAAACGGCACTGATACGCTCGTTTGGAAGAAGCTCAAAGCTGCGATTGCGGCGGCGGACGACGGAGATATCATCAAGATAATCGGCGAAATTAAGGCAACGAACGATACCGATAACTCAGGTGAGCTTGAAATCAGCAAAAACTTAACGATAAAAGGCAAAGGGGCTGCGGCGGCTCTTAACGCAAACAGCAATCATTCGGGAACTGTCCCTGCGGACGCTCCGGCGGACAAACACCGCATCTTCAAAGTGGCAAGCGGCAAAACGCTCACGCTCCAAGACCTGTCGCTTAAAGGCGGAGAGGCAGGAAGTTATGATGCGTCTGATCCGCTTGCGTCATCAGGCGGAGCTATACGACTGAATGGCGGCTCTGCATCGCTTAGTAATGTAACCATTTCCGGATGTAGGGCGATAACCACCGGCGGTTGTACCGGACAGGGCGGCGGCATATATGCAGAATCCGGCGGCACACTCACTCTGAACGATTCGACGATAAAGGATTGTGAGGCGACGGTTTCCGGCGGCGGAATTTACGCAACTGGCGGGACAATCAATTTGACGGGCTGCACTATTACCGGTAATAAGGCAAATAATGGCGGCGGAATTCGTCTTTATAAAAGCGGCGGAGGAGATGCGACGCTCATCATTTCCGGCGGAGAAATCGGAGGTAAGTATGCAGGTGAACCAAATACAGCAAGCGGTACGAGCGGCAACGGCGGCGGCATTTCTGTAGAGGGTAGCAGTTGCACAGTAACGCTTAAAGACGTCGCAAAAATTACCGGCAATACCGCAAACAACGGCGGCGGCGTGTACGCATCCGGCGGAACCGTCAACATAACCGGCTGCACTATTGCGGGCAACACGGGAACGATTGCAGGCGGCGGTATCTGCGCGCTCGCAAACGGTTCTACTCCTGCGCGCGTTACCATAAACGGCGGCGTTATCGGCGGCACAAGCACGAGCGAGGCGAACACAACCGGCTCAAGCGGCAAGGGCGGCGGAATCTTTGTAAGCGGCACGAACAGTGCGGTAACGCTTTTGGGGACGGCAAACGTAATCGGCAACACGACGGATCATGAAGGCGGCGGCATCTTTGTAGATACAGGCAGCGTATTGAATATGAAAGGAAGCGCAATCGTTACGCCGTCAACCGGAGGCGATGCAAACGCGCCGCGCAAAAACGATGTCTATTTGATGGACGGCTGTACGATAAAACTGAGCGAAACGCTATCCGGTGCCGTTCCCGTCGCACGTATTACACCTGAGTCATACACCGTTGGGCACCAAGTGCTTACGGGAGATACTCAAAGCGGTACGCCTAAAAACTACACCAAGTTCAAAGTAACGCCGGAAGGAATTAATAAGGAGTGGGAAATAGACAGCGCGGGTGCACTCATAAAGAAAATAAAAACGGTAACGATAAACAGCAGCACTTCTAATCCATGGAAAACTCTAAAACAAGAGGTAGAAAAAACAACCAATGGAGCGGATATAATAATTATTGACAAAGATATAACCGTTTCAAATTCTGATAAAGGTGAGATAACTGTAAAAAGACCTGTTACGATAGAAGCAACTGCAACTCATACTCTTAATGCAAGCCAAAAGCACCGTATATTTAGTGTAGAATCAGGAGGTAAACTTACAATTAAAAATATTAAACTTACAAATGGCAAGGCAAATACCGGGGCCGGCGGTGGAATTATATATATCAATAGCGGTACTGTTTATCTGCATGACTGCACACTTGAAGCCGGCTCGGCATATAATGGCGGCGGTATTGCGATAAGTGCTTCAGGCGGCACTTGTACTCTTGAAAATACTAGCATTATTGATTGCGAAATAATAACTAATCCTTCTAACGGCGGCGGTGCCGTTGCCGTACTTGGACCTTCTTCACAATGTCATTTTACCATGAAGAATGGGACTATTATTAAAAATAAAACCGGCAAAAACAAAAATGATGTATTTTTGGTAAATGATGCATTTATAAAGCTTGAAAACTTTACAAATGGGACAGCTCGTATTACGCCTCTAACATATGCAGAAGGTCATAAGGTACTCGAAGGAGCCACAAGCGCAAACTATAAAAAGTTTACGGTAACACCAAATGGCAGTGTCAAATGGTATGTTGGTTCCGACGGAAAACTCACACAAACACAGCCGTAAGCGGATTGTAAGCCATGATTGTTGATTCTGCCGGTCTGATATCCGAAAGAACTGATACCTGCCTTTAGCGTACACGTCTCCCTGCGAGCGTAGGGAGACTCTCCCTATGGACGTAGGGAACAACTCCCTCCGAGCGTAGGGAAGCTCTCCCTACGGGCGTAGGGAGAAGTACCCTCCGCACGGGGTGCGGTAGTACACCCTGCACGGGGTGCGGTGGTACACCTCGTTCGGGGTGCGGTAGTACACCCTGCACGGGGTGCGGTAGTACACCCTGCACGGGGTGCGGTGTACCCTCCGCTCGGGGTGCGGTGTACCCTCCGCTCGGGGTGCAGTGTACCCTCCGCTCGGAGTGCAGTGTACCCTCCGCTCGGAGTGAAATGCACACTCCGTTCGGAGGGAAACCGGCGGACAGGAGAACTTGGTTTTACGGATATAATCAGCAGGTTACGGGGCAAAAGCCCCAAGACAGGTGAGCGATGTGAGCCGGCGGGTAAGTTGTATAATCTTTCAAAGACCGGTTTCCGCCGCCGGCTTTCAGGCTGTCGGAGGTGCTTGCAAAAATCAGCTTCCACAGCCTGAAAAAGTCTAAAATCGACCGGTTATTTTGTTGCACCCGGGATTTCTTTATCGAATTCGGGGTTTCCCCATGTGTAATGCGGAAGAAGCATAGGAGAAATTGTATCTCCTTTTATTCCCGCTTTTTCTCTTTCTTTTTCAAAATCCGCTACGTGCTGCAAGCTCAAATTCTTTGCAGCTTTTACGTTTTTGAAAAGCCTTCCCGCACTTTGTCCCGCCTGACGACCGAATACGACAACGTCCAGCAGAGAGTTGCCCATAAGTCTGTTCGTTCCGTGAACACCGCCTGAGGCTTCTCCTGCTACAAGCAGATTCGGAATATTTGTAAGACAATCTTTGTCTATTTCAACGCCGCCGTTTTGATAGTGCAGGGTAGGATAAACCAAAATAGGCTCTTTTCTTATATCGATTCCGTATTTTATAAACATATTATACATTGCGGGAATTCGTTTTAAGATAGTGCCTTCACCGTGAATGATTTCAATCATCGGAGTATCAAGCCAGACCGCTTTTCCGCCTATTCCCGTATCGATTCCTCTATCGTTTTTGCACTCACGTATAATTCCCGATGCGTTTACGTCGCGCGTTTCAAGAGGATGAATATATACATCTCCCTTATTGTTGATAAGTTTTGCACCGAGAGAACGGACTTTTTCCGTTACCAGTTTACCGAGAATCTGGGACGGATAAGCGGCTCCCGTAGGGTGATATTGAAGCGAATCCTGATACATCAGCTTTGCGCCTGCACGGTAAGCCATTACAAGACCGTCCGCCGTTGCACCGTAATGGTTTGACGTCGGAAAGCCCTGATAGTGCATTCTTCCTGCTCCTCCGGTTGCAATTATTACGATTTTTGCACGGGCGATTTTTACTTCTTCGGTTTCCATATTTACAAGAACCGCGCCTGCCGCATTCCCGTCTTCGTCCTTTATTATTTCAATTGCGGAAGTAAAATCTACGACCGTGATTTGATCCGGACGGTTAAAAACTTCATCGCGGAGAGTGCGCATAATTTCCGCACCGGAGTAATCTTTGCAGGCGTGCATTCTTTTACGGCTGGTTCCGCCTCCGTGCGTGGTTACCATTGTACCGTCCGCCTCTTTATCGAATTCTACGCCCAGCTCATTGAGCCATTCGATTGTCTCCGGCGCTTTTGTAACAAGCGTGTATACAAGTTCGGGCTTTCCGTCAAAGTGCCCGCCGCCGAAAGCGTCAAGATAATGCTGTGCAGGAGAATCGTTCGGCTTATCGGCAGCCTGTATACCGCCTTCCGCCATCATCGTATTTGCGTCCCCTACACGAAGTTTTGTAACAAGAAGCACTTTTGCGCCGGCATTATTTGCTTCTATTGCGGCGGACGTTCCGGCTCCTCCTCCGCCGATTACCAGAACATCGGTTTCGTAATCCGCGCGGGAAAGATCTATACGGGACGGATCTATGCGCGGTTTTGCTTCAAGTATTGCTGCAAGTTCAAGAGGAGCTTTTTCTCCTTTGTTAGGCCCGATTTTAAGTTTGGTGAATTGAGATTCAATTCTATCGGGATGATATTCTTTTAAAAGCGCATCTTTTTCATCTGCTGTAAGTCGCGCGTGTTCAAATTTAAGGTTTTCTTCGCGGCGGTCGGAAACGACCTTTGCCAATTCATCCAATTCATTTCCGTACATAAATATCTCCCTTATTTTTCGATTTCACGGGTGTTGTAAAGTTCTTTGATTTCTGCAAGCGGTTTTTGCATAAGCTGCTGAATCAACTCTTCGCATTTGCCTTCGTTTATTTCGTTTACTCTGTCGATAAGATGCTGTGATTTAGGCTGCAAATATCTTCCGTTTAGCCGCCGCGCAAGTTCCGCAACCTGCGGATGACTTATTCCGGCAGGGCAGCGGGACGAGCATATTCCGCACATTACGCAGTCAAATGAAAGGTCGGCGCACTTTTGGAAATCTCCGCGCTGCGCATAAGCGATGTACTGCATAGTTTTAAGTTCCTGCGGACAGGCGCGCGTACAGGCATTGCAGCCTACACATGAATAGATTTCAGGATAAAGCTGCATCATTACAGACTGTTCGGGTGTTAGTTTTGTAATTTCATAAACTTGTTTTACAAGCGGAAAGAACGGAAGTGTTGCAATAAACATTCCGTCTTCAACTTTCTTTTGACAGGCAAGACAGGTTTGAAGCTGATTTTTACCCTTTATGCGGTAAATTGTGGCACAGGCACCGCAAAATCCGTTACGGCAGCCGCATCCGCGCTTTAACTGATAACCTGCGTATTCCATTGCGGTCATAACCGTAAGTTCCGCCGGAACTTCGTATTTTTTTCCGAAAAGATATATCGTTGCCATCTTTGTATCGTTCATATAATCTCCTAAAAACTAAAATAAATAACCAACAAAAGCCGACTTGCTCCGAAGCGTAAGTTTCAGAGCAGGTTTACTTAGTATTCCGGCGGCAGAGCACTTAGCTGATCAAAGCTGAATACGGGGCCGTCTTTACAGACAAATTTATCACCGATATTGCATCTGCCGCATTTACCTATGCCGCATTTCATTCTCATTTCCATCGTTGTAAAGACTTGTGTGTCTTTAAATCCCAGCTTTTTGAGATTGTCCAGCGACATGTGAATGAGTATCGGCGGGCCGCACATAATTACGGTCATTCCCGTATCTGGATTTAATTCCGTTACATACGGAGGAACAAAACCCACGTGCCCGTCCCAGTCGTCCTGCGGTCTGTCTATCGTAAGGTTGATTTCCGTATTCGGCGCTTTCATCCATTCGTTTTGAATTTGATCGAGTTTAACCAAATCCTGCTTGGAGCGCGCTCCGTAAATAACTTGAATCTTTCCGTAATCGCTGCGTTTGGCAAGCATATAGTCAACTACGCAGTGAACCGGAGCTACTCCGATACCGCCGGCAATAACGAGTATGTCTTTTCCTTTAAATTCAGTATCTACCGGAAATCCGTTGCCGATTGGGCCGCGTATAGCAATTTCCTGTCCCGGCTCCGCATTGTGAAGCCATGTTGTAACGGTTCCGCAGCGTTTTATTGAAAATTCCTGATATTCTTCAACAGTAGGAGACGAAGTTATGGAAATCATCGATTCTCCTACGCCCGGTACTATCAACATTGCGCACTGTCCGGGTATGTGATAGAAAAGTTTTTTGCCGTCAAGCCCGACAACTTTAAATGATTTTACGTCGGAAGTTTCTTCTCTTATGTCTATGATTTTTCCGACATAAGGAATAAACGATTCTTTTTCCATCAGTTTCCTCCTTCCTTTTGCTCTTCCGGCTGTTCATTGTACATCTTTATGACTTTTACGATGTTCATGTTTATAGGACAGCTTTCAAGGCAGCGTCCGCATCCGACGCAAAGGAAATTGTCGTCATGCGCCAACGGATAATAAATAAGTTTGTGCATAAAACGCTGGCGGGATCTTTCTTTTTGCGTATGACGCGGATTTTCGGCAGCCATTTGCGTAAAATCCGAATGCATACACGAATCCCAGCAGCGAAATTGTTTTATTCCGTTTCCGGTATCAAAATCGCGGACATCGAAGCACATACAGGTAGGACAGACATAAGTACAGGTACCGCAGCCTAAACACGGTTCGGACACGGATTCCCATATTTTAGAATTGAAAATCTTAAGCATATCCTTGCCGACCCATTTTGATAGATCCAAATGAGCGAAGGGCAGTTTTTCGATTTTGTCTCTTATTGATTTCTTTAAAGTTTCTACAGGTTTATTGTCGCTTTCGGAAAGCAGACTTCCTGCGGATTCTATAAATTTCTTTCCCTTTTCCGTATTTGCTTGAAAGAAATATTTTCCGTCGGTAAGCCACGCGGAAACATCCCCGGCAGGTTCCGCCGCGTCGATTTTATACGTACTGCAAAAGCAAGTTTGTTCAGGTTCTCCGCAGGCGAGCGTTACTACGGTGGCATGGTCTCTGCGGTTTTTGTAATATGTATCCGTCGGCGGCATATTAAGATATACCGCATCTACAAGATTAAAACTTGCAGCATCGCAAGCCCGTACTCCAAAAATTATAAAATCGTCCAATTCCTTGCGCGGGTCTTCTACGGTAACTTTTTGACCTTCCATTTTCAGGCTTACCATGTGCTCGATTTTGGGCAAAAAGAAATCCTTTGCGGAACGGAGCGTCCTAAGCGCATCGCTCATTTTCGTATTCTTTTCCCATTTTTGGAAATTGGACTTGCCGGTATTATCCTTTACAGGAATATACAGAGGTCCTTTTGAGCTTAAAAGTTCAAACAATGAATCAATTTTTTCTACAGGAATTGAAAGCATTATCGGTTACCTCCGTCTCGTTCGTATACTATGCTCGGTTCCGCATCGTCCGTAAGGAATGTCAACATTGGAGGTTTTGTTTCCATGTCGCTTCCTGCAATGTAAGGACCGTAAAGTTCGTTTATGTCTTTTGCAAACTTCCGGTTCAGCAGATGGAGCGGAATACTTTGCGGACACACTCTTGAACATTCTCCGCAATCCGTACATCTGCCGGCTACGTGCCATGCGCGTATGATGTGATACAAACTTTCTTCAAAGTTGTTTGCCGCAACTTTCTGCGAAGTGTAGAGTTTATTGTTGTCAAATACGCATTTTTCGCAGGTGCAGGCAGGGCAAATATCGCGGCAGGCGTTGCATCTTATGCAGCGTGAAAGTTCATTCTGCCAAAAGCTGAAGCGTTCTTCTTCCGTCATCGCTTCAAGTTTTGCAACTTCATCAAAACGCTTTGAATCCAAAACTTCGCCTTCTTCGCCGATAAGCTCATCGTAAGTTACGTGCTTTTTGCTCTTACAGACAAGACACCGCTCCGAAATTTCTTTTTTATCCGGATCTTTCATTCCGTCGCAGGAAACGGCGATTACATAAACATCATTTCTTGTAATGCGGTGTTCTTTTAACAGTTCCGTAAAACTGTATGTGTCGCAAGGCTTCAGAAAAACCAAAAGTTTTTCCTGCGGAATCGGAGTTTCGACTGCATTCGGATCGCGCTGCTTTGCCATATTGTTTGCAGTTCTGACGGTGCTTTTCTTTACCTCAATATCGCGAGTGAGTTTTACAAGATATTTTGAAAGATTTGCGCCGCACCATTCGTTATATACGAAATTTTTTTCAAGATCTTCGGCAGTCGAAAAAGTTGACGGACTTATATCGTAATCAAAAAGACCTTTCCTCCAACCTACAACGCGCTGTATTTTTCCTTCACTGAGCAGAGATTTTGCGCGTTCAATAAGTTGACTTGTTATTTTGTCGGTTTGCATCGTAAGTCCTCCAAACGTTTGTTTTCTCCAAGCACTTTGATTTTTTCTACAAAATCCGTAATGATTTCCGCAAACCTTACACCTTCTGCGGCTGAACACCATTCAACTCTTGTCCGCGCCTTTTCTATTCCAAGAAAGGACAGCATAGAAAACAAAAGAGTCATACGCCGCCGTGCAAAATAATTTCCTGTCGAATAATGACAGTCTCCAGGATGGCATCCGCAAAGTATTACTCCGTCCGCGCCGCGTTGGAATGCACGCAGTATGAAAAGCGGGTTAAGCCTGCATGAACACGGAATTCTGATAATTTTTACGTTCGCCGGATATTCCAAACGGTTGTTTCCGGCAAGGTCCGCTCCCGCGTATGAACACCAGTTGCAGCAGAACGCAACGACTTTAGGCGTCCAGTTCGGATTTATATTTTCTACAGACATATAGCATCAACCTCCGCAAGGATTTGTTTATTGCTGAAACCGTGCAGATCCATCGCACCTGACGGGCAGGCAACCGTACAGGCACCGCAGCCGTGGCACATTGCCGCGTTGACTTGTGAAATGCGCCGCGTAACCGTCGTTCTGTTCGGGCCTCTGAAATCTTTATCGATATAAGAGATTGCTCCGTAAGGACAGACAAGTTCGCATTGGCTGCAGCCGTTGCACATATTTTCATCAGGATGCGCAGTACACGGATCGTTTTTGAGTTTATCTTTTACAAGCAGACAAATTGCCTTTGCTGCAGCTCCGGATGATTGCGCAACCGTTTCGGGAATATCTTTCGGACCTTGGCAGCAGCCTGCAAGGAATATTCCGGCTGTAGGACTTTCAACAGGACGGAGCTTTGCGTGTGCTTCAAGGAAAAAGTCGTTATTGTCCATAGAAGTCGTGAGCATAGTTGCAAGCGGGCGCGCGGACTTATCCGCCTCTATTGAAGCTGCGAGAACAACCATATCGGCTTTAATATGCACCTGTCTGTTTAAAATCAAATCCGATCCTTGCACATCAAGTGAACCGTCTGCCTGCGGAACAACTTTTCCGACCATTCCTTTTATATAGTGAACTCCGTATTGTTCCACTGCGCGCCGGTAGAATTCATCAAAGTTCTTTCCGGGCGTTCTAACATCAATATAGAACACGTAGCATTCCGTGTCGGGATAGTGGTCTCTTGTAAGAATCGCGTGTTTTGCAGTGTACATACAGCAGACTTTGGAACAATATTCATGTCCCTTTGTTGAATCTGCAGAACAGCGGCTTCCGACACATTGTATAAAAACGATTGTTTTGGGATGTTTACCGTCTGACGGGCGAAGCAACGTTCCGTTTGTAGGGCCTGCCGCATTGCATAAACGCTCAAATTCAAGAGAAGAGACAACATCTTTGCTCTGTGAATATGCGTATTCGTCAAACTTTTTAAGATCAATCGGATTATAACCTGTTGCTACAACGATTGCGCCGTATCTTTCTTCAATTTCCGTATCTTTTGAATGATAATCGATTGCACCTACACCGCAGACTTTTTCGCACATTCCGCATACATTATCTTTACCCTTTGCCATAGCTTTTATGTGAAGGCAGTATGCAGGATCTATTGTCGCAATTTTAGGTACAGCCTGCGCAAACGGAATAAATACTGCAGGCTTGGTATTTAGATTTAAGTTAAAGTCGTTGGGGACTTTTTTCATCGGACATTTTTCAACGCACAATCCGCAGCCCGTACATTTTGTTTCATCGACAAATCTTGCTTTACGTTTGATTTTTACGCTGAAATTTCCTACATAACCTTTAACGTCCGTAACTTCGCTGAATGAAAGAATTCGTATATTCGGATTTTGCGATACTTCCGTCATTTTAGGTGTTACGATACACGATGCGCAGTCAAGGGTTGGGAAGGTCTTATCGAGCTGCGCCATTTTTCCGCCTATAGTAGGATTTCTTTCTACAATATCTACCGGAAAACCTGCATCAGCTATATCCAAAGCGGCTGTTATGCCGGCAATTCCACCTCCAATTACAAGCGCACGTTTTGTCATCGGAGTTTCGCCTTCTATAAGAGGCATATCCAGAATTGCTTTTGCAACCGCCGCCTTTCCAAGCGCGATTGCTTTTTCCGTTGCAATCGCTATGTCTTTTGTAACCCATGAAGTTTGTTCGCGGATATTCGCAATCTCGACTTTAAACGGGTTCAAGCCGGCTCGTTCCGCACATCCTCTGAAAGTTTTTTCATGCATACGCGGTGAGCATGAACACAAAACCACTCCGGTAAGTTTATCGTCTTTTATGCGGTCTTCAATCTTTTTTTGACCGGCGGAAGAACACATATAGGTATAGTCCGTCGAATATACAACGCCGTCCACCTTACCGAGTTCTTCAGCAACTTTTTTTACGTCAACAGTACCTGCTATATTAGTGCCGCAGTGGCACACGAAAACACCTATTCTTTCCATATGTCACTCCTTATTTTCGATATTTTCTGAATGCACTGACGATTGCCTGCTGCGGCATATCTGCGTCAAGGTATTCGGGAACGGAATCCGAGTCGAGATGATGAGCACCTCTCTGACGTTCAACAACCATACGAACCGCTTCTATTATTTTTGCAGGCTCAACTTGACGCGGACAGCGCTCAAGACAAGCAAAACATGAAAGGCATTTGTATATTGATTTTGATGAAATCATTCTCTCTATATCACCTGTTTCCGCCATTTGTACGAATTGATGCGGATGATATTCCATTTCATCATAATTCGGACAAGTTCCCGAACATTTTCCGCATACCATACATTTTTTGGGATTTGCGCCGCTTATAAGGAGAATTTCTTCTTTGATTTGGTCTATTTCGCTTTTAAGCATTTACCGCCTCCTTGAGAGATTCTTTTACACCGAGTGCTTCAGCAAGAAGTTCCGTAAAATAGATAATGTCCGGTCCGTTTGTGCCTTTGTTTTTTTCAAGATTGTAGCGGCAAAGCGGGCAGCTTGTTACAAGAAAATCCGCTTTTTGATTTTTTGCATTTTCAAGAATTGCCGCTGCACGTTTTTTAGGAATATTTTTATCGTCAAACATTGTATATGCACCGCAGCACTCATTTCTAAGCGAATATATCACCGGAGTTCCGCCTATAGCTTTTATAAAATCTTCAAGTATTTGCGGATTTTCGGGATCATCGAATTGAAGAACTTTTGCCGGGCGCAAAAGAAGGCAGCCGTAATATGCTCCGATTTTTTTACCGGTAAACGGATTTTTTACCGCTGCTTTTACATTTGCCCAGCCTATTTTGTCGCGAAGCACTTCAAGAAAATGAAGAACTTTTGTCTCTCCGTGATATTCGATTCCGTCTGTTTTAAGATAATTGTTCACCTTTAACGCGATATTATCATCCGTTTGAATATCATTGTTGACTTGCTTTATAACATTGTAGCAGGCGGAACATATTGTTACTAAATCCTGTCCGGCTTTTTGTGCATCGGAAAGTGCACGCACGGATGAAAGTTTTGTTGCAATTTCATCTTTTGCCAACGGATAAGTTCCGCCGCAGCACTGCCATTCAGGAATTTCGTCAAGCGCAAAGCCCAAACATTCGGCAGATGCCCGCGCATATACGTCAAGCTCTTTTGCCTTGTTTTTGAGCGTACAACCCGGAAAATACGCATAAGTCGTATTATTTTCCATTTTTTACTCCCGCCATTTCTTCCGGATGAAAAACCTCATCAAACTTTTCTGCAGTGAGGAATCCAAGCCCTACGCAAGCGTCTTTTAGAGAAATATTCTCATTAAAGGCTTTGTGTGCGGTTTTTGCGGCGTTCTCATATCCTATGTAAGGGTTTAGTGCCGTTACAAGCATGAGAGAATTGTAAAGATTGAAGTGCATTTTTTCTTTATCGGCTTTGATTCCGACTGCACAATTATCATTAAAAGAAATAATTGCTTCTGCAAGAAGCCGTACAGACTGAATAAAATTATATGCAATTACGGGCATAAATACATTTAATTCAAAATTCCCCTGACTTGCCGCGACCGATATTGCCGTATCGTTTCCCATAACTTGAACTGCGACCATCGTTACGGCTTCGCACTGAGTCGGGTTTACTTTTCCGGGCATTATGGAAGAACCCGGTTCGTTCTCCGGTATACGTATTTCGCCAAGACCGTCTCTCGGTCCGGACGCAAGCCAGCGTACATCATTTGCAATTTTCATCATATCGCAGGCAAGCGCTTTTACGGCTCCATGAGCAAAAACGATTTCGTCTTTACTTGTGAGCGCATGAAACTTATTCGGTGCGGTTATAAAGTCTTTTCCCGTTAATTTTGAAACTTCTTCTGCAACTTTTACGTCAAATCCCTTTGGCGCATTAAGCCCTGTACCTACCGCCGTTCCGCCGAGCGCAAGCTGTTTCAAATACGGCAAAGAAGAAGCAAGCATTTCTTTGTCGCGCTCAAGACTCGTTCTCCAGCCGGATATTTCCTGCGAAAATTGAATCGGAACAGCATCCTGCAAATGCGTACGACCGCTTTTTACAATTCCCTCATTGTCTTTTTCAAGTTTCTTGAACGTGTTTACAAGAATATCTATTGCAGGAAACAGTTTGTCCTCAAGCTCCATAACGGCGGAGATATGCAGTGCGGTTGGGAATGTATCGTTGCTCGATTGACTCATGTTTATATCGTCATTCGGGTGAAGCAGTTTTGAACCTGCAATTTCGTTTCCGCGGTTCGCAATTACTTCATTTGAATTCATATTGGATTGTGTGCCGCTCCCTGTCTGCCATACGACAAGCGGAAAATGTTCGTCCAAAGAGCCTGAAATAACTTCGTCGCACGCTTTTTCGATTGCAGCAAGTTTTTCTGAGGTCATTTTTTCCGGTTTGAGCGCGTTATTTGCCCTTGCGGCTGCTTTTTTTAAGTAGCCGAAAGCCTTTGTTATTTCACGCGGCATAGTTTCCGTTCCAATGCCGATTTTAAAGTTCCCGCGGCTGCGCTCTGTTTGAGCTGCCCAATATTTGTCGGACGGAACTTTTACTTCCCCCATAGAATCATGTTCGATTCTGAAATTCTCCATAAGACACAAATCTCCTAGAAAAAAAAGTTTCGGCGGCATACAAATCAATTTGCCGCCTTTACCGGTTTTATTTTATACGGTTTTAGAACTGAAGCTGTTTTATTACGTCTTTTAGACAGTCTGCACTGTGTTTTAATGATTTTACTTCATCATCGGTAATCGGCGTTACGATATGCCCTGTTATACCGTCACTTGAAACTGTTGCAGGAATACTTAAACACACATCATCTATGCCGTATTCGCCTGTAAGCATGGAAGAAACAGTCTGCACGGACGGAGTTTTAAACGAAAGCACTTCGCAAAGAGATGCCGTTGTAATTCCTATAGCATAGTTTGTGCATTTTTTTGCAGCAATAATTATTCCGCCGGATTTTCGTATATATTCTTCAATATCGTCATGCTTAAGATTCGGAAGTTTTCCCCCTTTGAAGGCATTGGCATATTCATCTACCGGAATTGAAGAAATACTTGCAAGAGACCACGGCACGAAAGATGAATCTCCATGTTCTCCGAAAACGTATCCGTGTACATTTGTCTGTGAAACTTTATATGTTTCGGCAATGCGGGCGCGGAAACGAGCAGTATCCAGCATAGTTCCTGTTCCAAGTATTTTATTTACACTGATTCCCGATGTTTTAGCAAACTGATAAGTCAGAATATCTACCGGATTTGCAACAATTACGTAAATTGCGTCCGGTGCGGATTTAGTTATTTCAGGTATTATTGATTTTGTAATGTTGACGTTTGTCTGTGCGAGGTCAAGACGGGATTGTCCCGGTTTTCTTGCAACGCCTGAAGATAAAATTACAATATCGGAACCTTTCGCATCTGAATAGTCTCCGTCATGTACATATACGGAACCTATGAAAGGCGTTCCCTGCCGTATATCCATAGCTTCGCCCATTGCTCTGTCTTTTGCGATGTCGATTAATACTATTTCCGACGCAAGTCTTTTTAGCGTAAGAGCAAAAGCGATTGTAGAGCCTACCTGCCCCGCACCGATGATTGTGATTTTGTTTGCCATAGTGGATACTCCTAATATCTATCTTGTTTGGCTCAAGGAATTAAACTCAAGCTGTAAATGCATTCCGCATAATATAAAGAATTTTTTTTATCATGTTAACATATAATATATGATTTTGCCCCTCTCCTATATCGGTAGACCTTTTTGATAACTTTGTTATATCTCAGGTTGACGCGTCTTAAAGTAGCCTGCTCTGTAACCGAAATCTCCGAACGAGTTTATCAGGTTCCGTAAAACTTAAACTTACAAACGCTTAAATCTTAAAATCATTTTGCATCCGCATTGCCGAACCCGGAAGAAACTGCCGTATTTAAATTCGACTTATTCAATAGACGCGGCTGTCCGTTTGCGCCTGTGACAATTATATATGAATCGGATGCTGTTACCGGTGTCGTTCTTTTTACCGGCACGGAAGATTTCATCTTTAAAGTCAAATCAGAATCATACTTTGCAAGCACCCAGTTTCTTCCATCTTGAATGATGCAGTAGAATTCCCCGTTGTCTTGAATAAGAACGGAATCTTCCGCAACAGTTTCCGCACTTTCTTTTACTATTTCCATAGAATCCGGTGATAAAAGTACAAGTTTAACCGCTCCGTTCCCTGAATTTTCTCCTGCAACTGCAATAAAATTCTGTCCTGCAGAAAACATTGTCCTGTTGCGGATATATGCTACCGGTGAAGCTTTTATGACAGCTCCCGTCTTTGTATTTATTTTTATGATTCTGGAAAGCATCGAAGATTCGTTAGTCAGTTCCATTCCGTATGCGGAGGGCGCAGACGAATCTTTAATAGCTTGCTCGATAACACTCTGCTGGTCTCCGGCAATTACTTTGCGTTCTTCCTGTGCTTCCGAAGTCTTTTTATCGGCAATAGCCTGAGTATAAGCTGCTTCCTGTTGAGCTTTTTGCGCTTTTTCTTCCTGTTCAGCTAAAGCTTTTTCATGCTCGGTTAATTCGTTTTGTTTTTGTCGTGATTTTTCTTCTGCGTTTTGGGCATTTATTTGAGCCTGTCCGTCATTAGGATTTTTCGCCGCTTTTTTATTTGCGGCTTCCGCTTCTCTTTGAGCGGTTTCCGCCTGCTGTCTAAGCCGGTCATTTTGCCTTCTCTCATCGTCTGCTTTCTTTTGTTCGATTACAGCATTCTTTTGCGATTCTTGAGCTCTTTCCGACGCTTGTTCGGCTTCACGTTCTTTTAAGTCAACCATATCCTTGCGAGTGCTTATTCCCTTGTCGCTTTCAGCCTGCATATGTTTTACGACTTCATTATCGCTTATAACAGACGTTTCTACCGTACTCAAACCGCCGTTTTGTGCGTCAAATAAAGGAATAACAATCTGTGATTTTCCCGGCCAGTCTTTATAATCTACCGAAAGTCCGCAGTTTACAGGGTCAAGATTGTCCGTAACGATTTTTTTGTATTTTGAGTTGTATGAATCGATTTTTCCTTTGTAAACCGCATTATATACGGTAACAAAAACTGCTATCGTGTTTGCGTCTTTTTCCGTATAGCCGTATGCTGCTGAAAGATAAGAGGCGATTATATGTCGTAAATTGTTTATGTGGTCTACAGATGCTGCACTTCCTATTAAAAGAATATCCGCATCAAAACCTTTGGTCTCGTTTGCATTTACCGCATGAATGACGGAATATCGTGCAGGTGAACCTACAGTAGTCATTCTGTTAAGAGAAGAAGTTATAGGTGAACCGAGATTCGTTCCAATCCTTTTTATACTTTCTAAAGAATCGATTTTGGAATAGGGACCCGTATAATTTATAAAAACGATTGTTTCATCATCATTTTCGATCGATCTGAGTTCATTTTCATCGACATTCAGCGCATGGATATTTGAGGCTAAAAAAAATAAAGCTAACGGCAATATTGCGAATTTATTTGCTTTCATCAAATCCTCCCGATGTGCACTAAATCTGTTCCGAAACCGAAGTTTTGAACGAGTTTATTTGGTCAAATGTCGAGTTCTTTTAAAACTTAATATTTGACCTATTATATATCCGTTGATAAATTTTATCCATTAAAAAATAAATTTAAAAGCCTTAATTTCGAGTTTTGAAAAAACTCGAAATTTTCCAACTTTTTCCTGCATCAATAGAATGTAAAGTTTTGAAATGAACGCCATTTATGCGCAGGTAAGGTTACGTCTGCGTGCTGCTTCGAGCGAAAAGCTCGACTGCGGCTGGCGAGTTTACATTGCAAACTCGGTAGTGAGCGCAGCGGACGGAACATCGCCGAAAGCACAGCGAAGTTTTTCAAAACTCGACATTTGGGCTAAAATTCATTTGCAGATTTACATAAATTCAATCAAGACCGGGATTTTCTTGCATTTTACAGTTTTTCATAATGTTTTTTATCATTTTATATGCAAAACCGCAGGAAATAAGTCTTTTTACTATTTGTTCATAAGTTTTGTTCAAGCGTTTGCATTTCTCATATTCGCGGAGGCACAAGGATTCTTCCGAATTTTCCGAATAAAATTCATCAAGTGCTGCCGCTGCAATATGTTTTGCTATTCCTCGCGTATATAATTCCCGCTCAAGTTTGCTTCTTCCTTCCGAATGCGATGCTTTTCTTGTATTAAGCCATGCGCGAGCAAAGCGTTCGTCTGAAAGGATTTCATTTTTTTCCAAATAATCTAAGGCAGCTGAAATATGTTTTGCGTCAAAGTTTTTTGAAGAAAGTTTTCGTTCCAATATAAAGCGGCTCTGTTCAGCGCGCATAAGATAGTCATAGGCTTTTCGTTCGGCTTGAAATATCATTCCTGCGTTTATTACGTCTGCTTCTTCATCGCCTTCAAAAAGCGCACCTTCGGACAGCTCATTATCTTTAACGATTTTGAGATAAATTGTTCTAATAAAAAAAGCAAGCCCCGAATCGGCAGTAATTTTTATGCAGCCGAATGAAGCTTGCTCTGTAGATAAAATAAGCAAAGTTTAGCGTTTGCTGAACTGGAATCTTCTGCGTGCGCCCTTTTGACCGAACTTTTTGCGTTCGACCATACGGGAATCACGGGTAAGATAACCGTTTGCCTTTAATGATGTGCGGCAGTCGGGATCAATTTGCAGCAATGCGCGGGAAATACCGTGCAGACAAGCAGACGCCTGACCGTTCATTCCTCCTCCGTACACATTGATCAAAATGTCAAATTTACTGTCGTTTGACGTAACAAGCAAAGGTTGATGAACTGTTTTAATCTGTTCATCGGAACTGAAATATTCCTTAATATCCTTACCGTTTACAACGATTTTACCTGAACCCTCACGCATAAAAACGCGCGCAACGGCGGTCTTTCTTCTTCCTGTACCAATAGCCAAATTTTTAACCATCATAAACTCCTGTTACACTTCAAGCGGTTTGGGATTCTGTGCTTTATGCGGATGGTCTGCACCTGCATAAATTTTTACATTTTCAAGAATTGCGCGTCCAAGTCTTCCTGACGGGAGCATTCCTTTTACTGCCAGACGGATAGGATCTTCCGGATGTTTTTCTGAAAGTTTTTCAAAAGTGTAAGAGCGTAAACCGCCTACAAAACCTGTATGTTTGTAGTAAAGTTTTTTCTGTTCTTTTCCGCCGGAAAGAGCAACTTTGCCGGCATTTATAACTACAACATAATCTCCCATATTCTGATTGGGAGTAAATGTGAATTTTGTTTTTCCGCGTACAATTGCGGCAATTTTTGAAGCGACACGACCGAGCGGTTTTCCTTCCGCATCAATCAGAAACCATTCGCGCTTCTGTTCTTGTTCGTTTACGAAAATAGTTTTCATTTGTATACCTACTAATTAAGCTGTGCGTTTGAATACCTGTGCATCCGGCATAAAACGCAAAACGGCAGTGAGCAGCTGCCGTCTATATACGGGGAATTGAAATATACATAAAAATTCCCGTTTTAGTCAACATAATGGGATATTGTCGACAATAATAAACCTGTTCGATAAGTTGTTTCGAACAGGTTTATTAAACTCAATGTCGAGTTTTTCCCAAAACTTGACATTCGACCTATTATTTATTTTCAGCTTCATCGCGTGCACGCGCTTCAATCTCTTCTTTTTTTGCTTCATTTTTATCTTTTATATCTGCAGCTCCGATAAAAAGACAAACCAATCCTATAAATGCTGCAAATACCGGTGCGCAGCCTTTTAAGAAAGCGATCACGTCTGCGCCCCAATTTAAGGGCATGGAAGGCAAAACTGCAAATACCGTGAATGCAATTAAAATCACTCCTACAGCCAAAGAAATCATATTGAACTCCTATTTTCAAATATGCTCTATTATATCTTATAATTTTTCTATATACAATGCGGACAAAGCGCGTGCGAAACCTGCGGATATTCTTAAATTGCTGATTAAATTCATAAAAAATGTTATGTTCCCTCAACGTAAAATAATCAGCAATTTAAATTTGCAATACGATAATATGAAACAGGAATTATGGAAATTTTATTTTAAGGCGGAATTTCTATATGCAAAAATCGATATGTTTTAATTTGATTTTTTTGCATAAACTGTTGGAGCTCGAAATGAAACGAATAATTATTTTTTTTATGCTGATTGCTGCAGGACTGTTTGCAGGTGAGAATACCGTTTCTTTGTTGGATAAGGCGGCAGAGCAGGGGATTACGCTTTATTGGGATACTTTATCCGGCGGCGGAATGCTTGAAAAAAACGGTCATCAATTATCGTTCCGTGCAGGCAATGAACTTGTTATGCTTGACGGCAATTCATTCGCCGTTACCGACGCTCCAACATTTTCAGGAAACGGAATAAGCGTTTCCGAAGAATTTATTTCCGTTGCGGAAGATTTATTCCGTAAAGCGCAAAGCGATTCGATGTTTAAAATCGGTGCAATTTTAATTGATCCGGGACACGGCGGAAAAGATCCGGGTACAAGCAGAGCTTATACAGTCAACGGTAAAAAAATCGTTGTAACGGAAAAAAATATTGCTCTCAGTGTCGGAAAAATGCTTTATTCAAGATTGCGTCAGGCGTTTCCTGACAAGCAGATTATTATGACACGGAATACCGATGTGTATCTTACGCTGAGCGAGCGTACGGAGATTGCAAATTCGGTAAAACTTCAAAAAAACGAGGCAGTTCTTTATATTTCCATTCACGTTAATGCCTCGCTTGACAGAAAAGCATCGGGTTATGAAGTATGGTATCTTTCGCCGGGATATAGGCGAACCGTGCTTGATAAATCTGTTGCCAGCGATGACAGCTCTCTTTTTCCGATTTTAAATTCCATGATGGAAGAGGAATATACTGCAGAAAGCATACTCATGTCGAAATTCATAATGGACGGTTTGCAGGCGCAAATCGGCAATTTATCGAAAGCGCGCGGAATAAAAGCTGAGGAATGGTTTGTAGTACGGAATGCCAATATGCCGAGCGTTTTAATTGAGCTGGGATTTTTATCGAATCAAAAAGAAGCCATGAACTTGAATGATGAAGCGTACTTGCAAAAGGCTGCATTCGGAATATATAATGGCATCACGGCGTTTGTAACGCATTTTGAACGCTCAAGAGGTTTTACATCCAAAAAATGATGATACGTAACCGTGATAAAAAAATCCCGTCTTTCATATTGATTTTATTTCTTATTACATCGTTTTTGTTTTCGATCGGTTTTTGGGCTGCAGGCAAGCCGGGTGCAAGGTATATTTTTATTTTCCCGCAGACGCATACAAAGCAATATATTGTAGAGTCAAGACGTTTACCGCTTTTTCCTTTTCAAGGTAAATACGAAAAATATGTAGATGAATTATTGCTTGGTCCTTTGTCCGAACAAACCTCTCCGATTTTCTATGGCGGGACAAGAATTATTTCTTGCTTTGAACGGGAAAATATTTTGTATGTAAATATCACTTCCGATTTTATTTACGATAATGCCCAAACGGCAGATTTTAAGGGCGGTGTTAATCTTTTCAAAAAAAATATAATGGTCAATTTTCCGCATTTAAAGCGTGTTGAACTTTTTGTTGACGGAAAAACGCCCTTTGATGAGTTCGTATAGCTTTAGACTGTCTGCTGTCGCTTAAACTTTCGTTTTCATGTAAAACCTGTTCTCTCCTGTTCGTGATAGCGTGTCCCTCACGCCCGTGATAGCAGGTCTCTCCCGTCCGTGATAGAGACTCTATCACGAGCGTGAGAGAGGGTCTATCACGCTTGAGCTGACTGTTCAAATCGGCAAAGTCTACGCAAAGCATCAGGTGCCTTGCCGACTTAAGCGTACGAAGTCCTCGCCAAAAACTCGACATTCGATCTTATGCTGATTTTATTTTTATTTTATGCAATTATAATTTCTATGGAATTACATGAGCAAAAAAAGCGTGCTGAAAACAACCGCACAATCACTTTAGATTCGGACGACATTAAAATTTTTCGGGAAAGGCTTGTAACAAAATCAAACATATCGGCGGATTCTGATCTAATCAACAAAACCCTAAACGGCGACGTAATCGAAATGCTTGAATACATACCGAATGAATTTGCGGATTTGATTATCATCGACCCCCCATATAACCTTACAAAAAATTTCAACGGACTGACATTCAATTCGCGTTCGGAAGAAAACTATGAAAAGTATTTGGAAACATGGTTTCCTGATGTCTGCAAAAAGCTGAAAAACGACGGCTCTTTGTACATTTGCGGAGACTGGAAATGTACGGCAGCACTTCAAAGGGCGCTGGAAAGAGAATTGACAATCATCAACAGGATTACTTGGCAACGAGAAAAAGGTCGCGGCGCAAAGTCAAACTGGAAAAACGGAATGGAAGACATTTGGTTCGCAGTGAAAAATCCGAATGATTATTATTTTAATGCCGAAGCGGTGATGATGAAACGCAAAGTTTTGGCTCCTTACAAGATAGACGGAAAACCGAAAGATTGGACTGAAACGGACGGCGGAAATTTTAGACTCACTTATCCGTCGAACTTTTGGGACGACATTTCGATTCCTTTTTGGTCTATGCCGGAAAATACAGACCATCCTACACAAAAACCCGAAAAGTTGTATGCAAAATTGATTTTGGCTTCGTCTAAAGAAGGCGATGTAGTTTTCGACCCGTTTTTAGGAAGCGGAACTGCAAGCGTTACTGCGAAAAAACTTAACCGCAAATACTGTGGTATCGAACTGAATGAAGAATATTGTCTGCTTGCAGAAAAGCGTCTTATGAAAGCTGATTCGGATAAAACGATTCAGGGATATTTTGACGGCGTTTTTTGGGAACGAAACAGCTTAAATCTACAAAAAAAATCTCAACTATAGAGGAGATTTCAGAAGTTTATCCTGTGTTTACCGTTTTCAAGCGTTTGCAGAATTTTTTCTGCCGTATTACGATACGAATGTTTTTCCGTAAACGGAGGCACCGGAGCATTTTCATTCCATTGTGAATACAATTTTTCCGCCAAGTCGGCAGTGTCGCCAGCCTTAAAAAACGTTACGGGATAGTCGGCATAGATTTCCTTGAAGACCGGAATGTCGGAAATGAGTGTGCGCGTTCCTGCATACAACGCTTGGAGCGGCGGAATGCCGAAGCCTTCGTAGAGCGAAGGCTGGACTAAAAGACGCGCTTGAGCCAACAGGCGGTGCAACTCGTCATCGGCAACGAAGCCGGTAAACCTAATGCCGTTTTCCGCATCTCCGTCTTGCAGTGCGCTTAAAGTTCTATCCTGCGTTCTAAAATTCGCCTTTGAGCCGACAATCAACAGTTTTGCAGGCGTTTTTCCGTCCTGTATGAGCCTTTTACGGAACGCCTGGAACGCCGGAATGAGCGTTTGCAGTCCCTTGTGGCGTTTTATGTTGCCGATAAAAATGATTGTGTCGTTTTTTTTAGGCGGCGGCACAAGCGGTTTTTCAAAATAGGCGGGAATGCCGTTGTAGACGACTATAATCGGCGCGCGGCAATTCAGATGCTCCTGTATGCGCGACTTGCTGAAGTCCGACACAGTAAAAATCGTTTTCGATTTTTTTACGGCGCGAAGATAAAAAAGTTTTCGAATAAAAGTGCCGATTTTTCCTGCAAGGTCGGGCATATCGAGGAAAACGACATCGTGAATCGTGCTGTAAACGGGAATTGTAATGCCGGACGGAATGTTGCAGTAGGGCGTAAAGTAGAGGCCGCAGGCATTGATTTTTTTAGCAAGCGCGCGCGGAAAAAAAAATGTTTCTTTGAGCGAAAAAGTTTTGATCGCGCACGGCGCAAACTGCACGTTTTTTGCAGAAAACACCGTCCGCGCTTCTTCGGAAGCAGGATTTTTCGGATTATAGCCGAGCAGCAAAAAATCGTTGCCGCTTTGCAGCAGGAAGGGCAGAATACCGTCTAAAAATGTTCCGATTCCGCTTTGTCCGCTCATGCGGCAGTCTATGGCAATTTTCATAGCGGCTCCGTGCTGCCGGTTTTGTATGCGTCGGCGATTTTCTTTTGCGTGCGTTCAACTGCCGCTGTAAAGTCTGCGATAAAACGGCTTTCCGAGAACGTGTGCGCGTGCCGGACAATTTCTTCCGGCTTGAATGCGCCTTCCGCGTCAAGTTTTTCAAAGCGGTCGAGCGCCTTTTTCAGAGCGGGTACGGTTTGCTCGGCAAAAAATACGCCGGTTTTTCCGTCGATGACGGTTTCACACGCGCCGCCGCGCCCGAACGCAATAACAGGGCTGCCGCACGCTTGCGTTTCTACCGGCGTCAGTCCAAAGTCTTCTTCCGCCGAAAAAATGAGCGCTTTGCAGTTTTGCAGGTATCCTCTCACCGCCTCATCGCTGATTCTGCCGGTGAACGTAATGTTTGCATCCCCTGCGGCAAGTTTTTTGAGCCGCTTTAACTCAGGCCCGCTTCCGATAACGACGAGTTTTTTGCCGCTGCCCTTGAGCGCGGAAACGGCAAGGTCAACCCGCTTGTATTGCACAAGGCGCGAAAACGTAACGTAAAAGTCTTTCGCGCCGGAAGAGCCGCTTGCGTCGTCCGCTTCTTTAGGAAAAAAGCGTTCGGCATTGAGCGGCGGATAGATGACGAGCGAATCGCGCGCCCAGTATTTTTGAATGCGCCGCGCAATATAGCTGGAATTGGCGCAAATCGTGTCGATTCGCTGCGAGGAAATAAAGTCCCATTGCCGAATTTCAGGCATCCAGCGTTCCATAAAAAGACGTGTGAGCGCGCCGCTCCTTTTTTTGTAGTCGAAAAACAAATCCCACGCATAGCGCATCGGTGAATGGATATAGGCGACGTGCGGAATGTGCGGCGGAACGATAACGCCCTTCGCGCAGCAGGAAGAGCTTGAAATGACCAAATCGTAGTCGGAAAAATCAAAGGATTCGAATGCGCGCGGCATAAATTTGAGCAGTTTAGTATAAATCTTTGAGGCGAACGGGAGTTTTTGCATTCGTGATGTATAGATTTTGTTATTTTCAAAATGATTTTTGAGCTTTTTTTTATCGTAGACAAGTGTAAAAATATCCGCGCCGGGATAAATCTTCAAAATCACTTCAATGACGGTTTCCGCCCCCGCGTAACTCGTCAGCCAATCGTGTACAATCGCAACTTTCATGTATTCCTCATAAGCTCGGCAATTTATCGAATTAAATGCCGAGTTTTCAAAAAATCAGCATTTGGGCTGTTAGAATTGCTCTTCTGATGCATTATCCTGCACGACTTCGGTGATTTCAGGTATTGCGTCCTTTAAATAGCGTTCTACGCCCATTTTCAGCGTCATTGTAGCCATCGGACATCCGCCGCAGGCTCCGGTCAATATGAGATGAACTCGATTCTTTTCATCGATAGAAATGAATTCCATATCGCCTCCGTCAGCTTGTAAATTGGGTCTGAACATATCGAGCACTTCTTTTACTCTTGTTTCAAGGTCATTGTTCATAAAATAATTCTCCTGAAGTTTATAAAATATTCCGCCATTGCAAGTGCACCCTGCAAGGTGATGAAATAAACTGTTCGTAAACTTCTGTTTCAGAACAGCTTACTAAAAACTCGTCAACCTAAGCGATAACGAAGTTATAGAATGTGTCTAATATACCGAATTTTTTTGCTTTATTGAAGAAAAATATTGTGAAGAGGAATTTGAGTTGATGGGTTTTCCGGCTTTTGAGCTGTGTGTATAGCACTCACAAAAAATCAGCATTTCCGGAAAATTATAAGCTGCTGCATTTACCTAAAATCATTAAGTTAAACTCGAAAAAAACCGTTATTTATAGTAACCTTGATTTTGACTTTTCGATTTACCGCGTTAAATCGAAACGGAAAGTAAAAAGTCCGCCCTTGAAATCATGATATTTTGTGAGGTAAAATTATTACGTTATGCCGGGTCTAAGTCAGCTCAAAAAATTTAATTCCGATATTCTTTCACTTGGAAACGAAGCTGAACTGCGTGCCCAGCGCGGTGAAAAAGTTGTTTCCGTTCCCATTCCAAGAAACGTCAAAGATGTTGACGATTCAAATGATTTTGTAATGGGAATTTCAGATCTTGTTGTTGAACCGTCTGCAGAAAATAAAAATATAAATGCTGACGAAGATTTTTCGGATATTACAGGAACTTCGGCAGCAAGTACTGCGGCAGAGCAACCGGCAGTATCCCCTGTAAATGTGAATGTGCCGGATTTATCTTCATTGGTGAATCAAACGGCTGCCGGTGCGGGAAACAGCGATTCCATGCCGGATCTTTCAATGTTTATGGAAGATGAGCTTCCGAATCCCGAAGAAATTCTTGAGCCGGAAGAAGATAAAGAACCCGACATTGCCGATTTGAGTTTAGATGATTTGTTGGGCGATGCTGCCGATTTTGAAGAAAATCAAAACGGCGCAGAAAATGAATCTGAAAAAACTTCTGCCCCGTCGGAAGAACCTGCGCCTACAGAAATCCCTGATTCAAATGAAAATATTTCGGACATGACTAATCTAAACTCCGACAGATTGGATCAAGCAATCGATATGTCCGTTTTACAAAATCCCGAACAAAATAATTCGGAAGAAATAGATTCGATTCCTTCGCTTGAAGATGCGATTGCGGCGGAAACGGAAGATAAAAATAAATCTGCGGAAAACATACAAAACAGCGAAAAAATACCGTTGAATGATATAGAAAATTTAGCTCAGCCGCCTGAAGATAACGCTCCTGCAAACGATACAAAATCTTTCGATTTGGACGAGCTTGGCGATTTAGATGAATTTACACCTCAAAGCGATGATATTCAGCCGGGACAAATGTTTTCTCTCGATGATTTGGAAGATTTATCGGAAAATGCACCTACGGAACAGCCGCTTTCCGAAACGGACGATTTAAATTCTGAAAATCCGCCGGATGATATTTCGGAAGAAAATGCAGGGGACGACATAAAACTTGACGACATAGCATTTGACGGCGATTCTATCGACAATATTGATGATACTGACGATTTTATCGAGACTTCGGAAAATCAGAATACTGAAACTGAGCCGGATAACGCGGAAATCCAGCCGGGACAGATGTTCTCTCTTGATGATTTTGATTCGCTTGCAGAAACTCCTGAAATCCCCGAAAACGCAGAACCGTATCCGTCTGCAGAAGACTTAAATGATGTACAGACTGAATCGCCAAAAAGCGGAATCGATTTTTCCGATTTTGATTTACCTGAAGCAAATACGATAGATTTAGGTTCGGAAAGCAAAGAATTCGACGATTTTGAGCCGGCGGAACCTGCCGAATCTTCGGCTGACAATAATCTTGACACTGAAGAAGACACTTCTGAAGGCACACCGAAAGGGCTTTTCGATTCTGCCGACATGGAAATGCCTGATATAGATTCTGTCGGTACAGGAACGGAAGATTTACCTGAAGTACCGGAAGATGATTTTAATTCTGCGGAAGAGGCATCTGCACCAAATGAGCAAGATGTTTCAGACGTTCCTGTTTCAAGCGACGTGCCTGAAAACGACAGCGCAACCGATTTGTCATCCCCTTCGGATGACAGCTCATTATTTGCAGGAATACCTGATGATGAAAATGATTTTTCTTCAATAAATTTCGATGATGCCTCAAACGATTCTTTCGGACTTGATGACGGTTCATTTGATTTAGGTGATATTCCTTCGGAGCGGGACGGACAATCGGCAGATTTGCAGGATTTTGACGCAGGCACGGAAGACAATTCCGGTAGTACGGAAAATATTTCGGAATCCCCGTCTTTTGAAGATATTCAGTCGGATGAGACACCTTCTGAATCAAACGCGGCTGATACCCCTGCAAATGAAACTTCAAAAGATAACGGAGAGTTTCCTGAATCCGATGATTTTCCTGCGGACTTCGATTTTGATTTAAATGATTCTTCAGACGGGGGGAATATAGATACATCTGCCGATGAAAGTATGCCCATCGAAACATTCGATACAAGCGAGCTTGCCGGAATGGAATTCCCCGATACTGATACACAGCTTTCCGGCGGAGACTTTGAGCTTGATGATGCAGACAATGTAAAAATCGATACGGGTGATTTTGAAATACGCGGTTTTACGGACGTAGATACGGTTGCTGAAGGCAAAAACGGCAAAATGAAAATGCCGGAGCCGGAAATACGTGTAGATTCCGATGACGGTACGTTGCCTGAAAATACGCTTTCGGATGAAGAGTATAAAAAATTCCTAAAGAATCTTTCTTCCTATCCGCTGAATGTGCGGCTTGCTGTTGAAGATCTTATTATAAAGAACGAATTTACCGACGAAGCGGAATTTGAAATTGTTCAAAAAGTATTAAAGAAAGTTTCGGCTCGGCAGCTTGCATCCGATTTGGAAAAAATGCTTGATATTTCTATTCCGGTTCCGCGCGATTTTGAACGGCGTACGGCGGCAGAATACGAAGCATATAAGGCATCTTTCCAATATCAATTGCGAAATAAAATTATTCCGGGCGCATTGATGAGCTTGATATGTGCACTGCTCGTCTGGCTCGTATTTATGTTCTCAAAATTTTATATATATGAACCTGCAATGGCAAATCACTTGTATAAGCAGGGCTATAATCTTCTTGAGGCGGAAAACTATCCGCAGTCGGAAGAAAAATTCAACGAAGCCGTAAAATATAATCTTCAGAAAAAATGGTTTTTCAAATATGCACACGGCTACCGTAATCACAAGCAATATATGCGAGCGGAGCAAATGTATGTAGGAATTCTGCGTACATTCAAGTTCGATAAAACTGCCGGACTTGAATATGCGCAAATGGAATTGGATGATCTTGCAAATTACTCTAAAGCGGAGGAAATTGTTCTCCGCGACATACTCGATCATCACGTAAACGATCCTGACGGAATTCTTTTGCTCGGAGATATTTATCTTGAGTGGGCGACCGAAAAAGATGCATCGAAATTTCCGCTTGCACGCGCACGTTATTCCGATTTGGTCGAAACAAATAAAGTAAAGAGCAAGAGTTTATTTTATCTTTCAAGAATGCTTCGGTATTACATAAGAACCGACAATCTGCTTGAAGTTTTACAGTTGAAAGACAATTTCATGCCTAAAGCAAAATCTCTGGGTGCGGAGGACTGGACGGAATTAAGCGGCTATCTTTTGGATAAACTGTACGATACGCTTGCTCCTTCCGATGAATATTTGCGCTCAAAAATAGAAGACGTAAAAGAAACTCTTGTACGTGCGATCAAAGCGGATGAAAACAATCCGGTCGCATTCTACAATATGTCCCACTATTATGTTCACATGAAAGACAGGAACAGAGCGAAAGAATATTTGCATCACACGATAAAACTTTTTGATGAGGCTCGTTCCGTAAAAAAACGCGATGTCTATAAAAACATAAACTCATACAGACTTTTGGGCGAAGAATATAAAAATGAACATGAATATCTAAAAGCACTGGAAGCGTATACAGGCGGAATTTCGCTTTTCACCGCACAGCACGAAGGCAGCGGTCTTGAAGGCAATAGGCAGGTAGGACAACTTTACGGCGACATCGGCGATATAGAATATTTTATATCAGGTGATACGGAAAGTGCTCTATTGAATTACAAAGATGCTGTTGATAATTTCTACGATACTCCGAAAATCCGTTATAAAATCGGTTATATTCAATACGGAAAGAAAAATTATTCGGAAGCTCTAGGTTCATTTATGAAAGCATCTGAAGAAGATTCTTCCGATATAAATCTTCTTCTGGCTATGGGAAATACTCTTTCATTGCGTGATGATAATTATGCTGCACAAGGATATTACGAGCGTCTTATAGACCATTTGGATGCAGAGCGCGCACAGAAAGGAATTATGTTCCCGCAGACCCGTTCGGAAGACGGTGAAATTGTCGATTTATACCTGAAGGCATCAAACAATCTTGGAGTAACGCTTTACAGACTTGCCCGCAGAACCGGAAACAGTTCACTGAACGCGCAGGCAATGGTTAATTTTCAGGAATCCATGCGCGCATGGGACGCACTTACGCGGAATCAGACTACAATGATAAGACTCGGCGGAAGCAATCTTGCCGAACAGAATATGAAATATGTAAGTCATCCTATGCCGGATTATGAACCGGAAATTTATACGGGATTGCCGCGTACATTAAACGGCGAAGAAGAATTCGGCAGATGAATATGCGCCCGTCGGAATACGGAATATTAGCAAAGCAATACCGCATAAGCATTACAAAAGAGCTTATAAGAAAATCCATACACCTTTGCAGCGCATTTATTCCGCTATTTTTGGATAAGGCGTTTTTCCCGACGGTAATATCTTTATTTGCTGCGGCTTTTTTCTACACTGTTTCAGAAACACTCAGACTTAGGGGAATAGAAGTTCCCGTTGTTGCAAAAATAACCGCCGTTGCCGCCCGTAAACGCGATGAAAATAAATTCGTGCTTGGTCCGCTGACGCTTGTATTCGGTATACTAATCGCCGCATTCTTATTGGAACCGGAAAGCCGCAGAATCGGAATATACGCGCTCGCTTTCGGAGACGGACTTGCAAGTTTTGCAGGAAAATTGTTCGGGCGCGTAAGAATTCCGTTTACCAACGGAAAAACCGCCGCCGGAAGTTTGACTTGTTTTTTTGCGGTTTTAATTTCGGCTTTTGCGGTATGTAAAAATCCGCAATCCGCATTAATTCTTGCAGTTACGGCGACTTTTGTAGAAGTGCTGCCGCTGGCGGATTTCGATAATCTTATCATTCCGATAATAATAGGCGGCACCGCCCGATATATTTTAGGAATCTGAAAGAGCAAAAGAGCAATATTCGGTAATAAGTCTGTAAGCCATTGAGCCGCGTTTCGGTATTGGGGGGAGAGATTTTTTACTGAACCATGCGGCTTCGTGTAATTCTTCTTTTTGAACGGATATTTCCCCCGAATCGTAATCCGCGTAGAAACCCAGCATAAGTTGATCGGGATAAGGCCAGCTTTGACTTGCAAAATATCTTACGTTTTTAACGGATATTCCGGTTTCTTCTTTTACTTCGCGGGCAACGGCACTTTCCGCACACTCACCCGCCTCGATAAATCCTGCAATACAAGTAAATACGTCGCTTGCATGGCTTACATGTCTTGCCAAAAGCAATTCATCATCTTTTTTTACAAGTACGATTATGCAAGGTTCTATTCTGGGGAAATGTTCTTTGCCGCATTTCTGGCAGATTTTTGAGCTGCGTGTTCCGCTTAATGTAAGAAGGCTTCCGCATTTGGGGCAAAACTTCATTTCTTCGCTCCATTTCAGTAAAGTCCGCGCCCGTGCAATAATTTCACCTTTTTTTTCGTCTCCCGAAGCAAAACACTCACGTACGGAAAATTTTCGAAGCCCTTGTACTTCATCGGAATCGGCAGCAAGTACGGCTGCAAAGACGGATTCAGGCATTTCTCCTATGCCGTATTCGATTTTATCTTGAGAAATATTATTTATAAGTCTTGCAGCGGTTCTTCCGTCAGGAAGACTCCTGTCAGGATTTAAAAATACGTCTTTTTCTTTAAAGATGAGAGATTTTTCAAAATCGGAAGGATTTAATGTTTCAACAATCGGCATAGCGCGCAGTATATTCAGAATTTTCGGTTTATGCTATCATCTGCGCATGAACTTGAATGACCTGCGGGCATCCGCGTACAAAAATGCGTCAAAAGATGTCAAAAACTCATCCCAAACGCCGCCGTTTATTCCGCAAAGAGCTGCAAAAAAACAGACTGATTCGGAACCCCTAAAAGATGCAGACCGTCAAATCGGAAAAATATCGGATTCAAAAAAAAGCTCCGGCTCAGCAGGAGAACTTGACAGGGCGGCGGATGCTTTAACTTCGCGAGGGCTGATTAAAGTTCCCGTCAGCGAAACCGAAACTGACGGAAAAGATTCCGTTTACCGCCGCGTCGCAAAGTTTTTGCTTTTAATCGGCGTTGACGAAGCCGCAAAAATTCTTCCGCATCTTACGGAAGCTCAGACCGAACGTATAATCCCCGAAATTGCATCTATACGGAGCGTTACGCCGGAAGAAGCTTCCGTGATTTTAGAGGAATTTCGTTCGCTGCTGGAACGCTCCCGCGAATCCGGCGGAATGGATACTGCGCGTAATATTCTTGAAAAAGCTTACGGTCCGGAACGCGCAAAACAGCTTCTTGAAAAAGCCGCTCCGTTCGCCGGTGCAAAACCTTTCGATTATTTAAACGATGCAGATAACGAGCGCGTAATGCTGCTTTTGTCCGATGAAAGCCCTGCAACAAGTGCATTGGTTCTTTCACGCATTCAGCCTAAAAAAGCTGCTGCCGTAATCAACCTTATGAAACCTGAGGACAAAAAAGAGGTTGTGCGCCGTCTTGCAAAACTACAGCCGGTTTCTCCGGAGATTCTACGCAGAGTTGATCAGGCAATGCATGAAAAATCTCTTATGCAGACAAGCGGGAATGCGGAAAATATCGACGGGCGGAACGTTCTTGCAGAAATACTGAAAAAGATGCCTGCCGGTGCGGAAAACGCGATTCTTTCATCGCTTGAGACGGAAGATCCGTCCTTAGGCGAAGATTTGCGTAACCGTCTCTTTACGCTTGATGATGTCGTAAATGCTGACGACAGATTTATTCAAGATAAACTGCGGAGTATGAGCGATATTGATATTGCGCTTCTTACGGCTGGAAAAACGGATTCTTTCCGCGATAAGATTTTAAGCTGCATTTCCGCAGGCCGCCGTGCACAAGTGCGGGACGAAGCGGAAGCCGCCGCTCCGCTCTTAAAAAAAGACTGCATCCGCGTTACCGATGAGTTTATGTCCTCTCTTCGCCGCGCATACGAAAGAGGAGAACTGCGCATTTTCAATCGCGATGACGACGAATATGTCGAATAAGATTATTTTCCGGATTTATAGAGCAAGTAAAACGAAAGCGAAAAATAAACTGTTTTACACAAGCCTGAGTAATTGAAGTCCCGTCGTCCGAAGGAAGCAAGTTTTACTGTAAGGAAAAGTTGAAGCGGACAGACGACCGAATTACATCTGTAAAACCGAATACACCTGTCCGCCTCACCGAATACGGCTTACGTCAATATTTTTCAGCAAGTTTTACTGCAAGTAAAACTTGAAGCGGACAGACGACCGAATTACATCTGTAAAACCCAATTCTCCTGTCCGCCCTGCTCGAAGGTGTCGAGCCGCCCTGCTCGAAGGTATCGAGCCGCCTTGCTCGAAGTGATAGAGCAGCCCCGCTCGAAGTAGTCCCCGTCAATATTTTTCACCAAGTTTTACTGCAAGTAAAAGTTGAAGCGGACAGACGACCGAATTACATCTGTAAACCCAATACATCCTGTCCGCCCCGCTCGGAGGGAGACGTACACTCCGCCCGTAGGGAGTGTCTCCCTACGCCCGAAGGGAGCGTCTCCCTACGTCCATAGGGAAGTGCTCCCTACGTTCGGAGGGAGCTTTTCCCTACACTCGAAGGGATGAGTCCGTCTCATCGAGTGCGCCTCTCGCCGATACTTTTTCATCCAAAGTTTTTATGCGAGTTTTGACTTTGGTCAAAACTCGGATGGGCGGTGAATTAGTTAAGTCTTTCAGATTAATTTCTCTGCCGCCCAATAAAACTTGAGCGGACAGCAAACCGAATTACATCTGTAAAACCAATACATCCTGTCCGCCCCGCCCGAAGCGAGTTGCTCGCTCCGCACGAAGCGAGTTGTGCGCTCTGCCCGAAGCGAGACACACGCTCCGCCCGAAGCGAGTTGCTCGCCCCGCACGAAGCGAGTTGTGCGCTCTGCCCGAAGCGAGACACACGCTCCGCCCGAA
>CAUUGI010000014.1:0-32649 GCA_963544675.1 uncultured Treponema sp.
CAGGATACGGCAGCGAGCAAAAGCCCGCTATTCCTCCGACTCAATACGTATACACTTCCGTCATGCCGGATTTTTCAATCATGCTTCGGTACAGCGCGGAATTTTCCATAAGCTGCTTATGAGTACCTTCCGCATTGAGTTTGCCGTTATCCAAAACAATAATTTTGTCGGCATTTTCAACGGATTTTAAGCGATGCGAAATTATCACAACCGTTTTATTTTTTATGAGCGTATTTAGACTTTCCTGAATCTTCATTTCATTTTCAACATCGAGCGATGCGCTTATTTCGTCAAGAATGATGATTGGAGCATTTTTCAGGAAAGCCCGCGCTATTGAAAGCCGCTGACGCTCGCCGCCTGAAAGTTTGCTTCCGTTTTCGCCGATTACAGTATTGTAGCCGTCCGGCAGCGATTCAATAAATTCGGAGCAATTTGCAAGGCGGGCAGCTTCTTTTACTTCGTCATCGGTTGCATTCTTATTTCCGATTCGGATATTTTCCATTACCGTTGTGTTGAACAGCATAACGTCCTGAAACACAATCGAAATCTTATCGAATAAACTGTCGGTGTCGATTTTTGCAATGTCTTTTCCGTCGATAAGAATTTGCCCCTTGTCGTAATCGTAAAGGCGGGACATTAAACGAAGCACGGAAGTCTTTCCGCAGCCGGAAGGTCCGACAAGTGCCGTTACTTCACCCTGTTTCGCCGTAAATGAAAGTCCGTTTATTACTTTTCTGTCGGCATTGTATGAAAACTCAACATCTTTGAATTCAATGTTATAAGTCTTTAATTCCGCTTTTTCACCGCTTTGAATTTTGACTTCTCTAAGTTCTTTAATGCGTTTAATGCGTGAATCGATATACATAATTTCCGCAAGATTCATATAAAGACCGGAAACAGCATCCTTTATCTTTGCGGCAGCAATGATATAACCGAGTAAAAACAGCAATGAAACTTCACCGTTTAGCAGCATGGGGACACCGAAAAGAAGTGTAAAACCAATCATAAACACAAGAATCGAAGTTGCTGTTGCTGTAGGAAGAGCTTGCGCCAATTCTACCGGGATGTGCATTTTTTCTCCGTCTTGAACTTCTTTGATAAGTTTTTGCTTTACATCTTCCGTCCGACCATAGCTTTTTATTTCCTGCTGAAGTTCAATCACTTCCTGAAAAGCCTCCGATGTTTCGCGAAGTTTTTTGTGGTATTTACCGGTTTCAAGAATCTGCATTTTCTTGGACAATAAAAGCAGACAAAGGCTTCCGACAATCGGAAGAATAATACAAAGACTCAATTTGGGATTCATGACGAACAGTGCAGCTCCGATAATCAAAAGATAAAGAGCCATTCCGAACGCTTCGGGGATTGCATGACTTAGCGCATGCTCAATCGTTCCTACATCGGATAAAATCGCCTGTGATAAGTCTGAAATATCGTGCTTTGAAAAATACGACAAAGGCAGACTTTTTAAGATATCTGCAATTTCAATACGCAAATTTGCGCTTTCTTTGTACGTTTCTTTATAAAGCGAATTATATGTTGCATACAAAATTACATACATTATTGCGGCAACAATCACGATTCCTGTAATAAAAAACTTGACCGGACGCAAATTGTCTTCAAGTATGCCTTGCGCAAACAGCATAACTATCATCATAGGCAGCATAAATGCGGCCGGCTGCAAAGTGGAATAAAAACTCGCTCTTAAAAGTCCTTTTGCGCCGCTTTCCGTAAGCGCAAACATTTTTTGAATTTTCTTAATCATCTCAAAACTCCTTAAAATTCAACAGTTGAACAAAATCTCTACTTTGAAAGCTGTTGAATTGATGCGCGAACGCGCATACGTGAATTAAACTCTCCATTCATTCGCTTTGGAATACATTTCTTGCAGCCGACAGTATTTGCCGCCTTTTTGCATAAGTTCCGCATCGCTGCCTCGTTCTGCAACGGAGCCGCCGTCTATAACTAAAATCTCATCAACATTGCGTATAGAGCTTAGGCGGTGCGCAATCATAATTACGGTTTTATTCTTCATCAAATTGGAAAACGCCTGCTGAATTTCATATTCGTTTTCCGGATCGGCGGCAGCGGACGCTTCATCCAAAATGATGATGTTCGCATTTTTCAAAATTGCACGGGCAATCGCAATGCGCTGCATTTCTCCGCCGGACAAATGCACTCCCTTTGAACCGATAACCGTATTTTCGCGCTCAGGAAATTTATTCAGTATGTCGCCGCACTGTGCTTCTTCCAAAGCCTTCATCACTTCATCGCGGGACGCGGCGGGATTGCCGATATGCACATTTTCAAAAATACTTGTTTTGAACAGCTTTGCATTTTGGAATACAAAAGCGATATTGCTCAAAAGAGCTTTTTCGGAATATTCGGCAATATCGTGTCCGCCTATTAAAATCATACCTTCATTGATTTTGTAAAAACCGGAAATCAATTTTGCAATAGTCGATTTTCCGCCGCCGGAAGAACCTACCAGCGCATACGTTTTATGCTGTGAAAGATTAAAACTTACATCCTTTAACACATAATCTTCCGCATACTTAAACGACACATTCTTAAATTCAATATCGAAATTATTGAATGTTTCTCGCGTACCGTGTTCCGGCTTATCTTTTTTCATAGATTCAAAAATCTCTTCAAACTTATCGACAACCATCTGCGCCTGCATTTGGTACATTCCCACATACATAACGCGCATCAATGCAGAGAACATAAGTCCGCCGGACGCTGCAAAAAATATAACACGTACTAAAATTTCCTGAACCGCTGCACCTTTATTTATATAAATAATTGCAAATGGTACGGAAAGCGCGATGATGATATTAAAAATAACTTGGAAGATAACATACGGCGTTCTGCAAGAGTACACATAATCAATAGAATATTTTGAATAAGTCATAATCGAATCATAAAAATTCTTAAACGATTGTACGGTACTCCTAAAAATCTTAATAACCTGCATTCCGCGTACATATTCGACAGCTTCGGCGTTCATTCTATCAAGCGAAGCCTTGTAGATTTTCATAAAACTCTGTTCACCGAACATCCATCTTACCTGCAGAGCACCTATAATCGTTACTACGATAAGAAGAATTCCAAGCCGGTAATCTACTGCGAACATCACGGCAATCATCAAAAACGGTGTTAAAAACGCGTTTATATTGTCGGGGATAAGGTGAGCCACAATCATGTGAGTTTCCTGCGTGTTATCGTCGATTGTTTTACGGATTGTGCCCGAAGCATTCGTATCAAAAAACGCAAACGATGCATTCATCAAATGCTTTATTCCTTCAATCTTTAAATTTGTTTCAATACGGAATGACAGCAAATGTGAAGCCCACAGCGCGGCAAAATAAATCAATCCTTGTGCAATCATCATAACTACGATAACGACAGCATAATGCTTGCTGCCTTCATAGTTTTTCATTGCTACAAGTGCATGTAAAAACTTCCATAAATACCAGTACGGAAGCATAGACAGTACCGCACTGACCGTTGCCAATACTGCCGAAATGTACGCACAATGCGTTTTCTCCGGCACATACTTAAATAATCTTTTGTATACGTTCATATACGCTCCTATTTATAACCCAAATAAATAATTTACGGACTGCCGCAATCAGTGATAGAGGTATCAGATATTTTGTTTATTTTTATGCGTTTTTTCGTAAAAACATCTGCGGCAAGTCAGCCTTAATCGGCTTTGACAAGGATTTGCGCCCGTAAATACGTTTTTAAGTCTAGTTAATTCTTTTGAAGATTTAAATAGTTATTTGACGTTAACGTCGATTATATTTTTCTCAATAAAAAAAGGCATACCAGCGGGGCGGCGTCGATAGTTAACAACCCGAGTATTCCAACCCATAGTATGCCTGCTTTTATAGTATCATTATTATCGCAGAAAGAATATCCTTAATTTAGAAAATTCCGAGGCACACACAGCTTTGCCTGACGGTATGGTCTGTATGAAATTTTGTCTAATGTGTACATTTTAAATTATGAGAAGGAAAATAATTTTTTAGGCAGCTCCGAAGAGGATGCCAAATCCATTATGTCTTTTTAACCCCGCATTCCTGTCCGCCGAGAACCGTGTCGATAAAGCCGCGTGCGCCGTTTATAAAGTCTTTCGCTTTTGCAGCGTTTTTTCCCTGCCGCTGAAGCTCGGTAACTGCATAAATCCCGCCGCCGCATTGAACGAGGATTCCTGCATTTTTCTCAAACTGCAAAACCGTACCGCAGACGGCAGTTTCGTCCGCACCGGCTGCACATGCGCCGGAAAATATCTTTCCCGCAAGGATTTTAAGCGCACTTCCATTTTCCGTTGTCCATGCACACGGTTCCGGCGAATATGCGCGCACAAAAGCGTCTATTTCTTCCGCGCTCTTTGTCCAATCGATTTGTGCGTCATCTTTTGAGATGACTGTCGTATAGCTCGCTTCTCCAATCTGCGGTGTGCCGGCAGGCAATTGCCCGGTCCGCGAAATTTCGGAAATCGCATCGCATAAAAGTGCAGCCCCGTCTTCCGCCGCCGCATTCAATAGACTGCCTGCCGTTTCCGCGCCGGTAAGTGCAATTTTTTTTTGCCGGACAATATTGCCTTCGTCCATTGCAAGGCTCAAAGTCTGTACTGTAAACGCCGTTTCCGTATCACGGTTCAAAATAGCTGCATTTACGGGAGAGCAGCCGCGGTATTTGGGCAGAGCAGACGGGTGCAGATTAAGCCCTCCGAACTTAAAAAGCGAAAGGAATTTCGGTCCGAATATGTGTCCGTAGGCAAAACACACCAAAATATCCGGAGCAAGCGCACTGACCTGTTCACGGCATTCTGCATTCAAGTGTTCTGGCGTAAGACATGACAGACCGAATTTTTCGGCGATAAGCGCGACCGGAGTCGGTGTCGGAGTCTTGTGCCGTCCTTTTGCCGTCGGAGGATTGGATAAAACTCCGCAAATTTCAAAACCGCATTCAGAATCGGCTGAATATTCAATAAGCAGCTCAAGAGTTCGCGCGGCTGCTGCGGGGCTTCCTGCGTATAGGACTTTTAGGCGCGGCATTCAAGACGCTCCTGCATTGCGGGCTTTTTTCGCGTCATGTGCAGCTTTTTTTGCCGCAATCCGCATTTCTTTTTTCGCCCGCTCAGCTTCTTTTTGTTTTCGCCGCTCCGAACGCGCTGCAAACTGCGCTTCAGTCTTTTCCGCAAAGTCCTTATCGCCGCGGTCGATAAACAAAATTCCGTCCAAATGGTCATACTCATGCTGAATAACGCGTGCCAAAAGTCCGTCCGCTTCAAGCGTAAACGGCTTGCCGTTTTCATCGAATGCCTGCACTTTTATCTTTGAAGGGCGAGTTATAGTCTCGTACACCTGCGGAATACTAAGGCAGCCTTCTTCATATTCGCTTGTTTCCTTAGATGTAGAAATAATCTGCGGATTTATAAATACACGGTGCACCCCGTCGTCAATCATAACCACAAAAATGCGCAGTTTTCTGCCTGCCTGCGGTCCGGCAAGTCCGATTCCGTCCGCCTCTATCATCGCGTCAAACATTTCTGCCGCCAACGCACGGATTTCATCGTTTATTTCCGCAACAGGCTCCGCCTTTTCACGTAAAATATCTTCACCCAGTTTCGTAATTCTCATAAGACCTCGCATTTCGATACAGTATATCAAAAAATCGATATGCAAACCATTACGGCGACGAAGTTTAGTAAGTATAAAACAGACAAAGAAGATTTTCTTACAGTTCGTTTATAAATCGCTTGTAAATAGTCCCTGTTTTCTATATATAATCCGTAAAATAAAGTTTCCCAAGTCTTACGCCGATATTTATAGACGGAGTGTTATCTTATGGAGACAACGGTTAAACTTGAAGCGTTAAAGCCGGATTTAACATTTAAAAGCGATTTGCTGCTTGATAAAGAATATATACTTCTTCCTGCCGGTACAGCCGTTACAGAAGAACTTGTAAAAACTCTTAAAGATTGGAATTTTAAAGATTTTTTATGTGAAGATGAACCGAAACCTCAAAAAGACGAAATTGTTGTAAGCAATAACGAAGCAAAACCGGTACAGAAAACTTCTACCCAACAAGCAAGTGAATCCGTCCGAGAAGTAATTGCCAATATGGCTTCAGTAAAATATGGGAACTCGGAACGTTCAAGGATGGATTATGTCCATAAAGTTTATGATGAATACATGAATTACATAAATTCCATTTATACTCATTACGCGACACATAAAAAAATTGATTTAAAAGATTTAACCGACAATGTACAAAATCTTTGCATATTCATAAAAGAACACAAACGCTATGTTCTCCGTATAACGCCCTCAGCAGAAGCAAGAAGTAAGAATTTTCTTGTAATCCATTCAATGCGCTCTACTGTTCTTGCGATAACACTGGGAATGGAACTGCATCTGCCTCTTTCAAAGCTGATAGAACTTGGAATCGCCTGTATTTTGCATGAAATCGGAATGCTCCGTCTGCCGCCCCAGCTTTATATGACGGACAAAGCATTATCGCAGTCTGAAAAAGCGCAGATTATGACGCACACGATTTTAGGATTTAATATAGTAAAAGAATTGGATTTTCCGTTAAGTATTCAGCTTGGAGTTCTGGAACACCATGAAAAAGAAAACGGAATGGGTTATCCGCGTCAGCTTGAAGGAAAAAAAATATCCATTTATGCAAAAATAATTTCCGTCGCCTGTTCTTTTGAAGCAATAACTGCTCCACGCGACTATAAAACGGAGCGTACAACTTTTGATGCAATGGTGGAAATGCTGAAAAACAGCAACAAGCAATACGATGAAACCGTCATAAAAGCTCTTTTATACAGCCTTTCGCTTTTCCCGATTGGTGCATATGTGTACCTTAATAACGGAAAAATAGGAATTGTAACGGATGTCGCTCCGAATAATCCTCGCCAACCTATAATTCAAATCCTAAATGAATACGAATCTGACGGTTCCCCGAAAACCGTACAAGCAGACTCGGATGCGAATAAAATAGTCCGCGTTCTGACAAGAAAAGAGGAAGAGGATGTTTTAAAAGCAATGGCTCTGCAAGAGACAAAAGACAGCCTAAAACGCAGATTTGCGCCGCCTGCTGCCAAACCGGAACCCGTAAAGCAACCCGACAGCAAAGGGTTTTCCGAAGTTGATCTAAATGAATTTAACTGAACACGGCAAAGATTTTCCGTTACTATGACTGTACCAAGCTAATCAAGCAAAACCTATTCGCTTCGAATATCGAGTTTAAAATTCGTCATCCGTCATTCTACGCCTCTTTACGCGGGATAGAAGCGTTTTTCGAGGCAGCGCGGTTAAGTATGTCTACAAGATCCGGATATTCCGCGATAAGATTTTCTTTTGTGCATGACATAACGTATTCAAGTTCGGCATGAAACAGGCGGTCTTTTCCTTGAATCGGCATATACGGATTTTCGTTGCGGTTGTAATAATTTTCGATGCAGCCGCCGGGAAGAATATAAACCTGCGCGGCTTCCGCAGCGGCTAAAATGTAACTTGCAAGATTACACGCCAATGGAACCGTCCGCGCAATTTCTTCCGGCAGAGCCTGTTCAAGATTTTGACCAAGCCGCGCCGCTCCCTGCAAAACTACGGTTTTAAATGTATCAAGACTTTCCGGATTTTCATATTTTTCGTAAAGCCCTGTAAGTTTTTCAATAAATAAATTTATTTCACCGGGAGTTTGCGCGACATTTTCGCAAATGCACTTACCGATGCTCACAAGAAAATATTCAAGTTTGGAAATCAATTTTTCAAATGTTATTGAATGCTGTAATTCCTTGCGCGTAAAAATATCGCGGTAAAAAGGTTGCTGCTTTTCGGACTGCTTTTCAATCCACTGTATAACGCGCAAATCTTCACACAGCATATCGCGGAGTTTCCCGCAAAAAAGCGAATCAAGATCGGTGATTATTCTTGCATTCGTACCGAGCATAGAACAAACTTTAAAAAAGACGCCGAGTTCGTCTTTGCCGCCTACATCGATTATACCCGTCCCTGCAATACCGGAATTTATTTCTACGCAGTCCAATAGATATGTGAACATCTGCTGATCCGTGTATCCTTCAACAAAAATTTGATTGTCGGAAAAGAAAAACTGTTTGTGATATGTGTTGAATCTCGGCAAAAAGCGTCTGAACAATGCGCTGTCTTCTTCGGAAAGAACGTCAATGTGAGTGGGTGCACGATTTACATGACATACGATTACGCCTGTCAAATCTTCGGGGAGTCTCAAATCAATAAAAAACGGAGAATGTGTTATCAAAAAAAATATCCGCGATGGATTTGCGGCGGCGGCTTTGCGTATTTCGTTCATAAAAAAAAGCTGAAACTGCGGATGAAGGTGCAATTCCGGCTCGTCAAGAATAAGACAATCAGATTCTTCCGAATATAATGCCACAAGCAGAGTCAATATTTCTTTAAGCCCATGACATTCGCCGCTTTGTAAACCGTATTCAACGCCGCGTGCTTTATTTATAACAGTCGGGACAACCGTTTTTCCGTCTTTTGATTCAAAACGTATCGACTTTCCGAACATATTTGACAAAACGAATTCGATTTTTTTACGAATGTCTTCATCATCGTGGATACGCCTAAAGCATTCTTCTTGATTCGAACGTTCCGCCCGCAAAAAATTGACGGAATATCCGGCTGTTTTAAAGCGGCGCACGAGTTCTTCGGCAAGTAAGGTCTTTCCTGAACCGTTCGGACCTACGATAAGATTCAATTGATTCCATTTATCTTTTTTAAATGCGGACTTACCCCACAAAAAAGGAAGTTTTACTTTTGCTTCAACACGAAACATATACTTTAATCCTTTCTGCGAACTTCAAATTGATTTTTTTGAACTTTGCTTGCCGCGCTATATTTTCGCCGGTATTTTTTATACAAAACTTCCTGCACGCGTATCGACTGTTCTCCGGATTTTTTGGGATTTTCTTCCCATTCACCGGAGCTTTTTAATACATGAGAATTTTCATTGTCTTCAAAATACATTTTAAGAATTCCATGTACTTCTTTGAATACGGCTTTATCCAAAATCGGGAACATAAGTTCGATTCTTCTGTCAAGATTACGCGGCATCCAATCCGCACTTGAAAGATAAATCTCCGGTGAATTGCCGTTTTGGAAATAGAAAATACGCGAATGCTCAAGATAGCGGTCTACAATAGAAACAACGCGGATATTTTCGCTCATACCTTTAATACCGGGAACCAGCATACAAATTCCGCGTATGTTCAAAAGAATTTTTACTCCGGCGGAATTTGCACGGTAAAGGGCAGAGATGATTTCTTCGTGCGTCAAGCTGTTCATCTTCGCAATTATAAGTCCCGGATGTTCGGGATCGCTGCGGTCAATTTCACGCTGAATCATTGTCATCAGCTTTGATTTCAGCGTTACCGGTGCCATTCCGATATGTTTCATAGTCTGCAATGTCGAATACCCCGTAACCACGTTAAAAAATTGTGTAGCGTCTCCTGTAAGTTCGGGATTTGCCGTAAAAAGCGAAAGATCCGAATACAATTTTGCGGTTTTGGGATTGTAATTTCCGGTTGCAAGATGAACATAGCGGCGGACGCTTCCGTTTTCGCGGCGCATTATCATAAGAATTTTTGCATGAACTTTTAAATTTACCAGCCCGTAGATTACCGTAACGCCGGCATTTTCAAGTTCATTCGCCCACGCAATATTTCGTTCTTCATCAAAACGCGCTTTTAATTCAACAAGAACAATAACTTGTTTACCGTTCCGCGCCGCCCGCTCAAGTGCGTTTATAATAGGCGAATCCCGTCCCGTTCTGTATAAAGTCATTTTTATTGTAATAACATCAGGATCGTCTGCCGCATCGGAAATAAATTTTACAACAGGCTGATAAGATTCATACGGAACGTGAAGAAGAATGTCCCGCTGTTTGAGAATGTCCCAATAAGGTTCATCCTCCGGCAAGTCTGCCGGATAAAAATGCTGCCACGATGGAAAAGACATTTTTATACATTCTTCTTGACTTCGCAATTCTGTTAAAATCGACGGTTCAACAATTCCGTTGACTTTGTAAATATCGTCTTCTGTAAGATTCAATTTTTTCGTAAGGAAATTCAATATCGTTTCGCTTTCTCCGTTACACGTTATCTGAACCGGAAACGAAACTTGCCGCTGAATTAAAACTTTTTCCATTTCATGAATAAAATTCCGTCCGGAATCTTCATCCACTGCAAAATCCGCATCGCGCGCAACCTTGAACAGCATTTTTTCTTCTACGGAAAATCCTTGAAATAAATGCGTTCCGTATTTTGTAATAATATCTTCAAGGGAAGTAAATTCTTTTTTTCCTTTTGCAGACGGCAGCATAATAAGACGCGGTATTCCGGAAGGAATTTGAACCAACGCAATGCGCGGAAGCTCATCGCTTCCTTTCAGTGCATCGTTGCTTGATTTTATTCCCGCAATGGGTTTTAGCAAAAATGCTGCATAAAGAGAAAGGTTTGCGATATGCGGAAAAACTTCCGTGTCTGTGCGGAGAGGAGTAAGCAGCGGATATATTTGGTTTTGAAACATATTGAGCGTAAAATCATTTTGTTGCGTATTAAAATCATCCGCCTGTCTATAAACAAGATTTTTTTTTGCGAGTTCCGGCAGAATGTCGTTATTCAGGCATTTATGCTGCAAATCTATTATGCCGTGAATACGCGATGAAATCTGTTTTAAAAGCATATCCGGCATGATTCCCGAAACATCCGCCGTATGTGGGTTTGCAGCAAGCATACGTTTTACGCTTGCTACGCGGACTTGAAAAAATTCATCAAAATTGCTTGTAACAATAGCAAGAAACTGAATGCGTTCCATCAGCGGAAGTTCGCTGCACAAGGCTTGGTGTAAAACTCTGCCGTTAAATTCAATCCATGAAAGTTCTCTGTTAAAAAATCTTGTTTCCATTCTGCAAACCTCTTTATCAATTAAAAAATGCTCGTTTTCTGTGATACTGTGCCGCCAGTACTACGCATTCTATAGTCTGTGGCGTTTTGCAGCTTAGACGGAACATAATTTTCTGCCTAAGTGTGCATTTTCTTTATACCAACATTAAGTTATATCCGAATACGGATTCGAACATATCTCCTTTTTCGGCAAGTGCCATCTGTTCAAGGACAAAATTTCTGTCTGTTCCTGCACGGATGATAAACGTATCTTTTGAAAGTTCCATAGAAATTCCCGAAACCGACTGACGGTGCCCGCGATCCAGCGCATCGGCAATACGCAAAATTGCGGTAAGTTTTAATATCGTCATGCGCTCGGTACGCGCCAGAGACTGAAACTGTTCGTTATCTTGCGGCATTTGTTTTCCGCGATGATAACGCGCAATATAAGAGACAATCATATTTTCCGCTTTACTTAATCCGAAGATTTCGGAATGACTGATAATGTATTCGCTATGCAGGTTGTGTTCGTCAAGGCGGATAAAAATTCCAATATCATGCAAAAGCGCGGCAATTCCAAGTAAAAGACGTGAACGGTCGTCAAGTGCAATTTCATCCTTTAAAGCATCATAAATCATAAGACTTACAGCGCGCACATATTCAGCGTGTTTTTCATCGCCATGATATTTTCGCAGGAGAGCCAGTGCCGATGCCGTAATCTGCCGGTGAAATTCTTCGATAAGCTCCTGATTTGGTGCAGTAATTTTACTTATGATTAAGCCGTCTCTAATATTCGTTTCAGGAACGATTATCGTTTCAACATTCGTCAGATTTATAAACATTTTGTATATCAAAAGACTGACGTTAAAAACTTGTGCGTCGCTGTAGGAAATCTTAAAACGGGCAGCACATTCATCTGCCGTATAATTTTGCAGCTCACCGACAAAATTATCAAAATCTTTGCGGTTTATCGACCAAAGCCATGTTGAAACAGGTTTTCCTATATTCAGAGCGGCAAGAGACATATCCGAGCCGACTGCAATAAATTGCTGCACATCGGAGAGATTTAATTCGCTTTCAAAAGAACCTTTTGTGTTTTGGATGAATTCTTCGATAAAACGCTGAATGTCGTCAAAACCCGACAAACGTATGCCCGGAGCAAAACGTACCGTTCCAAGCCTAAGACTGTGCGCGCCTGCCATTTTGCCTTTTTTCATAAGCATCATTTCGGTAGAACCGCCGCCGACTTCCAAAATAACGGTATTTCCGGCGCGCACTCTTGCAGTTTCGTCTTTAAGGCATTCCGTTACTGCCACATACATAAGACGATTCTCTTCTATTCCGTCGATGACTGTTACGCGGAAACCGGTAGCCGCGCGGATTTTATCTATTACGGGGTCGCGGTTTTTCGCTTCACGAAATGCGCTGGTTGCAACAACGGTAGTTTTGTTCGGCTCGATTCCCCACCCGGCAAGCTGCTCTTTAAAACGCTGCAATATGTGCAGGCACTGCATTTGTGTTTCGCGTTTTATAATACCTCCGGTAAATACATCTTGCCCTACCGATACGGTCATTTCCGCGCGATCTAAAATATTTTTCTTACCGTCTGCTGTAACTTCGGCAACTAATAGACGAAGTCCTGTAGACCCTATTTCAATGACAGCTTCCATGAATTGCCTCCCCAAAAACAACTTATTTTTTCAGCTGATTATCCGCTTTGGAAAATAAACCTGTCCGATAAGTTCGTTATCGCTCAGGTTCAATATCTAAAAAAGTATAAACTTTTTTAGACGGATTTTCTGTTTATGTTCTATGAGAAACCGTATTTTACACGGAAAAAGTATTTAAACACGGATATTGCCCATGCACGAGCGGCGGATAATCAAAAAATTTAACGAAACTTTTCTATTTCTCTCCGTATGCAACCGGCAAAAGCCTGTTAGGTTAAAATTCGAGCTTTTCCGGAGCTCGACATTCAATCTATAATTTATCGATCAACATAGAACATTTGCCAGACGGAATCGGCAGAGTTTTTTTCTTTTGGTCTAAAATATTTATAGTGAAATAATAAAGTTTTTCACTTTCCATTTGAATCTCCCAGCCGCGGTTGCTTTTATTGCTCAAAATCGTGATGAGATTCCGTTTCAATGATAAATTTTCAATTCCCATAATTTCCAAATTCGGAATAATCCAATCGACCGTTTTGCGAGGCAGGCTTATTGCAAGTCCGATAACGTTTTCTATCATCAGGGCGATTGTGGAAAGTCCTGCGCTTGCTAAAAAATGCGCACGCGGCCAATCAGGATTGCCGGAAAAGGCAGATTTTCCTTCACCGCACGGAAGGTATGCTTCATACAAATCGCCTTTTCGCTCTTCTTCGTTCGGAATTAACGCTTCAAGCACGTAATATAAGTGCCGAATCGAACATTCCCGCGCAAGCTCGTATTGCTGATATTTTTCCAACCCCTTGATAATCATAAAATTGAATATTGGAAAAACGCTTCCCCTGTAGGCTTCACCTTCTGTGCTGAAGAATTGACTGTCGGCAGAAAGTGAAGGGAACGGATGCTCTGTTCCAAACGTATTGGGATTGCTTAAATGCGCCGTTAAAAGCTCGGATTTATCCGCGTTCGGAATTTCTGCAAGCAACGGCCAAAAACCCGCAATTGTTTTTTCCGGTAAACGGTTTCCGTCTCTGTCTAAATCATGGTAAAAACCGGTTTCATTGTCCCACATCATTGAATTTATGCGGGTTTTAATTGAAAAATACATTCTGCGGTACTGAAAGCTTAATTCTTTGTCATTTAAAATATCTCCGAGCGCGGACATGTGAGATGCACTTATCGCCATCGCCGCATTAAAATCAATCGGATAAAAGGTGTTTTCCCTTGGAGCATTGAACATTTTACTTGTAATAACGGGAACCGCATAAAGTCCGTTTTCCTGTTTAAACAAAGAATCAATCCAATTCATGTATTTTTGCAAAATAGGCATAATTTCTTTTATGCGGCGTTTGTTTGCGGATTTATGATAGAGATTAAATTCCGCCCACGCAAAAAGCGGCATTCCAATTCCTTCAGGATTAGAAGCATCGGCAACAGGAGTATCTGTTCTTGTATCATATTGCCATCGTATAGCACCGCTTTCTTCTTGCCGTGCGTAAAAATAGTCGATATTTTTGTTTGCATCGAAATTTTTATTGGAGTAGACAAGAAAAAACGACGACATAATCGATTCAAACTGGTCGATTATAAGTTTATCGTTTTCCGGATATAAAAAAAGTCCTTCAGAAGATTTTTCGTTGCTTTTAGGATCAATACAATAGCCGGACAGCATTGTCCATGTTTTATTATAAATATCCACAAAATCTTGGTCATAAAAATGGATTTTTGGAAAATCATGTTTGTTCACAGAAACTCCTACCGCCCCGATACCTGACGTTTTAAGCGATTATAACATATCTGCAACGAAATTGACAGAAATTTTACAGTCCGATTCAAGAGGCGTTTTCTTCTAAAAGTATTAGTTTTCTCCGTTAGCTGATGGAGCTGAAAAGTCCGTTTCGGCAGGTGAAATATTTTCCTGCACCGATGAAGCTACATCTGTTTCGATGATTTCTTCCACCTTAGGACTGACCGGCTCCTTGTATATAAGTCTGATTTCTTCCCTGCGAGAACGATGTCTTGATTTAAGTAAAAGTGATGATGATTCTTTAAGATATACATAACCGGAAGAATTATATGATTCAAAACGCGGATCTGTTCTAAATGCCACATCATAAATATAAATTGAACGGAACGGTGATACACCGCTTACGGTAATATAATGCGTATTGTTTACCGGGAAATCTACATAAATAGTAATTGTTCCGTCGGAATCCGTATTAAGAGATATATTTTCCGCACAAGTCCATGCCCATACTGCTTGTCCCGCATTAAAAGACAGAATTTCAAAGTGCGGGTAATATTTATTTGCATGATTTACGACAGGATAAAGCTGAGCGAGCGTATGTATATCGAATGCGGATGTATCTTTCAAATATGAAGCGATTATAAGTCTGCCGGCTGCAATATAATCTTGATTGGAGACTGCCCGCCCGAATCCAAGCAGAGCATCTCCCGCCTGTACCGCTTGTATTACGGAAAGGAATGAACCGTTTTCCGACATCATTATTGAATTTTCATCAAGCGTGCAGGACTTTTCTATTGTAAATACCGCTTTTTCTGCGGCAGGCAAAAGCAAACTGCTAAGCTCCGATTTTTTTTCGTTAAGTCTTACATAAACATTTATTATTCCGGCAGCCTGCTGAACCGTAAGTGAAGAAAGTTCATCCTGCGAAACGTTTGTTAAAAGCGAATTTACATATTTAGAACCGGGATGTATACACATATAATCTGCAACATATCGTTCTGAAAACACGTCAAAAGAAATATTTTCCGATGCATCTTGAATCATTTTTTCAAGGAGCTGCATCTGCCGCTGTAAAAGTTCATTTAGGCGCACAAGACTTCCGAAATACGGGATTGAAAGAAAAGTTCTTGCTTGGCTGTTCTTTACTTGCACAGGTGTTGCTTCCAGTGCGCCTGCATAGCGTCCTTTTTCCGCCATTACCGCGATGTACGATACGGCATCCTGTTCTGTAATATTTGCTGCATCCTGTGCGCTCTGCGTGAAAGCGGAAATTATATTTGTCTTTAATGATTCCAGCACCGCTGTATAAGAAGTTTCCGTTGCAGCCGGAATATCCGTTGTCATAGCAAAAGAAAAAACTCTCGTGTTATCAAAATATGCGTATGTTGCATCGGGAGACTTTTTAGTAAGCAAAAATCGTTCGATTTCAATGCTCGGAGTGTTGAATTCCCAAGAATTCTTTTTATTTGAAATGCGGATTCTTGAATCGGTACGCTGTGTAATTGAAGAGCCTGCCGTCAAGTTATACGGAATATATATGGAAGATGTTTCTTCCGGCAAAGTAGAATTTAATATAAGGTGAGCGTGATTTGATTCGTCGCTGACCGTAAAATTTAATTTTGTACCGCCGATAAAATCGAATTCACATGAAAGCGGAGAATTTTTCTTCCACGAATTTAAAATCAAAGGAACTTCTTTGCCGTCAACAACGGCGGTTGCGGGATTTTCGTCTCCTGAGTAAAAATTGATTCCGTTAAAAATCGCAGTAAATTTATTATTCAGTTTTGTTGTGTTATCTTCTGCCGTAAATTCCGAAAGCGTTATATGGAGTGCGCCCAGTTTTTCCGATATAATTGAATCGTTCTTGAATTGAAGAATAAAAATACCGATTATTATGATGAAGTAAACCGCAAGCAAAGTTAACGACTTTCTTAAAGTATTTGCAAACATCGTGGGCGGTAGTTTAATTGATGATTAAACGAATTTCAAGAAGCATGAATTACAGGAATCGTGCATAAAAATGCAAAGTCTATACGCAAAATCCGTAATTTGGTATTTTACTGATTCTTATACAAACCGGTTCGGAATTTTCCGTTTCGGAACCGGTCTAATTTCATAAATGGAGCTTAAATTGAATGCCGGAAAATTTATTTTAATTTGTGCAGCTGTTTTAATTTCCGCCCAAGTATTTCCTCAAAGCGCACAAAAACGAAAAGAAGTATCTGTTGAATCCGTATATCTGAACGGTGAAAACGAGCATAAATCCGAAAATGTTATTTTTGCAGAATCATTAAGGACTCATCTTGATAAAAACGATATTGACGGCGCAATAAAATTATTTGACACGTTGCCGGCAAAACTTGCTTCCGACAAAGAGCTTAAAATTCTAAAAGCGTCTTTGCTCTTATCTGCCGGCAAACCGGACGAAGCATCTCATATTTCTTCCGAATTGCTTAAAAGCAACGGCGGGGATATGGATGTTCTTGAATTGAATGCACAGCTTGCCCTTGCATCCGGCAATAAACAAAAAATACAGCAGATTTTAAAGCAGATTCTGGAAGTTGAACCGAATAACGCATTCGCAAATATTTTGCTGGGAAATCAGCAGGCACTTGGAAAAAAATATCAGAATGCGGAAAGATACTATAGAAAGGCACTTAGAAAAGAACCTAAAAATGAGGATGCACTCTTCGGGCTTGGAAAAATGCTGTATTTCCAAAATAAAATAAGCGAATCGAAAAATTCTTTCGAAAAACTTTTGTCCATAAACCCTGATAACGCCGATGCGCTTGCCTGCATGGGAAAATTATATGCCGAAGATGAAAATTATTTGCCTGCTTCAAATTATATAAAAAAAGCTATAGCACTTGATGATTCAAGGTACGAATTCTACATTGATTTGGGGCAATACGAACGCTATCAAGGGCATTTTAAAGAAGCGGAAGCCGCATGGACAAAAGCGATTGCGTTAGATTCTTCATATTTTCTTGCGTACGCATATAGAGCGGGACTTTATGATGAGCAGGATAAATTTAAAGAAGCTCTCGAAGATTATCATAGAGTAGTTCAGACAAATCCGAAATATTATTTTGCTTATGAAGAAATCGGGATTTTGGAATTCCATCTCGGAAACTGGAGCACTGCAAGAGCGGCTTTTACAAAAGCAAATGCCGTAAGCGATTCTACGGCATATAAGTTGATGATAATAATCACGTATTTAAGAGAAAATAATTTACTGGAAGCAAAAAAATATGCGCAGTCCGCTATGAAATCCATGAACCGCGACAGTCTTGAATATAAACTTGTACGTCTTTATCACGATCAGGGCGGTGTAAATGCGGAAAACAGTTTTGCCAGAGATTTAGAAAAAGAAACGGACAAAACGAAACGCGGCAAATTGCTTTTTTACTTTGCTCAATATTATGAACTAAAAAACTTTCCTCAGATTGCGAATGAGTATTATTCAAAAATCTTAAAAATGAATGCGCCGTTATTTTTTGAATACCGGCTGGCAGAATGGAGCGCGGCAAAATGAGCGGTACACAAAAAATCTTGAATTTAAACGGACGGACAATAAAACTAATCGGAACTGCACATATTTCGGAAGAAAGCGTAAAAGAAGTTACGGAAGCGATACACACCGAAAAACCGGATTGTGTCGCCGTCGAACTTGATGAAAAACGATTTGCGGCAATAAAAAATCCTGAATCATGGCGTGAACTTAATATCGTAAATGTTATTAAACGAAACGAAGGATTTTTGCTTTTGGCAAATTTGATTCTTGCTTCGTTCCAAAAACGCATGGGACAAAATGTCGGCATAAAACCGGGTGAAGAAATGCTTGCCGCAATAAAAGCCGCAGAAGAATTGAATATTCCTGCCGTCATGGCAGACCGTCCGATACAGACTACGCTTCGCCGCGCATGGGCAAAAACTTCTTTGTGGGGAAAGAGCAAATTGCTTGCCGCCATGCTTGCCGGTGCTTTTTCAAAAGAAAATATTTCTTCAGAACAAATTGAAGAACTTAAAAACCGCTCCGAAATGGATACTATGCTTGCAGACTTATCGGAGCAAATGCCGTCTGTAAAAGAAGTTTTAATTGATGAGCGCGACAGGTATCTTGCAAGCAAAATATGGACTGCAAGCGGAAATAACATTACCGCAATAATCGGCGCGGGACATTTAGCCGGAGTACAAACACATCTTGAAAAACTTTCAGACGGCAGTGAAAGTGCCGGCATATCCGATATTGATTCTTTGCCGCCTAAAAGCCCGTTTGCAAAAATTGCCGCATGGATAATTCCTGCGCTGATAATATTGCTTATTGCGGCAGGTTTTTATTTCGGCGGAAGGACTTACGGTACAAAACTTGCGTTACGTTGGATTTTGTGGAACGGTATTCCTGCCGCACTTGGAGCGGCAATTGCAGGCGGACATATTGTTACGATTATTGCCGGATTTGCGACAGCGCCTCTCACATCACTTACACCTGTTATAGGAGTTGGATTTATTACCGGCATTGTGCAGGCTCTAATCTGTAAACCGAAAGTCAAAGATATGGAAAACCTTATGGATGATGCCGGGAGCATAAAAGGATTTTATAAGAATCGAATATTGCGTGTTCTGCTTGTTTTTATTCTGTCTTCAATCGGAAGTTCTGCAGGAACATTTATTGCCGGTGCAGATATTATAACAAAACTCGGAAATCTCTTGGGGCATTAATAAGCCGAATGTCGAATCTTTTTGTTTTGAATAAGTAATCTCCCTCAAAGCGTTGTGATATTACACCCTTCGCATGGATGATTTCAGGCTGTTTACTCCCGTTTGCAAAATTTTCCGTTTTTCTGATAAAATCCGCGCATGAATATTATCGGCAAAAAATCATCACTTTCGGGGCATATACAAGTCCCCGGTTCAAAAAGCCACACTATACGCGCGCTTTTATTTGCCTCGCTTGCGGACGGAACATCACAAATACAAAATCCGCTGGGAGGCGAAGATTGCCTTTCTGCGGCGAGTGCGGTAAAACTTTTCGGGGCGGGAACGGACATTTCACGCGGCGATGTATGGACGATAAAAGGGGCGGGAAAAAACGCGCACTTGCCGGATAATGTTGTTGACGTAGGAAATTCAGGCTCCTTGCTTTATTTTATGGCACCGATTGCGGCAACATTTGAAGGCTGGTCGGTTTTCACGGGGGACAGTTCTATTCGAAAGCGCCCCGTATTACATCTTGCCGACGCACTGAAGCAATTCGGTGCCCAAGCATACATTTCACGCCCTGCGGAAAATGCGCCGCCTTTGATTATAAAAGGTGCTGCAAGCAGCGGTAAAACGATTACTACCGACGGAAGACTTTCACAATATGTAAGCGGAATTATGATGGCGGCGATGCGCCTTGACGGGACAACAAAAATCGAACTTACGGATCCCAAAGAAACGCCTTTTTTAAATATGACAAGGCTTTGGCTTGAAAGTTTCGGGGCGAATATAAAAATTTCAGACGATTATAAGCATATAGAAATACGCGGAAAAACCGAAATACCGGCATTCAACCGCGTTATTCCCAGCGATTGGGAGGCGGCTGCATTCCCGCTTGTTGCGGCACTTATAACAGGAAGCGAAATTGTAATCGACAATATCGACAATTCAGGAAGTCAAGGCGATGCGATCGTTGCAGATATATTAAAATCAATCGGTGCAAATATTAAAATAGAAGACGGAAACCTTTATGTTTCAAAAAGCCGCCTTTCTACGCGCAATCTTAAAAACGGCGAACTTCATGCAAATCTTTCCGGCTGCCCCGACGCGTTGTGCGCGCTTGCTGCGGCAAGTTGTTTTACAGAAGGCACTTGCGTGTTTGAAGACATTAAGGTCTGTCGCAGCAAAGAAACAGACCGCATAGAAGTTATGGAAAAAGAATTGCGCGCATTAGGGGCAAATATTGAAACAGGCGAAGATTATCTTGCCGTTCACGGACAGCCGCAATTTCTTTCCGACGGTTCAAAAAATCCTGCGTTCGCCATGCACGGAGGTATTGCCGAAAGTTACGGTGATCATCGGGTTGCAATGTCGCTTGCGTGCATTTCGCTCGCACTTCCCGAAGGTCAAACCTTGACGATAAAAGATTCCGAATGCTGCGCAGTGTCTTTTCCGCATTTTTATGATGTTATGAAAAAGTGCGGTGCCGATTTTACGCAAAATTAAAAGCGTTTTTTAATTCAAATGACAGAAAATTCCGACTATCTTACACGCCAGCTTATAACATATATTGGAAATAAACGTGCGCTGCTGCCTTTTATTTTTCAGGCACTTGATTTTATTCACCGTGAGCTGGGAAAAGAAAAACTTGATTGCCTCGATCTTTTTTCCGGCAGCGGTGTCGTATCGCGTTTTATGAAAGCTCATGCGTCTTCCGTAACCGCAAACGATATGGAACTTTATGCAAAAATCATAAGCGAATGTTATCTTTTTTCGCCGTCCGAAAACGATAAAAATCGGCTGTTGGAATTGCACGATATTTTGTGTAAAAAAGTAAACGCAGCCATGCGTGATTTTGAATCCGGCGGGAATGCCGAATCGGCAGGATTTATCTCCGAACTATATGCGCCGAAAGATTCGCTGCGCATACTCCCGAATGAGCGCTGTTTTTACACGCCGCGCAATGCCGCCTACATAGATTTTATGCGCCGTGAAATCGATAAAATCATTCCGGAAGAATTAAAGTGTTTTTTTATTGCGCCGCTTTTGTCGGAAGCATCGGTTCATGCGAATACCGGCGGAGTGTTCAAAGGTTTTTATAAAAACTCGGAAACAGGAATCGGGCAATTCGGCGGCAAAAAACAGGACGCACTTTCGCGAATTTGCGGAAATATCGAGCTTCCGTTTCCGGTTTTCAGTTCATTTCAAACAAAATCAAAAGTATTCTGCATGGATGCAAATGAGCTTGTGCAATCATCCGCTCTGTATGAAAATCTGAACGGCGAAACATTCGATGTGGTCTATATTGATCCGCCTTATAATCAACATCCGTATGGTTCGAATTATTTTATGTTGAATCTTATTGCCTCGTATAATAGACCGGATTTAAATCAAATAAGCAAAATTTCAGGCATTCCGCACAAATGGAATCATTCTGCATATAACAAAAAAGACTCTTCAGCCTGTCTATTTGAAAAACTAATCGCCGAAGTTCGCACGAAATTCGTAATTGTATCATTCAATTCGGACGGATTTATTACGCGGTCGCAAATGGAAGAAATTTTATCACGTTACGGAAAGCTGAACATTTTTGAATGCAGATACAACACATTCCGCGCTTCTCGCAATCTCCATAAGCGAAGCATTTATGTAAAAGAATATTTATATGTTCTTAGAAAAAATCCGGCAGAAAAATAGTCTGATGTATCTGAAGAAATCCGTCTTTAGAGATTTTTTGAGATGCCGGCGAGTTTATTTTTCCGTGTTTTTTCTGTATTCTTTTGAATATGCCAAATAATGAAAATAATACGGAACAAAGAAATGCTCTTGTAGCAATATTAGGTCGTCCTTCTGCCGGTAAATCAACATTTTTAAATACCGCCTGCCGCGAACCTGTTTCCATCGTTTCATCAATACCGCAGACAACGCGCAATGCCGTGCGCGGAATTGTAAACACATCGTTTGGGCAGCTTGTATTCATCGACACACCGGGCTACCATGAATCCGATAAAAAACTTAATCTTAAACTTCGAGCACTCACAGAAGAAGCTTTGGAAGGTACGGATTGCGTTCTTTATATAATAGATGCTTCCCGCAAAATCGGTCAGGAAGAATTTCTTACGGCTGCCCTTGCTGCGAAATATTCGGAACGCTTAATCATAGCAATCAACAAAATCGACTTAAAAGAATCGGACACAAAAAGTATTCGGGAATTTGTTAAGCAAAACTTTACCGATTTTCCGGAAGACAGAATATTTGAGATTTCCGCTGCCGAAGATCAAGGTATAAATGAACTGTTAAAAGGATTGTATGCGATTTCTCCGGTGCAGCTTCCTCTTTATACGGAAGAACTTTATACCGACCAGAGTATCGAATTTCGTGTGTCGGAAGTTATACGCGGAGAAGCTATAAACAGACTTTCCGAAGAGATTCCGCATTGCCTTTATGTAAAAGTTGCAGACATTGAAAAGCGCGGTGAATCGAAATTATGGGTACGTGCATTTTTGTGCGTAGAGCGTGAAAGTCAAAAAGGTATCGTGATAGGAAAAGGTGCCGCAATGATAAAAGAAATCCGCACTTCATCGGAGAAAAAATTACGAGAAATTTTCCCATATAAAATCCAACTGGATTTGCAAGTCAAAATCGATAAAAATTGGCGTCAGCACGATTCGGTTTTGGGAAAAATCATCATATAAGATTTAAGATTTTATCCGTCTTTCATGCTTCCTGTGGAAGTTTGAATTGGAATCTTTGCACCATGTATTTTGGACGGACTTTAAGCCTTTTCCGCATCTGAATAATGCTCGCCGAACTTCGGGACGGCGGAAATAAGTGCTTTGGTGTATTCGTGGCGCGGGGTGGTCATAATTTGTGCCGCGCTGCCGGTTTCTACGATTTTTCCGTGCCGCATGACGGCGATACGGTCGGAGATTTGCGCAACGAGGTCGATGTTGTGGCTGATAAAGATGATTGAAAGCCCGCGCTCTTGTTTTAAGCGGAGGAGCAGCGAAATAATTTGCGCTTGAATCGTAACGTCAAGCGCGGTGGTCGGCTCGTCGGCAATGAGGAGACGGCAGTTTTGCGCGAGGGCAAGCGCGATTCCGATACGCTGTAACTGCCCGCCTGAAAACTGGTGCGGATACGCGGAAAGCCGTCCGCGCGGGTCGGACAATCCGACTTCCTGCAGCAATTTTTCCGCGCGCGCGTACGCTTCTTCTTTTGAGATTGCCGGCTCGGTTACGCGGAACGCTTCCCAAAATACGCTTCCGATATTCTGCAGCGGGTCAAACGAGCGTCCCGGCTCTTGGAAAATCAAGGCGATTTGTGCGCCGCGGTATTTCATCAATTCGCGGCGGTTTAATGCAGTCAATTCTACGCCTTCGTAAAATATGCGCCCGTCCTGCCATGCGTTCGCGCTTAAAAGTCCCGGTATCGCCGCCGTTGAAACGGATTTTCCGCTGCCGGATTCGCCTACCAGTCCTAAAATCTCGCCTTTCATCACGTCAAACGAAATTCCCTGCACGGCGTGTACGGCTTCTCTCTTCGTTCCCTTCAATATGCAGAACGTTACGCTCAAATCCTTCACGGAAAGCAAAATATTTTCGGCAGAAGGGGCGTTTCCACTCGTCTTGCCGGAAGGGATTTTCGAATTTTCTGCAAAATCCGTATTCAATTCGTCTTTTGTAAGTACGGAATTCTTTTTAATAAAGTCAGTGAGAGTCCGCTTGCTGAAAACCGCATTGTACGGGTCGAAAAAGTCGCGCAGAGCGTCGCCCAAAAAGTTGAATCCTAGCGTTACAGCAAGAAGCGCGAGCACGGGATAGAGCAGCCACGGGTAATTGCGCAGGTTTGACAGAGTTGAAATGTCGCGGTTGATGAGAGAGCCCCAGCTTACCGCCGGGTCGCTGATGCCGAGTCCGAGGTATGAAAGCGTCGTCTCGCTCATGATAAAGCCCGGAACGCTGAGCGCGGTGCTGACGATGAGGAGACTTGCCGTCTGCGGAATGATGTGCCGGAAGATGATGACGGGGACGGGTACGCCTTCGATGTCTGCATCCAGTACGAATTCTTCACGTTTTATCGAATGCACAAGCCCGCGTATGGTGCGCGCGCTGCCGGGCCAGCCGACGAGCGCTAAAATCAGCGTGATTATCATGTACGACGCGCCTGAATCCATGCGCGCGTTTAGAAGCGAGCGCAAAAAGAGAATAAAATACAATCCGGGGATGAGCATAAAGAATTCGGCAAGGCGCATAATGCTCCAGTCGGTGCCGCCGCCCGCATACCCTGCAATGCCGCCAAAAAGGACGGCGAGAAAGAGAGAGGCTGCCGTCGCGACAAAGCCGATTGTCAAGGAAATGCGGCTTCCGTACACGATGCGGCTGAAAAGGTCGCGTCCCAAGTTGTCCGCGCCTAAAAGATATGCCGGATACTCGGAAGAAGAGCCGAACAGATGGCGGCGGCACGGGAAAAGTCCGAACAGTTTGTATTCGTTGCCCTTTGCAAACCAAACGAGGCGGTGAATGCATTGTTCGTCTTTTACGCGTGCGTATTTCCAGACGACGCGGTCGATAACGCGGTGTTCGCGCACTTTTATGCCGCGAGCTGTCAGTTGGATATTTGCCGGATGGAAAGTGTTGTTTTCAAAACTTAAAGAGGCGGGATAGGGCGCAAAAAATTCTGCAAAAATCATCACGAAGTACAAAACCGAAAGGAATATAACGGATGCAAAGCTGAGAGGGCGTGTTTTCAAATAGTCAAAAAATCTTTTCATCAGTTGGGTTCCTCACTTATTTGCTCTCTTATGTGCGGGTCTCAAACGGCAAGCCGAGCATCCTAAACGAGTTTACAGCTCTTGCTTGCGTATGAATTCCTTTTACGTTTTTAAAATCACATTCAGGCCGCGTCTAAATCAGTTCAAAATCAGTACCAAATGCCTGCGTAAAATCTGAAAGCGCAGAAACTTATTGCATAATTGAATTTCCGCGATCAAGCGCGGTAATTCCGGTTTTTACGTATTCCAGAATGCCGAAAGGTTCAAGCAGTTTGATGAGGCTTTCGATTTTTTCTTCACTGCCGGTCGCTTCAACAATCACGGAATCAACATCAACATCGATTATGTGTGCGCGGTATATGTCGCAGGTCCCGATTATAATAGAACGGTCTACGCCTGCCGCTTTTACTTTTATCAGTGCCAGCTCGCGCTCTGCCGTTTGGTTCTTCAAACAGTGCTTTATCGAAATTACATCGACCAGCTTTGAAAGCTGCTTTTCAATTTGTTCAAGAATGTATTCATCGCCTTTTACTACAATAGTCATTCGCGATTGACCTGGATTATTGGTCTCGCAGACCGTAAGCGAATCGATGTTATAACCGCGCCTGCTGAATAAACCGGAAACACGGCTTAAAACGCCTGAACGGTTTTCTACAAGAACTGAAAGTACGAATTTTGTCATTTTATTTCTCCCATAAAACTTTTTAGCTGTGCGCATAAGCGTACATATCAAATCTGCTCTGAAATTGAAGTTTATATACTCAAATCGGCTTCGGTATATATTCCTAAAAGCCGCGCTTTTTCTGCGGATTGGGAAAGTTCAGCCATAACGTTGTCTACATAAGATTCATTTTGTTGTTTCTCGCCGGATAATTGTGCATCCGCGTAGAACCAATAATGCCACGGCTGTCCCGCAATTGGGCGCGATTCAAGGCGCGTAAGATTCAGCTTGAATTTATTAAATACGCCAAGACAGTTGTAAAGCGAGCCGGATTCATTTTTTGTGCAGAATACGAAAGATGCCGTGTTCGGAAGTCTTGCGGTTTTTATGCGCTCCTGTTGTTTTTGTGCAATAACCACAAAACGTGTATAGTCGCGCGGATCATCTTCTACAGAATCTTGCAAAATATCCAAATCGTAATATTTTGAGTTCACGTTTCCTGCAATCGCGGAGTTTTCCGCAGCATTTAAAGAACTTACGGTTTTGGCAGCAGTAGATGTTGAAATCGTTTCTATCTTTTCCCAATCAGGATGAGCCGCAAGCAACTTTGAACATTGTGCAAATCCCTGCGGATGAGAATAAACTTTTTTTATATCCGCAAGAACCGCACCTTTTATGCCGAGTAGGGAATGTTGAATTCTTAAATGCACGGCTCCGACAATTTCAACATCTTCGAAAGCGGAAAGATTGTCATAGTTTTGGTAGACAGAACCCGCAAGCGAATTTTCAATCGGTACCATTCCGTAATTTGCACTTCCGTCCGCAACTGCCTGAAATATTTCGCGGAACGAATCGACTTCAAGAGCTTTTGCTTCTCCGTCAAAATATCGTTCAACCGCCCGCTCTGCAAATGCACCGCGCTTGCCGCTGAATGCGCACACGGCAGCAGATTTGTCTGCCGCATTTGTATTACCCGTTTCATGCGGTTTTACGGCAGGAAATACATGAACTACAGATTTTTCTACAACCGGTGCAAGTGCTTCAATGTCTTTCATAAGTTTATCGAACATATCGGGCAAAAGTGCCTGCGGTCCGTCGGAAAGAGCTTTATCCGGACAATTATGAACTTCTACGATGATTCCATCCGCTCCGGCTGCTATTGCGGCAAGTGCCATCGGCGGAATTTTATCGCGGATTCCTACCGCGTGGCTCGGATCAACTATAATCGGAAGGTGAGTTAATCCGCGCAAAATCGGAACTGCTGATAAATCAAGCGTGTTTCTGGTTGCTTTTTCATAAGTGCGGATACCGCGTTCGCACAAAATTACTTTGTCGGTTCCGCTTGAAAGCAAATATTCGGCGGACATAAGCCATTCTTCAATAGTTGCGGAAAGTCCGCGCTTTAAGATAACCGGCTTGTTGAGCTTGCCGAGATTTTTAAGCAGCTCAAAATTCTGCATATTGCGTGCACCGACTTGATAGCAGTCAACCCCGTGTTTTTCCATAACGGGAAGATGTTCCGCCGCGACAACTTCCGTTACAACAGGAAGTCCGTATTTGTCGCCTGCTTCTTTAAGAAGAATAATGCCCTCTTCTCCCAAACCTTGAAAAGAATACGGCGATGTACGAGGTTTATACGCTCCGCCGCGCAGTATACAGGCTCCCGATACGGAAACCGTGCGGGCAATTTCAAGCATACGCTCGCGGTTTTCGACGGCGCAAGGACCTGCGATAGAAACAATTCGCTGCCCTCCGACTTTAATAGTCCGCCCTGCGCTGTTGGTAAATTGTATTACAGTGTTTTCATGTTTGAACTCGCGGCTCGCCATTTTATAGGGCTTGGAGATTGGAATAACATTGTCAACGCCCGGTAAAAGTTCTACATCGTGAGGGTCGATTCCAAGCTGCCCGACGGCAGCAATAATCGTCTTTTCTTCGCCTATAACTTCATTCGTTCTGAAATTTTTAGACACAAGGAAACGTTTTAGATTGTTTTTATCTTCATCTGATATGCCTTTTTTTAATACAATAACCACAGAACACCTCTTTTTACATTTACATTAACCTGTTCAATAACAAAGCTGTCGAACAGGACTGTTGCGTTGCAAACTCATATCCGCCGCAGCATTTATCATACGGCGGACAGAATAGCAAATATAAAAACGACTGACTATATACTTGCAGCTCTTTGTTTATTCGTGCGGAGGGTTTAATACTCCGACACAAGTGTCTGGGTATGTTGATTAAAAAGGAGCGGGACTGTCGTATCGTCCGATACGAGATATTAGTATCGCCCGATACGAATTGTTAGTATCGTCCGATACGAGATATTAGTATCGCCCGATACGAGATATTAGTATCGCCCGATACGAGATATTAGTATCGCCCGATACGAGATATTAGTACCGAGCGGGGCGGTCAGGTCAGTTTGATTTTACAGGCAAAATCATATTGATTATAATCGGTGTCGGCTATTCCAATTGCGGCTCTTTTAAACGAAACATACCGTTACTATCTGCAACAAGAGAATACGATGTTGCTGCGGCATTTTTTCCTGTATCGGTGAATGCAAATGTGATTTTTTTATTTTGCAATTCATTGCTTTCCGAAAGTCCCGCCGCAACCGTGCCTCCGCGGCTTAAGGCTCCGAATAAAATTTCATCCACAAGCGGAGTTGCAATTTTTTCTTCGACTATGCGGCTTAAATTACGTGCGCCGAACTCACGGGAATAACCGATTTCCGCAAGATACGCTTCACATTCAGGAGAAAGCGTAAGAATTACTTTTTTTGCTTCAAGGCGCAATGCAAGGCGTTTCCATTCTTTGCGGACAACGGAAAGTATAATCTCCGGTTCCAAATGTGCAAAAGGAACAACTGCATCAAGTCTGTTTCTGAATTCCGGCGAAAATTCCTTTTCTACCGCTTCTTTAAACGAAATCTTATCGTTTGTAATACTGACTTTGTCGCCGCCGAATCCCATTCGTCCTTTTTCAATATCGCGCGCACCTGCATTGCTTGTCATAATTATTATGCAGTTGCGGAAATCGACTTTGCGCCCCTGTGTATCGGTAAGCATTCCGTAATCCATAACTTGCAGAAATATATTGTAAATATCTTCATGCGCCTTTTCGATTTCATCAAACAGAATAACCGAATGCGGATTTTTGCGCACATCGTCGGTAAGCTGTCCGCCTGAATCGTATCCGACATATCCCGGAGGTGAACCGACAAGCCTGCTTACCGTATGTCGTTCTTGATATTCGCTCATATCATAGCGCAAAAGCGGCTCGCCTAGAACTTCTGCAAGCGAGCGGGCAAGTTCCGTTTTGCCTACACCGGTCGGACCTACAAACAAAAAACACGCTTCCGGTTTTTCTGGATTTTTAATTCCTGCCCGCGCACGTTTTACGGCATTTACGACAATGTTTACGGCATCATTCTGTCCGAATATCCGCGAGCATAAGTTAATCTCAAGATTTTTGAGATTGTCTTTTTCAATGCCGGAAAGATTTTCAACCGGAACGCGGGACATTTTTGAAATCACTTTGAATATTGCACTGTTTGAAACATTCCTGGGTTTTACATCGTAATCCGGAGAAGAAATTTCCGTAACGGAAGCAAGTTGAATCGCGGCTTTTCCTGTAAATCCTCCACCGGCTTTAATTTTAGTATACGCACCCGCTTCATCAATAACATCAATCGCTTTGTCGGGAAGCCGCTTATCGGAAATATATTGAATCGACAAGTCAACCGCATTTTCCACTACGCTTTTTGAATATTTTACGTTGTGATATTTTTCGTAATGAGGTAAAAGTCCTTCTATAATCTTTACGGTTTCGTCTCGGCTTGGTTCCGTAATATCGATTTTTTGAAAACGGCGTACAAGTGCTCTGTCTTTTTCAAAATTCTTTGCATATTCTTCAAAAGTTGTAGAACCTATGCAGCGCAGTTTTCCGCCCGTAAGCATGGGTTTGAGCAAATTTGCAGCATCCATGCCGGAGTTGCCGTTGGAACCCGCCCCCATAATCATGTGTATTTCATCAATAAATAAAATCGCTTTTTTACGAGAAGCAATTTCATCGGCAACCGCATGAATCCGTTCTTCAAAATCGCCCCGAAATTTGGAACCTGCAAGCATAAGTCCCAAATCCAACGAATAAATCGAAAAGCCTTTTAATTCGTCGGGAACCAAACCTTTTACGATTCTATCCGCAAGACCTTGCGTAACAGCGGTTTTTCCGACTCCCGCATCGCCTACGTGCAGAGGATTATTTTTTACACGGCGGCACAAGACTTGTATCGTACGTTCAATTTCATCTTTTCTACCAACAAGCGTGTCGTAATCGCCGTTTTTCGCTTTTTCGGTCATGTTGACGCAATAACGCTCAAGTGCCGTTTTTCGTTTATCGGTGCCGCTTTTTTCCCGAGAAGGCGCATCGTTCGCACCTAAATCAGGCTGCTCGCCGCTAACTGAACGTATTTTTGCAATAACTTCCATCAAACGTTGTTTATCGGCTCCGCATATTTTGAGAATATATGAACAATAATTCTTTTTTTCATCGAACATACTTACGAGTACGTCCGTTATATCGACGGCATCTCTATCGCTTGCAACACAATGAAAGACAGCGCGATTCATCACGGATTGAAAACCGAGCGTCTCTGCAGGTGCGCCGGCAGGAACGTCCGTACCGAACGGATGTTTAGGCACTTTTGTATCCAAAAAATCTGCAGTATCGGAACGAAGGCGATTCATATCGGCACCGCAAGCATCGAGCATATCGGCAACAGGCTCGGAATTGAGTGAGGCAGCCAGTATATGCTCCGGTGTAAGGAATTCATGGCGTGCTTGCCGAACATTAAAAAGAGCCTCCGATAATATTTTCCCCAACAACGGACTTATTTTCATTATCGTTCAACCTCTATTTTTAGCGGAAAACCGTACTTTCTGGCTCTTACTGTAGCCGCATTTGCACGGGTAACCGCAATATCGTAAGTATAAACTCCGATTACCGCATTCCCGTTTGTGTGTGCGGCTTGCATTACAGCTTGCGCTTCATATTCGCTTTTGTTAAAAATCGAAACGAGTACGGAAATAACAAAATCTTTTGTCGTGAAGTCATCATTGAACAAAATTACGCGGCATTCCGGAGGAGGTTCCGGCAAAGAATCCTGTTCGGCTCCTACAGTATTTGCTGCATTGGAAGTTTTAAGCATAGCTAAAATATAACATAATTCTATAGCGAAAAGAAAGATTTATTTTAAGCCGCTAAAATAGCGCGGCTTAAAATAAACGACGAGTTTTCCTTGCGGCAAACATCGCTTATAGACGTCTGCGCGTTCCGCGCACTAATTGCCCTCAGTCGAAAATTGGTATTTTCTCTTTCGTGCAATTTTAGGGAAGATTTATTTTAAGCCGCTAAAATAGCACGGCTTAAAATAAACGACGAGTTTGCCTTACGGCAAATATACGAATATGTGCTGCTATCGTTTGAATTTATCTTATTTTCCGATTATCATAAACAAACATTAGGCGGTGCAGACTGCGGACAGATGCTGGACACAGGCTCAAAGAAAACCCTAAGTAAGCGCGAATAAGCGGATAATAAAACTTTTATGGGAGAACTTATGAGCAAAACTTATTTTACGGAAGACGCACTTTTTACGGATTTTTACGAACTTACAATGGCACAGGGCTATTGGAAAGAAAATATGAATCAAAAAGTCGTCTTCGATATGTTTTTTAGGCGTAATCCGTTCAGCGGAGGATTTTCGGTTTTTGCCGGGAGCGAGCCTCTTATGGATGCAGTTACGAACTTCCGTTTTGACGATGATGACATCGCATATCTTTCGGAACAGGGAATATTCGATCGAAATTTCCTTGAATATTTAAAAGGATTTAAATTTACCGGCGACATTTACATAATGGATGAAGGCTCCGTAATATTCCCGCAGGAACCTCTGCTGCGCATTCATGCCGATTTAATCGAAGCGCAAATTCTTGAAGGGCTTATCCTGAACATAATCAACTTTCAAAGTTTGATTGCAACAAAAGCGGCGAGGGTATGGCTTGCAAGTAAATGCGCACCGATAATGGAATTCGGACTTAGGCGTGCGCAAGGTCCGGACGGTGCCGTAAGCGCGACAAGGGCAGCTTTTATCGGCGGAGCGACAGGAACTTCCAACACACTTGCAGGAAAAATATACGGTATTCCGGTAATGGGAACCATGGCGCACTCTTGGATAATGTCTTTCCCGAATGAACTTGAGGCGTTTCGTGCTTATGCAAAAATTTATCCTGCAAATTCCGTATTTTTAATCGACACTTACGATACGCTTAAATCCGGATTAAAAAATGCAATCATTGCAGGTAAAGAGCTTACGGAAAAAGGTTATAATTTCGGTGTGCGCCTTGATTCAGGAGATATATCTTATCTTTCGCGCGAAGTGCGTAAAGAATTGGATAAAGCGGGGCTTACAAAAGCTACGATTTCCGTTTCAAATGAATTGGATGAAGAAATAATAAGCGCACTGGTTGCATCCGGTGCACCTATTAACAGCTGGGGGGTCGGAACTCACATGGTTACGGGCGGTAAAGAATCTTCGTTTACAGGCGTTTACAAATTATGTGCAAGACATGACAGAAAAAGCGATGCAATAGTTCCGGCAATGAAATTTTCCGACAATCCCGCAAAAACGACGAATCCTGCCGTAAAAAATGTTTTTAGACTTTATGATGAAAACGGAATGGCGGCTGCGGATATTCTTACGCTTGAAAGCGAAAATATTATCGAAAATACGGAATATAAATATTTTCATCCAATGGTTGATTATCGTCAATTTGCTTTTAAAGCCGTAAAAGTTGAGCCGCTTTTAAAAAAACGTATTGAAAACGGTAAACGCATTGCGGAGCGAAAAAGCGATACGGAGCAGTTGAAATTGAGCAGAGCAACAATGCAGAATCAACTGAAGACTTTTGATGAATCGTACAAGCGCATTCTTAATCCTCATATCTACAAAGTGTCGATAACCGAAAAATTAAAAGATTTGAAAGTCAGGTTTATAGAAGAAAATCTTAAAATACGCGGCAATGAATTTTCGCAATTGTAGATAAGAGTCGCCTGTCGGTTTTGTTAATAGGTTGAATT
>CAUUGI010000015.1:0-30655 GCA_963544675.1 uncultured Treponema sp.
CTCAAAAAGCAGTCGGCGGCGATTTGTTTGAAATCCGTACCGTAAAAGACTATCCCGTAAACTACAAGCAGTGTACGGATATCGCCGCGGAGGAGGGAAGAATGAATGCCCGCCCCGAACTGCGCGGTACTCTTCCCGATCTCAGCGGCTATGATACCATTGTGTTAGGATATCCGTGCTGGTGGGGGACTATGCCGCAAGCGGTGTTTACATTTTTGGAAAGCGCTGATTTTAGCGGAAAAAAGATATTACCCTTTTGCACACACGAAGGAAGCGGCATGGGGCGCAGCGAAAGTGACATCAAAAAACTCTGTCCTGCGGCAACGGTAGCACGGGGGCTTGCAATAACCGGTTCTTCCTGCGCATCCTCGGAAGCGGCGATAAAAAAATGGCTGAGTGCAAACGGCGTATAAAATTGAGAAGGAGACAAAAACTATGGATTGTCAAGAAGAAGTCGTCGATTCACGAAATTTTGATGCAAAGGCATTTGAAATTGCAAAACATAATGCGCAAGCTCTGTTCCGTCTGAACCATACTATGCCGATGACGGATGAATACAGTGCCGTTTTGCACGATTTGTTCGGAGATCGTATCGGCAAGAACAGTATGATTACTGCCCCTTTGCAGGGAGTATGCTTTGATCGGGTTACAATCGGCGACCATGTTTATGCCGGAGGTAATTTGCTTTTGATGGCACGCGGCGGAATTACCATTGAAGACGGTGCGTGGATTGCGGCAAACGTGCAGCTCATTTCCAACAATCACGATATGTACGACCGCGCCGTACTTTTGTGTAAGCCCGTTTTGATAAAACGCGATGCGTGGATCGGAGCAGGAGCGACTATCCTTCCGGGGAGTTGTGTGGGAGCGCACGCTGTTGTGGGTGCAGGAGCGGTGGTGACAAAAGACGTGCCGGACTACGCGGTTGTTGTCGGAAATCCCGCACGGATCGTCAAAACGCTCGATGCGGATAAGTTTAAGAGATAGGAGAATTTTATGAAACTGAAATCATTTTTTGCGGCGACAACACTTGCCGTTTTCACTGCTGCCGGTACAGTCTGTGCCCAAACATCCGAGACAGTCAATGTGCAAACGGCAGCACCTCAATTTAATTTGGAGCGCAGAACGGTAAAGCTTAATTCGGGGTATGAGATGCCGGTACTCGGCATCGGGACATATCGGCTTTCACAGCAGCAGGCGGAAAATTCCGTGTACTGGGCGCTGAAAGCGGGTATGCGACTGATCGACACGGCGCGAATTTACGGCAATGAAGAAGGTGTCGGTCGCGGAATCCGCCGTGCTATCAGCGAAAAAATATGTACACGCGCAGAAATTTTTGTTACCACAAAGATGTGGACAAGCGATTTTTCGAACGGAGATGCTGCGATAGATGCCTCACTGAAACGGCTCGGACTGGACTATATCGATTTGATGATTTTGCACCACTCGCAGCCTTCAAACGATGTTGACGCATACAAGGCTATGGAACGCGCCGTGAAAGCGGGTAAGCTCCATTCAATCGGGCTTTCAAATTATTACGAACCGCAGGATTTTGACCGCTTGGTAAAGGCAACATCAATCCGCCCTGCGCTTTTGCAAAACGAAATACATCCCTATCATCAAAGCGGTATGATGAAAGCGCACATTGCACAGTACGGTACGGTGATGGAAAGCTGGTATCCGCTCGGCGGCCGCGGTTATACGCAAACATTGTTCAGCGATCCGGTTATCTCCGGCATTGCAAAGTCTCACGGCAAAACATCCGCGCAGATTATCCTCCGTTGGCACATACAAGCGGGCAATATTGCGATTCCCGGTTCAAGCAACGAGCAGCACATTATCGAAGACGCTCACATTTGGGATTTTTCCCTTACTGCGGCTGAGATGGAAAACATTGCAAAACTCGACAAAAACAAGCGTAATTCCACGTATTAACAGTGAATAGGAAGATAATTATATTAAAGAGAGGTACAAGAAATGGCACAACAAACATATGTTACATTGAATAACGGTGCGGTAATTCCGCAGTTCGGATTGGGTGTGTATCAAATTAACGGAGATGATGCAACCCGTAAAGCATGCTTGGAAGCGTTCGGCATCGGGTACCGACATATCGATACGGCACATGCGTATCAGAATGAGCGCGGCATCGGACAGGTGGTAAAAGAGTCGGGAATTGAACGGGGGAATATTTGGATTACGACAAAGCTTTGGCCGCACGAGTACGGCGAAGGCAAGACTTCTATTGCAATCGATAAAATGCTGAAAAGGCTGGATACCTCATATATCGATTTGCTGTTGCTGCACCAGCAGTTCGGCGACTACCTCGGTGCGTGGCGGGATATGGAAAAAGCAGTCAAAGACGGACGGGTTCGTTCAATCGGCCTTTCCAACTTTGAAAGCGGCAGATTGGAAGAAATATTGAATGCTGCAAAAATTGCTCCCGCCGTTCTGCAAGTGGAATGCCATCCCTACTATCAGCAGAATGAACTGAAAAAGCGGATAACAGCTGCGGGAACAAAGCTCGAAAGCTGGTACCCGATAGGACACGGCGATGCAAGCCTGATAAACGAAGCCGTGTTTACGCGCCTTGCGGCAAAGTACGGCAAAACCAATGTGCAGATTATTTTACGCTGGCATATTCAGGGAGGGACGATTGTCTTTCCACGCAGTACGCAACCGGCTCATATCCGTGAAAACTTTGACATTTTCGATTTTGCATTAACTTCAAATGAAATGGATGAAATCCGCGCACTCGACAAAGGTAAGTGCTTTTTTACAATGACGCTTGAAGAACAGGAACGGAATTTGAGCGCGTTCCGCCCGGCAGACTAGGCTCAATAGAAATAATACGATGGTAAGTATAGTCGGGGAGGCACAGTAATGGCAAAGATAAAACAAAGTACGCTCCGAATAATGATAGATAGTGCGATGACGCTTATTTCACTGATGCTGATAGGCAGCAATTACTTTTTTCCATGGACAGGTGTGCATGAAATTTTAGGCGTTTCGCTGTTTGTGTTCTGGGGAACTCATGTCGCATTGAACCGGCGTTGGGTGAGCGTCTAGGAGAATTCGCAAAAAGGAGCGGCGGCACATTTAAAGTTATTACCAATTGGGCTGCGAGCAACGAGTGTTTTGTTGCTGCAAGTGTTGTTTCCGTAGCGGAGAGAGGAGCTGATAAGCTCAATGATCCGGGTATTGATCTATTCAAAATAGAAAACGGCAAGATACAAGAAGTATGGACTTTTGCCGAACAACAATCGGCAGAAGACAAATTTTGGGGCTAAGATAGAATTTTTCTGTGTTATAGATAATTCATCGTAGTAAAATAAATAAAAGACATCTAACACCCGTTTCAACGCTGACATTGCCTTTGCGGCAATGCAGGTTAAGCAGATGTTAGGTGGACGCCTTAGGCGGGCAAGAAAGAAGATTATTTACACATTAAAGATAAATGTGGTAAATATATATCTGTAATAATCGAGAGGAGAAAAGGCCGGAAATGAACATATAAGATTTATATAAATTATCTTCACCATAATAATTATAGGAGTTTTATATGTACGGTCCTCAACCCAATGAAATACACCCCATGAAGGGGTTTGATCAAGTATGTTTTATTAAGAATATAATTACTAATCCAAATATAATCGTTGGTGATTATTCGTATTACGATGATCCGGTAAATTCAGAAAACTTTGAAAATAATGTTCTGTATCATTATCCATTCATTGGAGACAAATTAATTATTGGAAAGTTTTGTGCCATTGCCCGAGATGTTAAGTTCATAATGAATGGTGCAAATCATAAAATGAATTGTTTCACAACATATCCATTTTCAATATTTAGAAATGGATGGGAAAAAGTAACACCGGAAATGGAAGAGTTACCAATTAAAGGTGATACGGTAATTCAGAATGATGTGTGGATTGGTTATAATTCTTTAATAATGCCCGGAATAAAGATAGGTAATGGTTCAATAATTGCATCAAATTCTGTTGTAGTAAAAGATGTAGAACCATATTCAATCGTTGGAGGAAATCCTGCAAAATTAATACGAAAAAGATTTGATAATGAAATTATTGATCTTTTAGAAAGTATAAAATGGTGGGATTGGCCAATAGAAAAAGTAACGACAAATCTCGAGATACTTACCTCAAATGATGTAAGTAAATTACGAGAAATTAGTGATATGAAAATCACCTAACACCCGCTTCAACCTGACATTGCCAAGCCCTATATAGGCACGTCAATGCAGGTTAAGCAGATGGTATAATTTTTTTATATTTTTTTTCATCACAAAATGGACTTTTTATGATATTATTACGTTCAAGATTTTATCATAATTTTATCAGGAGGTTACCTATTATGGATAACACGATGCCTTTGCTGGGCGACAAACTGCCGTCCATGTCCGTACACACAACTCATGGAACAAAAAACATTCCGGAGGACTACAAAGGAAAGTGGCTGGTGCTTTTTTCTCATCCTGCCGATTTTACGCCTGTCTGCACGACGGAATTTGTTTCTTTCCAAAAACATTACGCCGATTTTAAATCGGTAAATTGCGAATTGCTCGGTCTTTCGATTGATCAGGTTCAGGCTCACATTAAATGGACTGAATTTATGGCGGAAAAACTTAATACAAAAATCGAATTCCCGATTATTGCGGATGATATGGGAAAAGTCGCAGAAAAACTTGGAATGATTCATCCGGGAAAGGGCACGAATACCGTACGCGCGGTATTTATTATTGATCCTGAAGGGATTTTAAGGCTTGTTATTTACTATCCGCAGGAAATCGGCCGCAATATGGATGAAATTCTTCGCGCCGTAAAAGCACTTCAGACTAGCGATAAACATGATGTCGCCTGCCCTGCAAACTGGCCTAACAATGAATTAATCGGCGAACAGGTTATTATTCCTCCTGCAGGTGATGAAAAAACCGCAGCGGAAAGGCGCGGAATGGCGAATTCGTTTGATTGGTGGTTTGCTTACAAAAAGATTTGAGCTGAATCTTATAAAAATCGGCTCGTAATCTGATTTTGCAAAATCAGATTACAAAAGCTCAACCTGAACGGCTGAAATAACGCCGTTCAGGTTAATTTCGTATCTTTTTCCGGAAAGATGCTGTCCCGAAAGTTACAGACTTTTGATTCAGCCTTTCCGGTTTTTATTTTCGATTTAATTTCAGTTTTATTCAGATGAAGATGCGGCTGTGCGTTTTCTTACAATTCCGAATGTAAAACCTGCAAGCAAAGCTCCTGCTGCGGCAGGAATTACCCACGCAATTCCCAGATTGGAAAGCGGAAGTCTTTGCAGAAGGTCTGAAAGTTTATGAAAGTCCCTGCCTATAAGAGTGCCGCTTGAAGAAATTGCATCCAATGTGCTTACTGTCAATGTTCCGACTGTTCCACCGATATAAAAAAATCTGTTTGGAATAAAACGGTCTATAAGATTCATAAAAGTGAGGAATATGCAAACAGGATAAAGAGCCTGCAGCAGCGGTACGGAATAGCGTATAATATTTTCTACTCCGTAAACGGAAAACCAACAGCTTACGACACATACGATAATTACTACAACGGTATAAGGCACTTTGTTTTTGGAAAGATTTGCAAAATAATGCCCGGTAGTTGCCGTCAAACCGACAGCAGTTGTAAAGCAGGCAAGCATCATCGATATTGCAAGAATGATTTTTCCGGCAATTCCCCAAAGTTTTCCGCATATACCGATAAGCAGTGCGGTGCGTGTTATTCCTTGAGGAAAAATTTTACCGCTGCACGCACCTGCATACATAAGGCCTCCGTAAACGAGCATTAGCCCCAACGCTGCAATAACACCTGCCGCAATATTGAGTTTTATTTTTGCGCGCTCGTCGGTATATCCGCAGGCTTTTATCGCCTGCATTACAATAGTTGCAAACATCATTGACGCAAGCGTATCCATTGTCTGATAGCCTTCTAAAAAACCGGTACGGAAAAAATTGCTTGTTTCGGCAGGCTGCGGAGTTCCTAACGGAGTAATAAGCGCGCGGATAATAATTGCCGCCAAAACGATAATCAGCATCGGTGTTAAGTATTTGCCGACTGCATTTACAACTTTTGAAGGAAAAACAGAAACTAAAAGCACCAAAGAAAAAAATACTATTGAGCTTACAATGGGACTTACCTGCGGTGCAAAAGGTAAAACGCTTATTTCGTAAGTTGTTGCAGCTGTTCTGGGCATGGCTAAAATCGGTCCTATTTCAAGAATGATGATTGTTCCTAAAATATCTGCAAAAAGGGGGTGAACTTTTCCGGCAAATCCCTGCAAATTCCCGCCTGCCTTGCCGACTGCAAAAATTCCCAGCATAGGAAGACCGATTCCCGTAAGCGCAAATGCCGCAAATGTTTCAAGCCACTTTGAACCCGTTAAAAATCCCAGATGCGGAGGAAAAATTAAATTACCTGCACCAAAAAACATCGCAAACAGTGCAAAACCTATTACGATGCAGTCTTTTACTTCCTTTTTCAATTTGATTCTCCAAACTATAGATGTATTTTGCGAGTATATCAAAATATTACCGATATTAACATATTCTTATAAAAGTTAAAATAGAGATAAAACGGAACTTTCAGAAACTTAATGTTTTGAATCAAACAGGTCTGTTATTTCCGATGCAATCACGGTTTTTAGTCTTTTGTCTTTTATATTTTGTTCATCGCTGCTGTGAACAACAAGAATGCCGCCGTTTTTCGGATTTTTTTGTAATATGCCGCCGTTGCGGAAAATATAATCTGCGATTTTATACGCTTCATCGGCATTTTTAAGCAATCGGCGGCTTAAAATATAATTTTTTCCGGTGAACTTATCGGAAAGGCAGGCGCGGCTTTTTTTGCCGTACATGGCTTCCAGCTTTTTTATTATTTCATCTCTGTGCTTTTTAAGCTCTCTGTTTTCAATATATTTTTCTACCGAAAGGCGGGAACCTTTATGCTTCAATAAAAGTTCTTCAATTCCTATGTTTTTTTGCGTGCAAAGTGATTTTACAAGCAGCATTGTCATCATTGCATCATCGCGGGAGCAATGGGAAGTAAGTCCGGACGTGTCGATGTTAAAAAAAGTGCACCATTCCGAAAGTCCCCGCTTGCTTCCGGTTATATTTGACGCAATTGAAGCACTGTCATAGGCGCAAAAATTTATCGGTTCAAGACCGTAGCGTTCCCATGCAGATACGATAAAACCTACATCGTTTGCACTGCTGAAACCTATAATACGCCGTCCGCTTTCTTCCAAAAGTTTTTTGATTCCTTTGTAATAGGATTCAAAATTATGCTGTGCTCGAAAATAATCTTTTGAATATGCAAGTTTGCATTTGTTTTTCGGAGAAAATAAATACCAATCGAATTCGGATTCAGGATTCATCGCAACGTCTTGACTGTCAAGAATATTAAAGTTTTCATCAGTCAGCACATAACCGAATGAACACATTTTTCCGACTCCGCCGAAGCAGTTTGCGCATTCAATATCAAAAAATAAATAAGAGTGATCCAATTTAATTCCCTTGTAATTTTATTTTATCAAATATATCTTTTAAAATACAGTTTCTATGCCGGAGGTCAAAATGGATGTAAAACAGAAATTGCGTATAAACTCTTCTTTAATGTGGAAACTGCTTGTTTTAGCGGCAGTTTTTATAATCGGCTTCAGTTGTTTTTTTATTGTCGATGAAACGGAACAGGCGGTTATAACACGCTTCGGAAAGTACGAACGAACTACAGGTCCCGGCTTGCAGTTCAAATTGCCGTTCGGAATCGACAAAAATTATAATGTTCCGGTAAAAGTTGTTCAGACGGAACAGTTCGGTTTCAAAACCGTAAAATCCGGGCGCGACAATGAATACCGCAATAATATTGTAAGCGAATCAACCATGTTGACAGGGGATTTAAATATCGTAGACGTTGAATGGATAATTCAATATCGGATTGTGGAACCTAAGCAGTGGCTGTTCGGAGTGCTTGAAAAGCGTCAGACTATAAGAGATATTTCCCATTCGGTTATAAACACTCTTGTAGGAGACAGGGCTATACTCGATATTATGAGTTCCGAACGTTCCGCTATTGAAAATATCGCACTTGAAAACATGAATACGAATTTTAAGCAGCTTGGTCTTGGAATTAACGTTATAGCTGTAAAATTGCAAAATATTGTGCCGCCTTCAGGCGTTCAGGATGCATTTGAAGATGTAAACAAAGCGATTCAAGATATGAACCGATTTATAAACGAGGGAAAAGAAGCCTACAATTCAGAGATTCCGAAAGCACAAGGTGAAGCTGCTAAACAGCTTCAAGTTGCCGAAGGTTATGCCGCCGAGCGCGTAAACCGCGCAAAAGGTGATGTTGCAAGATTTAATTCGGTTTACGACGAATACAGGCGCGCTCCGAAAGTTACCCGCGAGCGTATATATCTTGAAACAATGGAGGAAATATTCGGCGCGGACACAAAACCCGTTCTTATAGACGGCAGACTGGATAATGTTCTGCCTATAAAAACTTTAGAAAATTCCGCAAAGAACTGACACTATTTAAGGATGAATTATGAACAAATCACTTAAAAAACGAATTGCGCTTATTGCAGTTATCGCCGGCGCGTTGATAATCTTTTTTGCGATGGGACCTTTTTATGTCATAAATGAGGGGTACCAAACGGTTGTAACCCGTTTCGGCGGAATCGTCGCATCGCATACGGAAGCGGGACTGTATTTTAAGATTCCGCTTATCGACCAAATTACAACATATCCCAAACTGATTCTTTCGCTCGACGGGGATGCGCAAAGGATTCCGACAAAAGAAAATCAATTTATAATCGTAGACACGACAAGCCGCTGGCATATCGTAGACCCTGCAAAATTTTACCAGAGTTTTAAGACGCTCGACAGTGCTTACGGAAAATTGAGCGACATAATAGATTCTTCCACACGGACTGTTATTACGCAAAACCGTTTGAGCGAAATCGTACGCAGTTCCAACATAATCAACGAGCGCACGCAAAATGTAATTGACGATAAGGATGAAGAAACAAAAGAAATAGAGTCTCTTGTAAACGTAAGCACCGTAAACGAATCCGTTGTAAGCGGACGCAGCGAATTATGCCGAAGAATGACGGAAGAATCGAATAAGCTCGGAAGCGAATACGGAATAAAAATCATCGATATTGTTCCTCGTCAAATCAAATATTCCGATGAATTAACACAGTCCGTTTACAGCCGCATGATAAAAGAACGCAATCAAGTTGCTCAGGCTTATCGTTCGCTCGGCGAAGGTAAAAAGGCTGAATGGCTGGGTAAGCTCGAAAATGAAAAGCGTACGATTCAGTCGGAAGCGTACCGTAAAGCGGAAGAAACTAAAGGTAAGGCGGATGCTGAAGCTGCGCGTATTTATGCCGATTCATACGGAAAGGATTCCGAATTCTACAATTTTTGGAAAAGTATGGATTCTTATAAAACTACGCTTAAAGGCTATGAAGCGACCTACAGCACAAAAATGGATTATTTCAAATATATGTATTCGGCGGACGGACGCAGATAATGACGGAAATTATTTTTACACAAGGCGATGAAGTCTTTTTGGACACGGGTCTTGACGAAATCATGTTTGCTAAGACAAAGTTTTCAAGACACGGAGACAAAGCGGGCTTTATCGTAAGCAAAGATGAAAGCGGTAAATATTCCGTTTTTTCCGAATGGAAATTTACCGGTGCAAAAACCGTAGACGGAAAAGTATTTTTTTGCGGAGTTTTTTCGTATGCCAAGCCGATTAAAGAACTTCTCGGCAACAAAGAAATTTTATACGGCGTCTGCGAAGCCTATACTTATGCGCTGAAAGCCGGAATTTCTTTGCCGTGTTTGAGTCCTTTAGGGATACTTGCAGCAGACGGAAAAATACTTTTTATGCCGGAAGATGCTTTTTGCCGCTCTGTTGCAAATCACGGAAAGAAAATCTACTCGGAAGTGCAGGAAGGATGGCATGATTCGGCGGCAAGCGGAGGCGCGGCACTTGATTTTACGCGGGCTGTTTGGGCATATTACGCCGTTTCCGGCTCTTTGCCTTATCCTCAGGACTTTAATGATGAAAAAATTGTTTCCATTGCGTTTAGAAATTTTTTGCCGTTGGAATACTGCGCATACGGAATAAACAAAACTCTTGCCGAAGCCGTAAATCGTTCTCTTAAAGGAAAAATATGTACACAGCCATTCCCTCTTGAAGAATTGAAAACGCAGCTTTTTACAGCGAAAAATGAAAAGGCTCAAAATACGGAAGAAAGGCGCAAAGCGGAAGAAGAACTTTTACGCGAGGCTCAAAAATATAAAATGCGCACCGAGCGGAAAATAAAATTGATGCGCTTGTTTAACCGTAAATTCGCGGCGGCTCTTGCAGCAATATTTGCGGCAGCTTTTATAGCAGTATTTTCTGTAACTGTTGTTTACGAAAGCGGAAAAAAGCCGAGCGTTATTGGACTTTCATCATCGGAAACGGTTAAAGTTTTTTACAAAGGCATTCATAAAATGGATACCGACCTGATTCTTGCCGCCGCCAAAAGCTGTCCCGAAGCGCAGCGTTATATTTCTCTTATTCCGCAGATATATGCGGTTTCACAAATGCGCGGTGCGTACAACTTTGAATCCGGTATTTCTACACCGGAAAATTGGTTCTTCTTTGAGCCGGATTCTACCCGCGCATATTCAAGAACAATTTACGGAATCACCGATTTTGAGCTGGACGGAAATCCTGAAACGCTTAACGACGATGTCCCTACACGGAAAAATCATCCTCAACGTGTAAGATTTGAAAACGGAGAGCGGATAAAAAGCAATTCGGAAAAATTGCACACGGCGCATTTTTATCTTGTTCATTCGGTCGATAATATGATTCAAATTGAAAAATACGTTACTGAAGTCATTCTTGTAATGCAGGATAATCGCTGGCAGATAAAAAAACTTGATCAGGTGAGCGATATTGAATCTGTAAGTCCTGCCGTAGTTTCTATTGATTTTAAGGATGCGCTTATAAAATCCGGCGGCGATGTGATTGCTGCAGCTGATATATTGCGGGAAAAATACCGTTGGATACCTTCTGCAAAATCTTTAAGTGAAGAAAAAGCGCGTCTTGATGCAATAGGATATTAAGGTCGAATGTCGAGTTTCGGGAAAACTCGACATTTGGGCTGTTAAGTCTGTTCTGAAAATTAACTTTCCGCCCGTAAGGGGATGTGCATCACGCTAATGATAGCAGGTCTCTCACGCCCGTGATAGAGTCTCTATCACGGGCGTGAGAGTGTGTCTATCACGTTCGGGATAAGGTGTTTATCCGTCTTGAGATCTTTCATCTTATTGTTAAACCGCCTGCTTTTCTGTAAAATCGCGGAAAATAAAAATAAACGATATTTTCCGGAGATAAATATGCTTACACTTAAATTCGGCGGAACTTCAATGGGGAATGCAGACCGCATTCTTGCATCGGCGGAAATCATAGAAAAGCGTGCAAAAGACGATCGCCTAAGCGTTGTTGCATCTGCGGTTGAAGGTGTTTCAAACCGGCTGCAAGACAGCATTGATGCCTGTATAACCGGTACCCCCGCCGATAAATTCGTTTCGGAATTAAGAAAAACTCATTCGGATATATGCCGCGTACTCCGGTCAAAACTTCCGGGATTTGATTCCGATTCTGTTATGCAAAAACTTGAACCGCTTTTTTTGGAATATGAAAAATTACTTTCCGGCGTACTTGCATTCGGGGAGTGTCCGGACACCGTTCACTGCCGCATAATGGGAATGGGCGAACTGCTTTCAAATCCGATTTTAGAAGCGGTGCTTCTTGCAAAAAAGCAGAGTGTTTTGCTTTTGGATTCCAGAAAATTTATTTTTACTACGGGAAAGCAAAAAGAAGGTGATCCCGATTATGTGCGGAGTGCAGAAGCCTTGCAGCGGCACAGAGACGGCGAAAATCCGTCTCAAACGCGGATATTGATTTTTCCGGGTTTTGTCTGCTCCTGGATTGGAGGCAGCGGTTGTGCGCCGGTTGCAGGTCTTTTAGGGCGGAACGGCTCGGATTTTTCCGCGGCGATTATAGGATTTTGTCTGGGTGCAAAACGTGTAGAATTCTGGACGGATGTTGACGGGGTGTTCACTGCCGATCCGCGCATCGTAAAAGATGCAATTTTAGTTGACGATATGAGCTATGACGAGGCGATGGAACTTGCATTCTTCGGCTCAAAAGTTTTACACCCGAAAACGCTTGCGCCGCTTGCATCAAAGGGAATTGAAGCATGGAGCTTGAACAGCCATAATCCTTCCGCAAGAGGAACGAGAATCGGTAAAGGTCCTTTTGCTTCAAACCGAAAGGGTTCTATATGCGGCATTTCCTGTCTTAAAAACGTTGCAATGGTAAGTGTCGGCGGAACCGGTATGCGCGGACATTCGGGAATGGCAAGTCGCATTTTTGCAGCCGTTTCAGGCGCAGGAATTTCAGTCGTTCTTATTACGCAGTCATCTTCGGAATATACGATTTCATTTTGTGTCAAAGACACTGAAGCCGACCGCGTAAACGATGTTTTAAGTTCCGACCTTGAGCTTGAAATACGCGACGGAATGATAAATCCGATTGAAGTAAAACGCGGCTGTGCAATAGTTTCGGTTGTAGGAGACGGAATGATTTCAAATCGCGGAATTGCGGCAAAATTCCTTGATGCGATTTCTTCCCATGACATAAACATTCTTGCAATTGCGCAAGGTTCTTCCGAACGCTGCATATCCTGCGTTATCGGCGGAGAATACGGAGACACGGCAGTCCGCATAACTCACAGATTTTTCTTCAATACGTCGCAGACAATAGAAGTATTCGTATTCGGTGCGGGAGCTATCGGAGGCGCGCTTCTTGACCAAATTGCCGCGCAAAAAGCAAGACTTTTGTCGGAAAATATAGATATAACGGTGATCGCTATAGGAACGGGAAGCCGCGGAATGATTATGAATCCTTCCGGCATCGACCTTAAAAACTGGCGAAAAGAACTTGAAAACGCGCCTTTAAAATCCACTGTGGACGATGTAATTAAATTCGTAAAAGAAAACAAACCTCTCAATCCCGTTTTTGTGGATTGCACCGCATCCTACGATTTACCAGAACGATATCTCGATATTTTGAATGCAGGAATGTCCATTGCCACGCCTAACAAACGTGCAAACTCGATGAAAATCGATTTTTACCATGCGCTTCGCAGGACTGCAAATAAAATGCACCGCCGTTTTTTATACGAAGCGAATGTCGGTGCGGGACTTCCTATCATTGATACGCTGCAAAACTTATTTAAAAGCGGCGACAGATTAACCGGCTTTACGGGTATTATGTCCGGCTCTCTTTCATATATTTTCGGAAAACTTGATGAAGGTATTCCGTTCAGCAGTGCGGTAAAAGAGGCTAAAGAGCTGAAATTCACGGAGCCGGATCCGCGTGATGATTTAAGCGGAATGGATGTTGCGCGTAAAGCGTTAATCATTGCAAGAGAAGCCGGCTTTGAAATAGAACTTGAGGATATAAAACTCAATAAAGTTTTTCCTGAAGGATTTGACGATTCCGGCAGCATAGATGAATTTATGAGCCGTCTTCCCGATATAGATTCTTACTTTGCAGAAAAAATTGCCGCACTTAAAAAACAAAGCAAAGTTTTGCGCATGGGAGCTTCAATAAAAGACGGCAAATGCAGTGTAGGTATTCTTGAAGTGGATACGGCGGATCCGCTTTACGGAGTTAAGGGCGGCGAAAACGCCTTCGTGTTTACAACGGAACGATACAATCCTATTCCGCTTACGATACGCGGCTACGGTGCCGGAGCAGGTGTTACCGCCGCAGGTGTTTTCGGCGATATTTTGCGCACGGTGAGTTTTAACTTGGAAAACAAATAGGGCGAATGCCGAGTTTTGAGAACGGAGGCTGATTTAGCTTTTGCTTTCAAAACTCTCCATTTGATTGTGCGGGGAAAATTTAAAAATCGCATTTTTAAGTACCGGCAAAAATACTGCCGCTGTTCTTATATTGGGAGGAATATGTTAAAAGGTCGTAATCTTATTGAACCGAAAGATCTTTCCGTATCGGAAATCGATGAAATTTGTTCGCTTGCCGAGCAGATGAACGTAGATCCTGTTTCTTTTCAAGATGTGTGCCGCGGGAAAATTCTTGCGGCACTTTTTTTCGAACCGAGTACAAGAACGCGGCTTTCATTTGAAGCTGCAATGCTTCACTTGGGCGGAGCTGTCGAAGGTTTTGCGGATGCGGCTTCAACTTCATCTGTAAAAGGAGAAACGCTTGCCGACACAATCCGAGTTGTATCTTCGTATGTCGATGTAATTGCGATGCGCACTCCTAAAGAAGGTTCCGCGCTGCTTGCTTCAAGATATTCCGATTGCCCTGTGATAAATGCCGGAGACGGCGGGCATTCGCACCCGACACAGACTCTGACTGATCTTGTAACGATTAGGCGGCTTTTGGGCGGATTTGAAGGGCATACAATCGGTTTTTGCGGAGATTTAAAATTCGGACGCACCGTGCACAGTCTTACACAGGCAATGAGCCGTTATAAAAACAATAAATTCGTTTTTATAAGCCCCAAAGAGCTTTGTATTCCCGATTACGTGATAAAAAGAGTGCTTGAGCCGTCGGGAATTCAATATGTACAGGCGGAGAGGCTTGAAGAAGTCATCGGTGATTTGGATATACTTTATATGACGCGCGTTCAAAAAGAGCGTTTTTTTAACGAGCAGGACTATATTCGTCTTAAAGACAGCTATATTCTTGATAAAAAAAAGATGAAAGCGGCAAAACAAAGGATGATTGTGCTGCACCCGCTTCCGCGCGTAAACGAAATTGCGCCTGAAGTTGACGAAGATCCGCGTGCCGCTTATTTTAAGCAGGTTAAATTCGGAATGTATGCACGCATGGCACTTATTGCAAAACTTACAGGCTGCATTTAATGTGCGCCGCTATAAATGAGGTGATATATGCTTAATGTTGATACGATAAAAAACGGACTTGTAATAGACCATATTCGAGCCGGAAGCGGCTGGCGGATATTCAGATGGCTGGGACTTGATAAAATGCCTTTTTGTGCCGCTCTTATAATGAATGTAGCGTCAAAAAAATCCGGCAAAAAGGATTTAATAAAAATCGACAATATAATCGACATAGATTATTCGGTTTTGGGTTTTATCGACCCGAATATCTGCGTAAATATAATAAAAGATGAAAAAATAATACGCAAAATCAACATGGAACTTCCGGACAGAGTTCAAAATGTTTTTCACTGCAAAAATCCGCGCTGCATAACTTCAACAGAGCTTTACATCACGCCTGCGTTTTTGCTTGTCGATAAAGCGGAAGCTCTTTATCGTTGTGAATTTTGCGATTCGCTTTACAAAGCGGGCGAAGCCGTGCAAAGTCTTGAGGCGTGCAGATGACTTATTCGCTTTTAATTTACAACGCCTTCCTTTTAGATGAATCGACGGACGAGCCGGGTGCGGTTTTAATTGTTGAAGGAAAAATACGTGCGGTTTTCAAAGGATATTTTACAAATCCCGAAACGGCTCAATCCCTTGCAAAATCAATTTTGGAAGAAGACGGATGCGCTTCAAACTGTCGTTTTGAATCTTACGATGCAAAAGGGTTGACTTTAACGCCGTCCTTTGTAGATATGCACGTTCATTTTAGAGAGCCGGGACAAACTCATAAAGAAGATATTGAAAGCGGACTCCGAGCGGCGGCGGCAGGCGGATTCGGAACCGTTGTCGCAATGCCGAATACTCAGCCGGTAATTTCTTCTTTAGATGACGCACTTTCCGTAGATAAACGGGCTTACTCTCTCGGCTTATCCAATTTGATTCAATCTGTAAGCATAACTTCCGGTTTTGACGGCAAGTCCGTCTCGCATATATCAGATTTAAATAACCGGCAAGTTCCTCTAATCACTGAAGACGGACATGATGTGCTTTCCGCCTCCGTAATGCTTGACGCTATGACGCGCGCGGCAGAAAACGGAATAATCGTAAGCTGTCATTGTGAAGACCCGGAACTTGCTGCCGAAGCCAAACCTTTCAGGCTGCGCGCGCTTGGAATAATGGCTTCCAACGGTCTTACCGCATGGGGAGAGGGCAGCGATGCGGAAAGCCTTTCTGAAGATACTGCGGAAGAACTGAATCTTGCTCTTACACAGGCGAACCGTCTGCTTGAACTTGCAGAAGATATTGCAACCGAGCGTAATATTGCTATTGCCCGCGAAGCCGATTGCCGGATTCATATTTGTCATGTCAGTACGGCACGTGCTGTAGATGCGATTCGCAGTGCCAAGCTGGAACTTTTTGACGATGCGGAATATTTTGCTGATGAAGAAGCGGATGCAGCTTATGATGCTCTTTGTGAGGGTGAAAGATTTGTTCCGCAAAAAAATGAAACTTCGGGCTTTGATATTACGTGTGAGGTTACTCCTCATCACATTGCACTTTGCGGCACGGAAGAACCTTTTATCCGCGCTCTTGTAAATCCTCCTCTGCGCTCTGAAGAAGACAGAATCGCTTTGATTGAAGCATTGCGGGACGGTACGATTGACTGCATTGCGACGGATCACGCACCGCACACTTTGCAGGATAAAGCTGAGGGCGCACCAGGATTTACAGGTCTTGAAACCGCATACGCCGTATGCAATACGGTGCTTGTAAAAGAAGGTCAGATTGATTCAAAAAGACTTTCCGCCCTTATGTCCGCAAATCCGGCAAGAATTTTGCATTTGAATAAAGGTCTTTTACGCGCAGGTTATGACGGAGACATAACATTAATAGATCCGGAAGAACTATGGACTGTCAATTCCGAATTATTTTACAGCAAAGGCAAAGCAAGCCCGTTCAACGGACGCACGTTGAGCGGTAAAGTAAAAACCGTATTTATTGCCGGACGAAAAATATTTGAAAGGTGAAAGCCTTAATTTCGAATTTTTCCGAAACTCGAAATTTTCCAACTCTTTCCGGCTCCAACAAAATGAAGAGTTTTGAAATAAGCATCGTTTATGCGCAGGCGAGGTTCCGTCTGCGTGCCGTTTCGAGCGAAAAGCTCGACTGCGGCTAAGCGGACGGGGCTTCGCCGAAAGCACAGCGAAATTTTCCAAAACTCGACATTCGGGCTAAAAATAAAACCGAAAGAGCTGCCCATATTGCAGTAAATTTTTGAAATATCAAAATTTTGTGATTTTAAACATATTTTCCTATGATTACCGGCGATATTGTCCGAACAGCCTTTACATTATCCTCTAATTTATATACATTTTGTTATGTTATTAACATTTTGTTATATTTTACTTTTGAATGAAAGAATGCTTAAAATCCGATGATTTACGGCATTGGCGATTTTATTACCGTCAGGAGGATATATGAAGAAATCAAAAATTCTTGTATTTTCGACAATTTTGGCAGCACTGCTTTTATCCGCGTCTTGTACGCAAAATCCGGAAAGCGGAGATAATCCGTCAAACGGTTCCGCTTCAACTCCGGGCACTACGGAACAAAAACCGGAAAACGGTGGAAACAAACCGAAAGTTCCGACACCAACTCCAAGCCCAACCGAAGAAACCGTAGAATTCAAACTTGACGACTTAGTTTCCGCATTTTCTCTGACAAAAGGTGATATAACCGCATCTGACGCTGCAAAAAAAATTAAGACCGAAACTCCGACCGTTACGGGGCTTACTTTTACCGAAAAGAAAATTATTTCATATGACGACAAGAGCGGAACTTTTACAGTTGAAGTAAAAGGAAACAAAGGCGGAAAAAGTTTTTCCAACAAGATAACCGCACAAGGTTTTACTCATCCTTATAACAGCACACCGTCATCAAAAAATTACGGAGATAAAATAATCCTCGACGAAGCAATAGAAAATAACTTAAAGTTGGATGATTTTATAAATAAATTAAAAAATGCCGCAAATCCCGGAGATTATCTTGACTTGTCGTTTAATCTTGAAAACGGAAAAACAATAGATTTCAAAAATTCCGAAAAACCTTATAAACTGACCGCTACATTTACGAAAACCTCGGACGGCAAAATCAAAGTTTCTCCGAAATATGCACCTGTATACAAGAAGCTTGCCGAAGGCGGCTCGGAAGAAACCACGATAGAGGATATAGAGGTTATAAGTCCTGCATTCAGAAATATCAAATACGACTATTTTAAGGAAACCGACGTATTCGATTATGTTGCAAAAAAAGTTAAGGACGACATACTCAAAGTGCCGACAGATACGTTTGCGTCGTCCATTTATGCTTTTGCAAAGTATCAGAACTCAACACCAAATAACATTTTCAATGTCGGCGACGGCTCAAAATTCAAAAAATATCAGGACACTTATAAAAAGGACGGCGGACACATTAAAATTGTGAACGGCAGTGGCGATTCCGACTTATCTTATGCGATATTTGACCCCAAAAACAGCGGAATTGAAGCGGATGACTGTTCCGGCTCAATAAAAGTGAATTACTATGTTCAAAAAACCGCTAATATTGCCGCTGTAAATACAGGGGCTCCTGATGCTCCTTCTGTAAAACCTGTTCAAGTTGAAAAAAGCGGATTCATGACAGTTTCTGAAGAATTCTTAAGAAAGAATTTTATGTTCAGTCTTGTAAAATACGGTAATAAAACGGAAGCAAGAAAGAAATGGCTCCAAAAACAATTCAATAATATAGAAATATTAGGAGAAGGAACCGGCGAAGCGTTTAAGCCCAAGAATCTTAGCCTTATTGCTTATGATATTTCAAAGACGGACTATTATTGTCTTAATGTTAATAGCGACACAAATCTTGCCGGCTATCTTGCAGTACAAACCAAAGGGTATACCTCTATTGCCAACGCACTGGGAACAGAATACACTCTGCTGATTACATCAATCCGCATGGAGAAGAAAATTAATGAAAAGGAGCTTTACCTGACATTCTATTTTAAAGGTAGCAACAACCCCATAAAACTTACCCTTGCCCCAAATCCGGCGGCTTGGGATTAAAATAAAAACACCGGCAAGCTGTAAAAAGTCTGCCGGTGTTTGTGTTTAGAAATCACCGTTATCGGATTTTGGAAAAACTGTATTAAAACTTAAACATCGGACCGACTTTGAGAGTAAACACATTCTCAAAACCTCGATGGAATGATGAACCGATACCCATACCTAGTGCTAAAACATCCGCAAAAGTTAGATTTACACCGATATTCTTTGTAAAAAAGTATTGGCCGCCGCTTTGAATCGGAATACCGATATTAAAATTCCACGAATCTTCTGAGAATATAGTATGCTCGCCAACCTTCTTTGAAACATTTATTTTTGCAACTCCTGCTGCAAGCCCTGAACCGGCATTGATATACAGTTTATCGTTCAAAAGTACGAGTGAAATGTCAACATTCCTATTGCAATCAATCAGTTTTGCAGGCAAATATTTTACGCTTTTCCCTTGTTGTCGTGCTGTAAATTGCATATTTATGCAAAAAATCTTAAAAAAATTGCATAAATTGTTGACGCTTCTTTTTTCCGTCTCTATAATTTCATACCGTCTAAAAAATCGATTTATAAAATTTATAAAATATATTAGTGCTTGTAAAAATAACTGCGGAATTGTGCACCGCGTTTTGGAGGATTTATGTGCATGATAAAAACCGAAAATATTTGTGCATCGTTTGGAGAATTGGACGTACTCAAAGGTGTGTCGCTTGAAGTTGCTGAAAAAGAAGTTGTGTGCATAATCGGGCCGAGCGGGGCGGGGAAGTCTACGTTTTTGCGTGCGATAAATTTGCTTGAACCTATTACAGACGGCAGCATTTATATTGAAAATCGTCTGTTGACTCAATATTCCGGCGGAATAAAAAAACTTCACCTGCATTCAAAAGAGCAGCGCGAAATTCTTTTAAGTGTCGGAATGGTTTTTCAGCGGTTTAATCTTTTTCCGCATAAAACCGTACTTGAAAATGTCATGATTGCGCCCGTAAATGTTCTGCATAAAGAAGAGGCGGAGGCGCGCCGCACCGGTATTGAACTTTTGGAGCGCGTAGGACTCGGCGACAAAATAAACGAATATCCTAATAAACTTTCAGGCGGACAGCAGCAGCGTGTGGCGATTGCCCGCGCTCTTGCAATGAATCCGCGTATTATGCTTTTTGACGAGCCTACCAGCGCACTTGACCCTGAGCTTGTAGGAGAAGTTTTGAGCGTTATGAAAACGCTTGCGGAATCCGGCATGACAATGCTTGTTGTAACGCACGAAATGGGCTTTGCCCGCGAAGTTGCAGACCGTGTAGTTTTTATGGAAAAGGGCATTATTATGGAGGAAGGCGCACCTGAAAAGATTTTCCAAAAGCCAGAAACCGAGCGGCTTCAGCAGTTTTTAAAATCCGTGCTGTAAAATCTTTCGTGATTCAAAATAAAATAAATTTTTGTTTGAAATAAGAGAATTCTCATTATATAATTTACTCATATTAACATTTTACGTTTTAATGCAGGTTTTATGCTGCGATTAACGTGCAAATTATATCAATAGGAGTTCTATTATGAAGAAAATTCTAACAATTCTTGTCGGTGCGCTTATCTGCACTTCAGTTTTTACCTCTTGTACAAAGCAGGAAAAAAAGAAAACGTTGATGGTCGGAATGGTTACCGACGCAGGTACAATCGATGATAAATCTTTTAATCAAGGAACATGGGAAGGTCTTAAACTTGCGGAGAAAGATTTGGGAGTTACCGTAAAGTATTTGAAGCCCGTTGGAACGACAGAAGCGGATTACATAAAGGAAATTACAAACTTGTATGATGCAGGATATAAAATGATTGTTTGCCCGGGATTCAAGTTTGAAACTGCCGTATTTAAGGCTCAGTCAAAATATGCGGATGCTAAGTTCGTTATTATCGACGGAAATGCACATCCTGCAGACGCGTGGGATGCTCAGAACGGTCCAAACACAATCGGAATCAGCTTCCTTGAAAACGAATCCGCATTCCTTGCAGGTGTTGCGGCTGCTCTCCAGATAAAAGAAGGCAGCTTCGGCTTTATCGGAGGAATGGAAATTCCTGCGGTTCAAAAATTCAACTGGGGCTGGCAGCAGGGTATAAAATACGCCAATGAAAATCTCGGCACCAATATCAAAATGGACAAAGATAACTTCCTGTATCAGGGCGGATTTTCCGACATTGCTGCAGGTCAGCAGCTTGCGGCTTCTATGTATGACAGAGGTGTAAACGTAATCCATGCGGCGGCAGGCGGTGTAGGCGTAGGTGTTATCAATGAGGCTAAAACAAGAACTCAAGCCGGTAAAAAAGTATGGGTTGTAGGATGCGATGTTGACCAATATGCGGAAGGTTTGATGCCTAACGGTTCATCTATAATCCTTACTTCTGCAATGAAATATCTTGCAACTGCCGCTTATGATATGATTAAAGACGAATTAAACGGTAATTTTGTCGGCGGACGTTCTTTGCTTTTGAGCGCAAAAGAAGACGGTGTCGGAATACCTGCATCCAATCCGAATCTTTCGGCAGATGTTCAAAAAACCGTTGATTCAATTGCCGCGAAAATCAAATCCGGTGAAATTATGGTAAGCGCGGAACAAGGTTCATTATTTAAATAAAAATTAAAATGATTGAGTCCGAAACGTTTCTCAATAATTGACGGGATCGTTTCGGACTTTTTTTGTGCTGTTTAGGAAATTTAATAATATTTTATGAGGAGTATATTTTGGCTGCATCCGGCGATTATGTAATAGAAATGAAAAATATACGCAAAGAGTTTCCCGGCATTATTGCCAACGACGGAATAACTTTGCAGGTAAAGCGCGGGGAGATTCATGCTATTCTTGGAGAAAACGGAGCGGGAAAGTCTACTTTAATGAGTATTCTGTTCGGTTTGGTTCATCCTGATGAAGGCGAAATATTTGTAAAAGGAAAAAAAGTTCGAATCACCAATCCTAACGATGCCAGTGCATTGGGGATCGGTATGGTTCATCAGCATTTTAAGCTGATTCACAATTTTACGGTAACGGAAAATATTATTTTAGGTCGGGAAGACGGATTCATTTTGCGTAAAAAGGCGGCGGAAAAGCGCATAAAAGCCTTGAGCGATAAATACGGTCTGTCGATTTCTCCGACTGCAATTATAAGCGACATAACGGTCGGAATGCAGCAGCGCGTTGAAATTTTAAAAATGCTTTACCGTGATGCGGATATTTTAATTTTTGACGAACCGACCGCCGTTTTGACTCCGCAGGAAATAAACGAACTTATACAAATTATGCGTAATCTTGCAAAAGAAGGTAAAGCAATCATCCTTATAACGCATAAATTGCAGGAAATTATGGATTCCGCATCGCGCTGTACGATAATACGCAAGGGAAAGCTTATTGACGTTGTAGATGTCGCATCGACAACAAAGAATGAACTTGCTTCCAAAATGGTCGGACGTCCTGTCGATTTTAAAGTTCCTAAACAACCTTGCAAGCCCGGTAAAGCCGTCCTTGATATAAAAAATCTTTCGGTATTAAAAGAAAAAAAACTTACAGCGGTAAATAATTTTTCTTTGGACGTTCACGAAGGTGAAATCGTCGGTATTGCAGGCGTTGACGGAAACGGTCAGAGTGAGCTTGTTTATGCGCTTGCAGGACTTATGCCTACGGAATCCGGACAAGTTATTTTGGACGGAAAAGATATAACCAAAATGTCTATCAGGCAGCGTTCTGAAGCGGGCTTGGGACACGTCCCTGAAGACAGGCAAAAGCACGGTCTTGTCCTTCAATATTCGATTGCGGAAAACACTGTAATAAAATCGTATTATACAAAAGCATTTCAAAAGCACGGGTTTTTACTGCGCGATAAAATCAACGCGTTTGCAAAAAAAATTGCCGAAGCCTTTGATGTGCGTTCAGGGCAGGGAATTGAATCTAAAGCCGGTGAATTGAGCGGAGGAAATCAGCAGAAAGCGATTTTGGGACGTGAAATTACGCTTGACCCGAAATTATTGATTGCCGTAAATCCGACACGAGGACTTGATGTAGGTGCAATCGAAGCCGTTCACAAAGAAATTGTAAAGCACCGCGATGCGGGACGCGGAGTTCTTCTTATCTCTTTTGAGCTTGATGAAATATTCAATCTTTCGGACAGAATTGCCGTCATGCACAGAGGTGTTTTAAGCGGAATTGTAAAACCTGAAGAAACAACTGCGGAGGAAGTCGGTCTTATGATGGCTGGAATGGGAGGCAAGAATGACTAAGCTCAATTTGAAAAGCTTAAACTTAAAAAACTTAAAGCTGTCAGAAAGCAGTCTTATAATCAGTTTGTCGGCGGTTTTGCTTGGGCTTATTGCCGGCGCAATTTTTATCCTTATGCTTGGAACCAATCCGTTTACGGCTTTTGCGTATTTGTTCCGCGGCGGACTTATGAATATTGAGCGTATCGGAAATACGCTTGCAACCGCTACAATACTTTTATTCGTCGGGCTTTCCGTAAGTTTTGCTTTTAAGACGGGACTTTTCAACATAGGCGCATCGGGGCAAATGCTTATCGGCGGATTATGCGCGACTTATGTTGCATTGTGCATTCCGCTGCCGAGACCTGTTATGCTTATCGTCCTTATCCTTGTTGCGATAATCGGCGGAGCCGTATGGGGGCTTTTTCCCGGACTTTTAAAAGCACTGTTCAATGTTCATGAAGTAGTTTCTTCTATTATGATGAACTGGATTGCATATTGGATTGTGTATTATGCAGTCAGACTTAATTTAAAAGCCGAGTTGATAGAGACGGAAAGCCGCTCGATTGCGGAGATAAATACGCTTCGTGCGCATTGGCTTTCAAGTCTTTTTAAGAGTGATTATATAAATTACGGAATATTTCTTGGGATTGCAGGAATATTTTTCTTAAAAATCGTATTGGATAAAACCACTCTCGGCTTTGAATTAAAAGCTGCCGGATACAACAAGAGCGCGGCGGAATATGCGGGAATCAAAGTCAACAGAAATATAATTTTTTCCATGATGATTGCCGGAGCTTTGTCCGGATTGGCAGGACTTACATATTATGCCGGATATTCACTGAATATGCAGATTGGTGTTATGCCTTCACAAGGTTTTGACGGAATTGCAGTTGCGCTTTTGGGTGCCGGAAATTCGTTCGGAGTTGCTTTAAGCGCACTTTTCTTCGGAATTTTGCACGTAGGCAAGGGGTTTATGAGCGCAAATACAACGGTTCCGCCGGAGATTGCCGACACGATAATCGCGGTCATAATTTATTTTACTGCGACGAGCCTTTTGCTGAAACGCTTTTGGGGCAAAATCGATAAATTCATCAAAAATATGCGCGCTGCAAAAACGGCTGCCGATAACTCGGCAAACTAAACGGAGGTATATATGTGGCATACTTTAACTTTGATTTTTCCTTATGTAATTGCATATACAATTCCGCTGCTGCTTGCGTCTTTGGGCGGTCTTTACAGCGAACGCAGCGGTGTCGTAAACCTTGGTCTTGAAGGTCTTATGCTTGTAGGATGTTTTGCAGCAGCTTTGGTAATACATATTTTGCAGGACAAACTTCCTTTAAATCTTCTGATTCCAATCGGATTGCTTGCGGCCGTAGCTGCAGGGATTTTGTGTTCACTGCTTCATGCCTTTGCTTCAATAACGCTTAAAGCCGACCAGATAATAAGCGGTACCGCAATAAATATGCTTGCAACGGCACTTACCGTTTATGCGGCACGTTCGATTTTGGGTTCGGGCAATATCCGCGCTTACGGAATTATCCGCAAAGATATTCCCGGTCTTGTAAATATTCCGATTTTGGGAAAACTGTTTTTTGCGCAGTCGTATTGGAGCACTTGGCTCGTGCTTTTAATCCTGTTTTTGTCATGGTTTTTATTGTACAAAACTTCTTTCGGACTGCGCCTTAGAGCCTGCGGAGAACATCCTTCGGCAGTTGCAAGTGCCGGTATAAATGTTCATAAGATGCGGTACTTTGCCGTATGTGCGAGCGGTGCGCTTGCAGGACTGGGAGGAGCTGTAATTCTTGTAACATATTCCGGTGAATTCAACGGAAGCGTTGACGGACTCGGATTTTTGGCACTCGCCGCATTGATTTTCGGACAATGGAAACCGCTCGGTATTCTTGCGGCTACTTTCTTCTTCGGTTTTGCCCGTACTGTCGCAAATGTTTCACAGGTAATTCCTTCTCTCAGCGTCATTCCGCCGATATGGCTGAAGATTTTCCCGTATGCGGTTACGCTGATTGCACTTGTTTTGTTCAGCAAACATTCGGTCGCGCCTAAAGCCGACGGTGAACCGTATTAAAAAACATGACCACCCGTTTAACGGGTGGTCATGTTTTTTATATGCCCGAATGTCGAGTTTTGGAAAACTTTGCTGTGCTTTCGGCTATTTTCCGTCCGCTGCGCTCACTACCGAGTTTGCAATGCAAACTCGTCAGCCGCAGTCGAGCTCCTCGCTCGAAACGGCACGCAGCCGGAACCTCGCCTGCGCATAAATGGCGTTCATTTCAAAACTTTACATTCTATTGGTGCAGGAAAAAGTTGGAAAATTTCGAGTTTCGGAAAAACTCGAAATTAAGGCTATATCAATATGGATAAGCATCTTATCCCGAACGTGATAGACATACTCTCACGCCCGTGATGGAGTCTCTATCACGAACGGGAGAGCCTCTCTATCACGCCCGTGATAGACCTGCTATCATTAGCGTGATGTACATATCTCTACGGACGGTGGATATAATCCAAATCTTTCAGACACATTTTCCTCTCCGAGTTTTGCTCTATTTTGCCCCATAATTGAGTCTAGATTAAAAAAGGCCGCTCCGGAAACTCTCCTGAAGCAGCCTAAATATGAAATGAAATACTTAATACAAGCCTAGAACTTATATGTACCAGTAGTAATTGTTCCGCCGTTGCTGTAGATGTCGAAATTGACCGATTTATCGGCAGCTGCAAGCGCGGAATAGAATTCTGAAAGATTTAAAACAGGCTTTCCGTTGACGGCAGTAATTATGTCGTTATTCTGCAAGCGCAGTGAAGCCGCAGGCGTTTTCTGCATTACGTTTGTAACGGCAACACCTTTAATTTTTGCGCCAAGCTCAAGTTGTTTACGCATTTCCTCGGTTATGGGCACTGCGATAAATCCCGGCCAGAGTTTTCCGTCGTCGGAAGAGACTTTTTCCGACCGCTCTTCAATCTTTACGGAAAGATTAACTTTCTTTCCGCCCCGTATTACAACAAAGTTTGCCGTAACGCCCGCTTCAAGTCGTCCGACTTCGCGCACAAGCTGGTTCACATCGCGCACTTTGTTTCCGTTGAGCGAAATAATGTAATCGCCCGGCTGCATTCCGGATTTTTGCGCAGGAGAGCCGATAAAAAGCTGAGAAGCGAGCGCACCTGTTTCCTGTCCGACACCAAGCGCATCTTTATATTCTTTATTTGCTTCCAAAAGCGACACGCCCAACCAGCCGTAAACCACTTTGCCTTTCGAAATAAAAGAATCGATGGCATTTTTTATATTGTTGATTGGAATCGCAAATCCCAAACCTTGAGAACCGCCTGATTGAGATGCAATCCAAGTATTTATTCCGATAACTTCGCCGTAAATGTTTACAAGCGGACCGCCTGAATTCCCCTGATTGATTGCCGCATCGGTTTGAATAAAGTCATTGATATTGCCTATCCCGTTACCGGAACGCCCTTTCGCGCTTACGATTCCCTGTGTTACCGACTGACTGTAGCCGAGCGGCGCACCGAATGCCAAGCAGATGTCTCCTGTCTGCACTGCGTCAGAATCCCCAAGAGAGGCGACGGGAATAGATTTATCCGTTGACTCAAAAGAAACAAGAGCGATGTCCATTCGTTCATCCGCACCGATCAATTTTCCTTCAAACTCGCGCTCATCGTTGAGCTTTATCGAGATTTTTGTCGCGTCCCCTGCAACATGATTGTTGGTCAAAACGTAGATTGTGTTGCCGGTTCGTCTGACAATCACCCCGGAGCCAAGACCTTTTTGTTCATATTGGCGTTTTTTCCCTCCGTCATTTTCATTATTCCCTTGGTTAGGATTGCCGAAGAAAAAGAATCTGAAATTTTCGAACGGATCGGCACTCATTGTTTTTGTTTCGGTAACGTCAACTTCAACTACAGCCGGTAAAAGCGCGGAACTTATAGACCTGAATGAATTTTGCAGTGCTTCAACAACTTTCAAATCCGACGCATCGGTTTTTATTGCTGAGGTTTCCGCATAAGCTGTTCCTGCGCTGCCTTTTACAGTCGCCCTTGCACATGAAAAAGAAATAAGCGCAAATGTCAAGACTGCCGCAGCAGCACTTCCGATAATACGCTTGGTAAAAAGCTTCATTTATTTGCCTCCTAAATGAAACATGAATTTTATTTAAAATAATAACAATTTTAAAAAGATGTTACAAAAATCAAATCGGAGAAACGTATACAAAATCTTCCGACTCTCGTTCAAGCTGTTTATATAAAACTCATGCTGTCTAAACTTTTTAAGGATGCCATACAGTTAAATCATTCAAAATAATTGACACGGACAGCGGAAAATAATATTATCCGCAAGATAGTTAATATAACTATATGTTATATTAATAATACGATTGGGTGAGAGTTTAAAATTTTCGATTTTATGTATGATTCTTCATATTTATTGAATTCTATAATGATTTTTGAACTCTCACATTCTTATCTGTCTACATTATACTATAAAAAATCATATAACAGATTTCCATCTGTCTCTGCAAAATATTTAAATCCGATTGGTTTCAAGTATTTTCTCTATACTTTTATTCTTTTTTATGGGAGGTAAGAATGAAAGCACGTTTTTCTATCCGTACACGACTTATTCTGGTTTTCGGACTTTTAATTTTATTTGCTATTTCTGTTTTGCAAATAACTGCGATGGTTATCGTAAAAAAAACGATAATTTCAAAAGTCAATACGGAACTTAAAGATAAGGCTGACGATACTGCAAAGTTGATAAATGAACGTATTTTATCGTTTTTCAGTACTATTACAGCTCTTGCGCGTCGTGAAGCAATTATGAGAAATGATATGTCATGTGAAGAGAAAGCTCTTTCTCTAATCAAAGAAGTAGAATTTTATAATGAAATAGATGCATTCGGTATCTGCGATAGATTAGGACGTACATGGATAACGGACGGCAATCATTTGAATGTTTCCGACAGAGACTATTTTATTTCTGCCATGGAAGGTAGACCTTATATTACCGAACCTATGATGTCTCGTGCAGACAAAGAAATCTATGTATATATTTCAACCCCTATCTATGATGACAGTAAAACTATAATAGGGGTTTTGTATGCTCGCGTATATGCCGAAGGGCTTTCCAAGATGATTTCCGATATTGTGATCGGCGAAACCGGCGATTGCTATGTAATCGGTCTTTCGGGAAATACGATAGGCGATAATGATTTAGAAGCAGTTAAATCTATGGAAAACAGTATTCAGAAATCAAAGACAAATCTTGACTTTGACAGTATCGCCACTTTTGAAAAGAAAGCACTTGATTCAAAAGAATCCGGAACAGGATATTTTACATGGAAAGGAGAAAAAAATATTGCCTCTTACGGAATTATTGAATATACGGGCTGGCGTGTTATTCTTTCCGCTCCGGTTAATGAATTTTTAGGGATTATAGGAACATTGCGAAATACCATGTACGGACTTGCCGCGTTGATTCTTATTGTTGCCGTTATTGTAGTGTATTTAAATGCTCGCAAAATTGTAAAACCGATAAATGCGACTGTTCTGGCTCTAAAAAATATTTCGCAAGGGGAAGGAGATTTAACTGTACGGCTTCCGCTTACCGGAAATGATGAAGTAACGGAACTTTCTGAATATTTTAATCAAACTATAGAAAAAATTGCGGAATCCATAAGAGCCGTAGGAAAAAGCTCTATTACAATGCAGAGCGTTGGAGATGAACTTGCAAGTAATATGTCGGAGACTTCAAGCGCGGTTTACGAAATAAGCACGAATATTGCAGGGGTAAAAAAGCAAATGCTTACCCATGCTTCAAGTGTTATTGCAGTCGGTTCTTCCTTGCAGGTTATGTCGGAAACTATTGAAAAAGTAGATAAGCATATCGCCGTACAGACAAAGAATGTCGAAAATTCTTCAAAAGCAGTCAATTATATGGTATCGAACATTCAATCTGTCGCTTCTACTGTAGAAAATAATTTAAATACGCTTGAAGAATTAAATGATGCCACGGGAGAGGGCAAAAAGATAATTGCGGAAACCGTAGATTTAAGTAAATCGGTTGCAGAAAGCTCCGAAGTTCTTCTTGACACAAGTGCGGTAATAGAAAACATCGCAGCGCAGACCAATCTCCTTGCAATGAATGCCGCAATAGAAGCCGCTCATGCAGGCGAAGCCGGTAAAGGTTTTGCAGTAGTTGCAGGAGAAATTCGCAGTCTTGCAGAAGAATCCGGAACTCAAGGAAAAAATATTACCGCAATTCTTAAAGAGTTAAAAGAAAAGATTGCAAAAGTGAATGATGCGGCGTTGTCGGCAGAGCGGCGTTTTGATGCAATTTTCAAGCTGGCAGATAAAACGCAAAGCCAAGAGCTGCACATTATGGATGCAATGCGAGAACAAAGCAACGGAAGCGATCAAATTGTGCAATCAATGAAACAGATAGAAACTATGACTCATGAAGTTGAAAAGAATTCAAAAGAGATGCTTGCTAACAGCAATCTGGTTGCAGATGAGATGAAACGGCTCGGGACAATGTCTGACGCAATCGCAAACAGCATGAACGAAATGGCTGCCGGTGCAGAGCAGATAAGCAAAGCCGTCAACGAAGTAAGCGGCATAAGTCTTACAAACAAACACAGCATACAAAATCTTGTTTCCGAAGTAGGAAAGTTTAAAGTCTAGCAATTCGGAAAAACTATAAAAAATGCAGGAGCACCTCATCACTTGGTATATTGGTGTTCCTGCATTTTTATTTTCGTTGACGTATAACGGATAGTCATATTATGATGAGAATATCGGGGGTGTCAAAAAAGTAAACGGCTTTTGAGACAGCCCCTTATTTTTTGACCAGGTCGATTTGCAAACGGACTCGAATATTTTGACCGACCGTAGACTGATTTTTACATAATTTTAGGTGGTACTCGATGAAAAAACACTCTTTATTTATTTTTACTGCGGCATTTTTGTTTGCGATTATAAGTTGTTCCGATTCCCCGTCGTTATACACCGTCTCATACGATACTCACGGAATAGGAAAACAGCCGCATAGCATCTCCGTAAATTACGGCTCAAAGTTGACGGACGCACAGCTTCCGAATCTTACTGCGGACGGAAAACTTTTCGGCGGATGGTATAAAGAATTGAGCTGCACAACAAAGTGGAATAAAGATACCGACATCGTTACCCAAGACATGACGCTGTATGCAAAATGGTATAATTCCCAGCCGTGGACTGAAATCAATCCGGCTACAGAACTTTTTATCGTAACGTTCGATGTACAGGGAGTCGGAACCGCACCGCAGAAAATCTCCGTCGAAAAAGACAGCAAATTGACGGACG
>CAUUGI010000016.1:0-30411 GCA_963544675.1 uncultured Treponema sp.
TGAAAAAATTACGCCGGAAAATATCACTTAGTATTTAGACTTGATAGATTCCATCGCTATATTTGTAAATATTCAGTTTTTAAAGACCGAACACGGCTCCTTCGGGCGAAGGAAGTAAGTTCCTCCGCTCGAAGGAAGTAAGGTCTTTCGGGTGAAGGAAGCACTTTCTCTCGTCCGAAGCGGAATACTTATTCCGTCTTGAAGAAGGATGCTCCCCAAATGGGAAAACATTGAAAAAATTCCGACTTTTTACAAACTCGAAATTGAACCTATTTATGAATTGTTATAATGTTTTCACATAAAATTATTTACTTTCGAGGGCAAACATGGATTTTATCAAAAAAAATTGGCCGGGTATCGTGATTTGTGCTGCAATCGCGGTACCTTCATGGTTTTTAGGAAAGCTCGTTCCCATAATAGGCGGACCTGTTATTGCAATTTTAAGCGGAATGCTCATTACGGTATTTTGGAAAAATAAAGGAGCTGCCGACAGCGGAATTAAATTCGTTTCAAAAAAAGTTCTTCAATGGGCTGTTATTCTGTTGGGCTTCGGACTGGATTACACGGTAATATTGAAAACCGGCAGGCAATCACTTCCAATCATCGTGTGTACGATTACAGCTTCGCTTTTAACCGCATTTATTTTGCAAAAGGCACTTAAAATTCCTGCAAATATTTCCACACTCGTAGGAGTCGGTTCGTCAATATGCGGAGGCTCTGCAGTGGCTGCAACTGCACCGGTTATAGATGCAGGAGACGAAGAAGTTGCGCAGGCAATCTCGGTTATATTCTTTTTTAATGTACTTGCTGCCGTTATTTTTCCGATATTCGGAAAACTTGTAGGATTCGACACAACGACAGGAGAAGCGTTCGGAATATTTGCAGGAACCGCCGTAAACGATACATCTTCCGTTACAGCCGCAGCTTCAACATGGGACAGTATGTGGAATCTTGGAAGCCGAACATTGGACAAAGCCGTTACAGTAAAACTCACGCGGACGCTTGCAATAATTCCTATTACTTTTGTGCTTGCACTGATACGAACGCGCACCGCAAAGAAAAACGGCGGTACAGGCAAATCTGTGGATTTCAAAAAGATATTTCCGTTTTTTATTCTGTACTTTATTGCGGCATCCTTAATTACGACAATCGCACTGAAATTCGGGGTAGACGGAGCGATATTCAACCCGCTAAAAACGATGAGTAAGTTTTTAATTGTAGCGGCGATGGCGGCGGTCGGATTAAACAGCGACATTGTAAAGCTGGTCAAAACCGGCGGGAAACCTTTATTTTTAGGAGCCGCTTGCTGGCTTGCAATAACTTGCGTAAGTCTTTTAATGCAGCGTGTTATGGGCTTGTGGTAAGGCTCTATTCATTATGAGCTTAAAGCCGGCTTGAAAATACGTTTTTTTAAAATGCAACACGTGAACAAAGTGTCAACTTTAGAAATTGTTGCATTGCCGATAGGAATGTGCATACGTCAATAAGAGACATTTGCACTTCCACAAACTCGCAGAGTTTTCAGTCGCGCAATCTTAGCGGCTTAAAGCGGTCTCTATCTTTCAAAAACCGTTTTACTTCCGCCACCTTGACACTCTGCCTATCCTGTTCTATATTCGCCCCATGAAAAACTTAATCGGTTTTACAAATATTCTTACTCGTAGCTCTTCCGGCACAAAAACGGTATTTTACTATTATTTTTACATTCTCTACCGCAGCCTTGCAGAGTTCACGGGCAATAGATAACTGTAAAACGGTTTTTCTATTAAAATAGGCTTAAATCAGGGAACTCTGCACAAAGAGTTCCTTTTTTTATTGCCGAATTATAAAAAGGGGTGCAAAAATGATTGTTACGCTAAAAAAAGGTACCGGCGATGCTCAGATGAACGAATTTATTTCCGGATGGAAAGAACGCGGATTCGGGGTACATCTTTCAAAGGGTGAAAACGTTACGATTTTGGGACTTGTAGGAGACACCACATCTCTCGACCCCGAACAGATTCTTGCAAACCCGCTTGTAGAGACGGTGCAACGAGTTTCGGCTCCGTACAAACTTGCAAACCGCTCATTTCACCCGGATGATTCCGTAATCGAAGTCGGCGGCGGGCAAAAAGGCGTGAACGCAAGTACATTCGGAGACGGAGTTATAGGCGTTATTGCAGGTCCGTGTTCGGTGGAAACGGAAGAACAGGTTCTTGAAATTGCAAAAGCGGTAAAAGCAAGCGGTGCGCGCTATCTTCGCGGAGGAGCATTTAAGCCGCGTACTTCTCCTTATGCGTTTCAAGGACTGGGCGAAAAAGGTCTTAAATTCCTTATAAATGCAAAAAAAGAAACGGGACTTCCCGTCGTAACTGAACTTATGGATATACGTCAGCTCAAATATTTTGATGATGTCGACATGATTCAAATAGGCGCACGCAATATGCAAAATTTCGACCTTCTAAAAGAAATGGGAAAAGTCAAAAAGCCGATTCTCCTAAAACGCGGGATGTCTGCAACGGTAAAAGAATTTTTGATGTCTGCCGAATACATAATGGCAAGCGGCAACGAAAACGTTATCTTATGCGAGCGCGGCATCCGCACCTTCGACAATTACACACGTAACTGCCTTGACATAAGTATCGTTCCTTACCTGCACAAAGTTACTCATCTTCCTGTAATCATCGACCCAAGTCATGCGTGCGGAATGAACTGGATGGTTCCTACACTTGCAAAAGCAGCTGTTGCAGTCGGTGCGGACGGACTCATAATCGAAGTTCATAATAACCCGGAAAAAGCATTGTGCGACGGAGAGCAATCGCTTAGACCTGAAGAGTTCGATTCTCTTATGAAAACTTTGCCGGAGCTTGCCCGAATAAACGGGCGTACTATGTAATATGGACTTAAAAAATCTTACTTACGGAATAGTGGGACTTGGAATAATGGGCGGCGCGATTGCAAAAAGCATCCGCCGGAATATTTTGAGTATGAACGGCAGCACAGGGAAGATTCTTGCCTGCGACAAAAACGCCGCAAATCTTAAAGCTGCAAAATCGGAAGGAATAATCGACACTGAATACGTTCCTTCCGGTTTGCAGGAAATGCTTAAAGCGTGTGATTTAATTTTTATCTGCCTTTACCCGCATTCAACGGCTGAATTTTTAGAAGCAAATAAAGATGCATTTAAAAGCGGCGCGATTGTAACCGACATAAGCGGTGTAAAAAATATTTTTACGAATACAAAAGATATAGTGCGCGGCGATGTAGATTTTATACTCGGTCATCCGATGGCGGGCGGTGAAAAAGAAGGATATGCCAATTCTTCGGAAAAATTCTTTATAAACCGCAATTATATTCTTATTCCGCGCCCCGAAAATAAAACCGAAAATCTTAAACTTATGAGAACGCTTATCACCGCAATGGGATTTTCGCGCATAACGGAGACTTCCATAGATATTCACGATTACAAAATCGCTTTTACTTCTCAGCTGTGTCATATAATTGCAAGCGCACTGGTAGAAAGCGCGGAAGATGAATCAATTACGGCTTTCGGCGGCGGCAGTTTTGAAGACCTTACACGAATCGCAATGATAAACGCGCCTCTATGGACGGAACTTTTTTTACTGAACAAAGAAATGCTTCTGCCGCACATCGACCGCTTCAAGCTGCGTCTTGATGAAATCAGAAATGCCATAGAAGCCGACGACACCGCAAAATTGACATCCATACTTGAAGATACACGCAATAAACGTATGCAGATGGGCAGCAGGCGGGAAAACATAACTTGAAATATATAATCGGTTTGCAGGCAGCCGGAAAAGCCGCTCAAAGTCGTTTTCCCGGCTGCCATTATGCCGCACCTACCATTGATAAGCCTAAAAACTAGACGGAAACCGAACGGCAATCATCCAAAATTCTTTTTAAGTTCATCAAAGTCCGGTTTTCCATCCATTTCCATGTTGACCAAATCGCTTACAAGCACCCCGCTTGCGACGCTGTAACTGTTGATTAGGGTCTGTGTTCCGTTTTCGTCTGTGAGTACGGTTCTTTATAAATTACCGGAATAAAGTTTTTCTGTCCGGAATTGCAATTGACGTCGGAAACTATGCTGCCCACCTTTTTTAAAGTTTCGGAATGGAGTTGTTCGCCTTGCACTTTTTTTGAGATTTCAAAAACATTTTTGTCGAGGGCGATGATTCTTTTTTGTTTTAAGAGGAACTCCTCTGAAACGCATTTTACGCAAGTTTGTGTCTCGCAAAGTTGAAGCGAACAGAAGACCAAATTATATCCGCAAAACCGATTTTCACCGGTTGCCGCAGATGGCAAACCGAATTGAAGCTGTGAAACCAAGTTTACCCGTTCGTCAATCATGGGTGGACGGAAAATAAATTCCATCTTGCTTGCCTAGAATCTGCAATATTTTTAATATAGCCGCATGAATATTCATATTTTGGAAGTGCCGTTGGATTTCGGTGCAAGCAGACACGGATCCGACATGGGACCGTCAGCGATAAGACTTGCAGGAATACGTGAACGACTTGAATCACTGGGACATAAAACACATCGACATGAACTTTCAGTGCGTACCGCGCCGCAGGAATACGAAGATGCAGGCAATCCCAAAGCAAAATATCTTAGTCCCATAAAGGAAGCCTGTACTGCTCTTGCAGCAAAGGTTGAAGATGCGGCGGAAAACGGAGTTTTTCCACTGGCGTTGGGCGGAGACCATTCGATTGCGCTCGGTACGCTTGCCGGGATGGGCGCATTTGCCGCAAAGCATAATAAGCGGCTCGGTGTTCTTTATGTTGATGCACATGGGGACTTTAACACGCCCGAAACAAGTCCGTCCGGCAACATTCACGGTGAATGTCTTGCCGCTTCCTGCGGATACGGATTAAAGGAGCTTACGGAACTCTATTACAGCGAGCGAAAGGTTGACCCTGCAAATGTATGTTTTGTAGGAACAAGGGATTTGGATAAGGGCGAACGCGAGCTTATGAAAAAGGCGGGTGTTACCGTTTTTTCAATGAGCGATATAGAGCGGCAAGGATTTGCGGCAATTATAAAAAAGGTTGCAGTATTTTTTAAAAGCCGCGCAGATATCGTTCATGTAAGTTTTGACATGGACGTTTTAGATCCGATGTTCGCGCCCGGAACAGGTATTCCGCTGCCCGCAGGTCTTACAAATCGCGAAGCTCTGCTCCTTATGGAAGAAATGTGCGCAACAAATCTTGTTAAATCCGCAGAAATTGTAGAAGTGAATCCGGTTCTCGATATAAGAAATCAAACTGCAGTGCTTGCAGTTGCTTTAGCCGCGCGGCTTTTAGGCGAAACAATCTATTAGCTCGTATGTCGAACTTTGAAAGTGCAAAACTTTACATTTTATTGGAGCAGGAAAGAGTTGGAAGATTTCCAGTTTTGGTAAAACTCGAAATTGAACCTAAGAAGTTTATAAAGCTTCGGTGTGCAGGTACCACTCAGGTTGGTGGGCATCTCCCACTCGAGCGAGTGGGTGGGTACCACTCGGGCGAGTGAGTATGTCCCACCCGAGCAGGTGGGTAGATAGACCTCGTTCGGAGTGTGATGTACCCTCCGCACGAATCAAACTTACTTGTCCGCCCTGCCCGAAACGTGTTACTCGCCTCGCTCGAAGCGACTTGCTCGCCCCGCTCGGAGCGACTTGCTCGCCCCGCTCGAATTGTTTTATGCGCTTACACGCTTACTTTTTTCCATTCCGGTAAAAGTTTTGCAGGGTCGGGATAAAGCAGCAATTTTGCAAATAAAACGGCGGCTTTATCAAACGCTTTATCAAGCAGAATTTTATTTTCCTGCGTAAACGGTGAAAGCACATAATCGGCTATATCAACCCCTTCGGAAGGTCTGCCTATTCCGAAGCGCAGCCGCCAAAAATCCGCAGTGCCGAAAACCGCCTTTGTCGAACGCAGCCCGTTATGTCCGCCTAAGCCTCCCGACCATTTTAAGCTCAATGTTCCCGCCGGAAGTTCAAGTTCATCATGTACAATAAGAGTTTCTTCCGGTTTGATTTTATAATAATTTGCAAGCGCGATAATGCTTTGTCCCGAATTGTTCATATAAGTTTCGGGCTTTAGAAAATAGATTTTATCGGCGGCTTTGCTTGAAACCGTTACGGCATTGCCGTCTTCCGTTTGAAGAATATGAGCTTTGCAAAAAAAATCTGCAAGACGCGGTGTTTCAATCGTGCAATAATTGCCTTCAAATTTTGAAGACCAATTTACGGAAGAAAAGAAATTCAAGGAATCGGCAAAAAGCCATGCCGCATTATGTTTCGTTTTTTCGTACTTTGCGCCGTAATTCCCTAAAAACGCGACAAGCCGAATCATTATTCTTTGTTCCAGTTGCCGCGATTCGGATAATAAGACCAAAGCCCCACATTTCCGTAGTCGGCACTCGCACTTTGAGCCGTATAACGGAATTGCAACGACGCGTAAAGAGTCGTTGCGGTTTCATTTAAATCAGGACTTACACAGAACAGCGTTCTTACGATATATGGAGAATACATTACGCTTTGCGCATTGGTACTGAAGCTGGACGTTGAAGAAGCGGGTTTTCCTGCTGTATTGTGCGTTACACGGAAAATTCCGTTGCCGTTTGTTCCCAATAGAATGGAATCGCTTGTTACCGCCATAGAAATAATGTCCTTAGATGTTGAAAGACTTGCAGATGTTTTTGTTCCCGGCGAGGCGACTGCAAAACTGTACAATGTTTCCGAAGAAGCGTAATAAACGTAAGTTGCCGGCGAAGATGAAGAGGCGGTTTCGTTTGTTCCTGCTGCAAGATAATCTAAAAAGTTTACTTTGCCGTTGTAGTACAAGGCGGAAAGCGTTGAAAGTCCTGCTCCGTCGCCGGGAAGTGCTTGATGCCCTGTGCCGTCAGCGCCTTCCGCAATAGATGTTCCGTCATTAGTTCCGTCCAGTTGAATAATTCCGCCGTTTCCGTACGTTCCGTAGTTCGTGTTGCATTTTGCAGAAGAAGCTCCGCCGCCTCCAATCCTTATATATGCTTTTCGATTTGCAGGATTTGGAGAATTTGTGCAAAATAAGTGAATACTTGCGTCGGTCATATAATACGAAGAATTTAAATGAGTAATATATTCTGCAATTTTTTGATTTACGCTTGTTACTTCTTTCCATTCACCGTTTACGGTTTTACAGCAGTAAAGTTTTACCGCTTTAGGAACATTGCGTCCGCCTATGTCATTAAGTCCCGGCTCATAACCGAGCGCATAAACGTATTGAGTGTCGGCGGCAAGCCCGAAAAAATGCGTTCCGCTGAATGACGATGAATAAAAGTTGAAAGAAACACCTGCAGGTTGATTTGCGGCTTCATTCCATTCACCGTGAGCAGAAGACTTTGCAAGTTTGTAGCTTATTCTTCCGTTTTGTAAAAAGAGATATTCGTCGCTTCCAGACTTAAATCGTACTATAGAGTTTATAAATCCCTTTACGGTTCCTTCTTCAAGCGGAATTTCATTTCTTATACTTTGAAAAACCGCATCGTAACATCCGGTAAATACGAATGCGACAAAAACCGCCGCAATTACAATATGTCTTTTCATGTTCTTTAACCTATCCTAGAAATGGTATCTCACTGCAAGGAAAGCTGTGAGGAAAAGTCCGTAGTCCGATTTTGCATTTTCGGTAGTTGTGTGCCATTCCGGCAAATAAAGGAAATCCGAACCGAGTCCGAAAGACCAGCCTTCCGAAAATCTGTAAAATGCGGCGGTTTCGGCTTTTAATGCAAAGCCGGGAAAATATTTTTTGTTTTGGCAGGTTTCAAACGCAAATCCTGCCGTAAACGTAAACGGAAATTCAAATCTCCACACGGACGGCTGCAGCATTGCACCGAATGTAACCGGAACGAATGTAAATACGTTGCTTCCAAGAGTGGGATTGTAACCTGCCATAAGTTCTCCGCCTACTGCAAGCCAGTTATTCAAAAAACGGTAATAACCAAGCTGTGCGGCCCCGCCTATGTAAAGCTGCTCTCCGAAATTCAGCGGAAAGTTGGGCATAATTGCAATTTTTAAGAATTGGTCTCCGGCTCCGTTCGCCTTGTATTCATATTCGGCGATGCCGTTAGGTTCATCATTATCCTCTGATTTTTGCGCAAAGCTTAGAAACGGCATAAAAACTAAAATAAATAATGCCGCTGCCGGTAATTTTTTTTTCATATTTCCTCAACAAGAATAAAATTAGACCTGCTCAATAACTTCGGTATCGCTCAAGGTCATTATAGAATTTAAATAAAAAACAAAGTATATTCATGCTTCAAAGTCTCGCACTTCAATTTTTATGTGAATTGTTTTGCGTTTCGTTGAATATTTTATGTTGACTATACATTTTTTAGTGTCTTTTAGCAATTAAAATAATATTCTAAAAAAAAGGTAACAGCACATGGCAGCACAAATCATAGACGGAAAGTCGATTGCACAGTCAATCCGTGAAGAAATAAAAATAAAAACGGAAGCACTTAAAACAAAGGGAATAACTCCGTGTCTGGCGGTAATTTTAGTCGGCAGCAATCCTGCAAGCGTTTCTTACGTTACGGGGAAGCAAAAAGCACTTGCCGAAGTCGGAATGAACGACCGCTCCGTCCGACTTCCCGAAAGCACAACAGAGCAGGAACTTATTTCGCTTATACAAGAGTTAAATGCGGATAAAAGCGTACACGGGATTCTTGTGCAGCTGCCGCTCCCTCAGCATATCGACGAAGAAAAAATCATTCTTGCAATCGATCCTGCAAAAGATGTTGACGGATTCCATCCGGTAAATGTCGGAAATCTTGTAATCGGAAAGAAAAGTTTTTTGCCTTGTACGCCGCACGGAATTATTGTTTTATTGAAAAGGATGAATATTGAAACGGACGGAAAATCCGCAGTGGTAATCGGGCGGTCAAATATCGTCGGAAAGCCGGCGGCTCTTTTACTTGCACGGAAAGACCTTAACGCAACCGTAACGATATGTCATTCAGGGACAAAAAACATTGCCGACATTACCCGCCGGGCGGATATTCTTATTGCGGCGGCAGGCAGAGCAAATATTGTAACAGCGGATATGGTAAAAGAAGGTGCCGCCGTTATTGATGTAGGCGTAAACCGCATTCCCGACGCTTCAAAAAAATCGGGATTCCGCCTTGCAGGCGATGTGGATTTTGAAAATGTAAAGGAAAAAGCTGCGTTTATAACGCCGGTTCCGGGCGGCGTCGGTCCGATGACTATCGCAATGCTTATGGCAAATACTCTGGAAGCGGCGGAAAATACTGCGGCAAAATCAACAAAATGACTGATATCTGTTCCGACGAAATGCCGGATATTCAAAATGAAGAAGATAACCGCGCAGTTCCGCTTGAAAAAGTCGGCATAAAGAATCTTGAATATCCTATCACGGTTTTAGACAAGTTAAACGGCAAGCAGCAGACTGTCGCTTTTGCAGATTTGTTTGTAAATCTTCCGCAAAATCGAAAAGGAACTCACATGAGCCGCTTTGTTGAAGTTTTTAATTCTTATTGCGCTGATATGTCGATGGAACGCTTTCAAAATATGCTTAAAGATATACGCATAAGTCTTGCGGCGGAAAAAGCATACGGGAAGATTAGTTTTCCGTTTTTTATGGAAAAACGCTCGCCCGTAAGCGGCTCAAAAGGCATTATGAATTACCGATGCACTTTTGAAGGAAAAATCGACAGGGATTCAGGGAGTTTTTTTGTTTCTGTGGAAGTGCCGGTTACAACGGTTTGCCCCTGCTCTAAAGCAATAAGCACTTACGGTGCGCACAATCAGAGGGGCAGAATAAAAATCAAAGCACTTTATTCTGAATTCTTTTGGATAGAAGAGCTCATAACGGCCGCAGAAAATTGTGCTTCGGGGGGACTTTATTCTGTTTTAAAGCGTCCTGATGAAAAATACGTTACCGAATATGCCTACGACAATCCGTGTTTTGTAGAAGATATTGTGCGTCAAACTGCCCTTGCGCTCAAATCTTTTCCGCCGAACTATCCGTTTAAATGGTTTTGTGTTGAAGCGGAAAATTATGAGAGCATACATAACCACAATGCGTACGCGTGTACGACATTCGGAAAGATTGAATCATGAACAATTGGATTTGTGGAAAGTTTTTATCTATTCTGTAAGCCTATTGAACGTCTGCCCGCTTATTACGGCGCAGTAATGCAGCGAGCCTCCGCGTAAGTTGTACTGCAAAAGATATGTGCCGTCATCTGCGCGGTAGACTGGAACGGAAATGAACTCGTTTGAAAACTCCGCTTCGATGCGGAGAGCGGGATTTTCGGCAGGCGGCGGTAAAGAACCGACCAATTCTCCGTGCCGCAGAGCTGAAAGCCTCTCAAAGCGCGGCACAAAACCGTTTGCTCCGGCTTTGAGTACAATTCGCTTGCCGTCGGCAATAAACGAAATGCGCTGAATATTTTCCGCCGCCGCGCTGCCGCTCTTCCATAGGCGCGGAATAATATACGGATCGCACCAAAAACGTGCGCTTGTATCGAGATAAGTATCAAATCCGCTTTCAATTTTGCTCACCGCGCCGTTTTCCGATTGGATAAAGCGCATCGTCTCGGAAAAATCCCTTCCGCCGATGTGCACGGACTTTGTTTTTCCGCCTGAAAGCGTCCATGACATGACAAAATCTGCGCTGTTTTCCGAAAATACAGTTTCCCCTGAGGTGCGCGGAATGCGGTATGTCTTTTTTATCGCCGTCAATTCGTCAATAAAGGAATCAACCTGCACAGTTACGCACGGAAAAACCGCGTTCAGCCCGTTAATATGTCCCGTCCAAAGATTTTCGATTTTTGCAAGCGTGATTTTACTTCCGTCCGCCGCCTCTAAAGCAATTTGCACAATATCGTTTTTTTCGACAGGATTTATTATTGCGCTTTTGACGGGCAAGGTATTTTTCCGTGCGGCTTGAATGAGCGGGTGCAAAAAATAAAGAGCCGCAAGAACAGCGCATACAATCGGAAGAACCGCATTTTTTAAGTTCATCGTTTTTCCTCCGCGTCAAACGCCGTGCACAAACGACGTATATGCCGCCGCCTAAGCAATGCGGAACAAATCCATGCAGCAATTATCAAAAACGGCATAAATACGAAAGAGAGCAAAAGCGTTTTTTTCCGCGCGGCGAAAAATTGCACCTCCGTCTGCGTTTTGTAAAATGCGTTTTGCTGCACGGCAAAGGATTTTTCGTGCAGGGCGGCAAGTTCGTCTTCTCCGTTGAGGCGCAAAAGCCCTTCCGTCAAAAAATTAAAATTTCCGTAAGAGGCGGAAGCGTCGGCAATAAACGAAAGCGCACGCGTGCTTACAAAATACGGATCCGGCACTAAAATTATTCGCGCATTACGGCGTTCGGCTGCGCTGTAAAAAGTACGGACTGCGCCGTCAAGTTCGAATGCGGTCTTGTGCACGGCGGTTTCGCTTGAAGTTTTGAGCATTTCTTCGTTTAAAACGAACGGATTTGTTTCAAAAAGACTTTCTTTCCCGTTTCCGTCGGTACGATTTTCTATAAGGCGCGCACGTGCGCTCGTCGCAGCAAGTTCTCGTATATTTTCGTTCAAAGGACTTACCGCATTTACCCAAAAGAGCGTCATGCCGCTTGAAGCGTTTTTTTGCGGCGCAATATTGAGCCAAAACGGATATTTTATGCTTTGCGCCGCTCCTTTGCCGTCGGAAAGCGTAATCTGCGCGCACTCCTCGTCCGCAATTATACTTTCGGAAAAACCGAATCCATAAGATTCCAGAACATCTAAGAGCGGATTCGAAACAGGTTTTGTGATTTTGAAACCGTCTTCAAAGTCAACGCGGAACGGATTTACGGCAAAAAAAACGTTTCCGCCGTCCAAAATGAAATCTTCAATCGCAGCCGCTTCCGCCTCTCCTATACGCTCGGAGCCCAAAACGAGCGCAACATTTCCGCCTGCTTTAAGCCGCTCGTAAAGTCCGCCGTCTTCAAGCTTTATTTCGTTGCAAACAAAACCTTTGGCGTTCAAATGCGGAATGACAGGCGCATATCCGTAAGAAAAATCCATTCCGTTGCCGGAAACAAGATTGACGACCCGCTCTTTTTTCGTGATGAGGCGCAAAATCCGGCGGATAAGCTCGTATTCCAGTCCCTCAGTACCGAAAACGAGCGGAACGGCGTCCCATTTTTCTCCGTACTCGATAACGATTGCAGAATAGACGGCAGAGCCGAATTGATTTTGACCGTCAGCCCCATAACGGTACGGCTCGATTCCGTAATTTTCCAAAACGCTTGTGTATTTATCCGCGTTTTTTACGCTCGCCGTAACGTTTTTATCCGCCGTAAACTCAAAAAGATAATCGCTGACGCTTTGAAACTGCGGAAAGACGCGGGCGGCTTTTGCACTCCGGTAATAGGTAAGAGAGATTGCGGATTCGGCGTTTTGTAAAACGGAGCGCGTAAAAGATGAAAGCGCAAGGCGTCCGGTTGTGTCCGCGCGCACAAAATATTTTTCCGAATCAAGAAAGGCGAATACAAGACTGACGGAGACAAGCAGAATCGTCATCTTTTTGAATTTTCGACCCGACCGCTTTTCATGAATAAAAAGTGCAAGAGCGGCGAACAGAATTACGACTGACAGATAGAAGAAAATATCTCGTGTGTCGATAATTCCCCGCAGTGCGCTGTAAAAATGTCTGTAAAAGCCTAAGTTTTGTACAAACGGAACGGACGGAGGAAGTGCATGAACGGCGTTCATAAGCGCAAGACATGCAGCCGCCGATAAAAACGTTTCCGCCTGAGAGTGAGTAAGTTCCTTAAACGCAGAGCACATTGCCGACGCGGAAAGCGCATATAAAACGATTATTACACTGCCGACTGCAATTTTGCCGACAGGAACATCGCCGAAAAGATGTACGCACCATACAATGTTGAGCACCGCCGGCACAAACATCGCAGAAAATTCAATTGCGACGGAAAAAATGTCTGCAAAAATTCGATGTATCGTCGATAAAGGAAAAAAGTCGTCTTCCTTGCCGCTTATAAGCGTAAGCGACGGAATAAGCAGAATGCAGACGTAGGGAACGGACAGAAAAAATGTATGAAAACCGCCGCCTGAAAAAAATCCTTCCTTGAGAAAAAACTCCGCCGAACAAAAAATATGCAAGATGAGTGCGGAAATGTAAAAGGCGGGACTGATTGCGGCGCGATAAAGCCTTGAACGGAGAGCGGCGGAAAAATTATTTTTCATCGTATACGCTCCGTCTGCCGCGCGTTTGCGGTGATTTTCAAAAACGCTTCTTCAAGAGTTTGCGTTCCGTAAGATGAAGCGATGTTTTGCGCCGTTCCCGACGCGGCGATTTTTCCGCCTGAAACGACGTATATTTTTGAGCACAATGCTTCCGCTTCGCTCATAATGTGCGTCGAAAGAAGAACGGCGCATTTTGGGGAAAGTTTTTTTATCAATCGTCTAAAATGAATAATTTGTTCGGGGTCAAGACCTTCAAACGGTTCATCCAAAATTATGTTTTGCGGGCGATTGACGATTGCGGCGGCAAAGGAAAGCCGTCTGCGATATCCTTTGGAAAGTGATTGGATTTTTTTAGAAAGCTGCCCGCTTAAAAAACACTCTTTTACAGTCAATCTGATTGCCGATTCTTTTGCTGCGCCCGACAGCCCGAAACATTGTGCCGTAAAATCAAGGTATTCCGCTGCCGTAAGATTTTTCGGAAAGCGGCTTTGCTCGGGAACATAACCGACAGCACGGCGTAAAATATCCGCACCGACAAGTGCCGCGTCATTCGAATCGACAGAAACGGAACCCTCTGTTGCAAAATGCAGTCCTGCGGCAGCTTTGATGATTGTCGTTTTCCCCGCGCCGTTTACACCGATTAAGCCCGTTATTTCTCCGTCAGATGCCGTAAGCGATACGTCGGAAACGGCAAAACGGTTTCCCGCATACGATTTTGAAAAACCGCTCAATTCAATCATGCTATTGGAACGCCGTTAATCTTCGTAAGGGATTTGTATATTCATCCTGTCGCGCGAAAGTTCCGCTTCAGGAAAAATGCGCTGCGCCTGTTCGAGTAATTTTTGCAAATCCCTGTCCGTATAGCGCGGGCTGTAGTGAATCATGCACATCCGCTTTGAATGCGAATCGCGCGCAATCGTTGCCGCTTGGCTTGCCGTCATGTGTTTTTTTTCGCGCGCTTGAGCGATAAGCTCGTCTTCAAACATTCCCTCGCAGATAAGAAGGTCGGAACCCATCACTTCGCGCGCGATAGACGGAAGGTAGAGCGTGTCCGTAACAAAACTGAACTTTCTGCCGCTGCGTTTCTGCCCCAAAACTTCTTCCGGCGTTACGGTTTTTCCGTCTGCGGAATGTACCGGCTGACCGTTTTGCAGCTGCGACCACAGGGGGCCGCAGGGAACGTTCAAGGCGCGCGCTTTTTCGGGATTGAATTCTCCGGGTCGGTCGAGTTCTTCAAGCGTATAACCGACGCAGGTTTTCGTGTGTTCAAGCGGAAAAGCGCGGACGTAATAGCCGTCCCCGGAATGCACCACGCACGGCGCACTGATTTCTTTTACTACAATCGGATAATTGATGTACATATCGAGAACTTTGCGGCTCGTTTCGATGTATTCGGCGATTTTCGGAGGCCCGTAAATGTACAGCGGTTCGGAGCGTTCAACCTGCGCCGAAAGCATTAAAATCCCGGGAAGCCCCGTAACATGGTCTGCATGTGTATGTGAAACGAAAATCGCATTTATTTTCTTCCATTTTAGATTGAGACGCCTTAGCGAAACCTGCGTGCCTTCGCCTCCGTCAAACAAAAAAAGTTCTCCGTCGCGCCTGAGCAGCACGGATGTCAAATGACGGTACGGAAGCGGCATCATTCCGCCCGAGCCCAAGATAAATGCTTCCATATTCATGACGCAATAATAGCGAAATCGGTGCCAATGCTCAACGCGGGAGAAACTGCAAACTCCGCTCGGCTTTTTGTATTAAAGCTCAATGTCGAGTTTTGAAAAATTTCGCTGTGCTTTCGGCTATGTTCCGTCCGCTGCGCTCACTACCGAGTTTGCACCGCAAACTCGCACGCTTAGCCGCAGTCGAGCTTTTCGCTCGAAACGGCACGCAGCCGGAACCTCGCCTGCGCATAAATGGCGTTCATTTCAAAACTTTACATTCTATTGGTGCAGGAAAGAGTTGGAAAATGTCGAGTTTTTCAAAGACTCGACATTCGACCTAATAGATACCGACATCTATAAACACTAGATACCGACATCTATAAACAGTAGATACCGGCATCTATAAACACTAGATACCGGCATCTATAAATAATAGATAACGGCATCTATTATTTATAGATAGGAGTATCTAAAGTTGGTAGATACCGGTATCTACCAACTTTATCCGCGCAATAATATTTATTTTCTCCAAAACTTCCCAATGTAATTCGCACACACATTTGTCCGCCTTTATTCGTGCGGAGGGTTTAATAGCCCGTCGCTCTGCGGTGAGGCGTTGATCAATCGGTTCAATTTTGACTTTTTCAAAAATCAAAATTCAACCTATATAAAATATTTCAATATATGCACATTTATAAATTAATGTTATAATTGCGATGGGTGTCTTAATAGAGGGGTTAGTTAACTTTTATTTGGAGATCGTAATGAAAAAAAATATTGTAAAAACTTTGTTCTTTTCTTCCATTTCTATCTTGACCGTTTTAATAATTTTGATTGTGTTCATTGCCAGAAACAGAAGCTCCGGACTGAATGTTGTCTTTGTAAACATTCCGAATTCCGTCAGTGATGGCATTTCCGCTCAAATTTTGCGGAAGACCGAACGTCCGCCTGTGTTTAAAACGCTTTCTTCAGACGGTTTGGACATACAAAAACTTTCAAAACGAGCGGATATAATTTTTTCATACAACGGCGAGTTCGGTATGGAAATCTCCGCTTTCGCAAAAGAAATTCCTTCTTCAATCCTTCAAACTGTGCCGGAAAATTTCCTGCAAACACAAAATGCGCTTCCGATTCTTTTAGAGCATTACGGAATTTTCTATTACAACAGCGCAAAACAGAAAGCCTCCGCCTCTTATGCGTTTGACTTTTCCGAATTTGAACTTTACCTGCAAAAGACAAAAAATGTAACGGAGTTTCCGCTGTTTGTTTCCGGCGGTAATGATTTAAGACTTTTGGCTTTTGTAGGAACGCTTACGGAAAGTGTTTTTGGGCAAGAAGCATATACGGAATTTTTGAATGCCCTTAAAAACTACAGCACGATGGAAAATCTTTTACAGGTTAAGATTTCATCTGATAAAACGGTAAAAGACGCTTTCGGCATTATTATTGACTTTCAGAAAAAAGCATATCTTCATCCGGCATGGCTTGGAGCAGCAATCGAAGATTTCAAAAATTACGCTTTGGATTCAAGGTTTTCCGTTGCTTTTGCATCTCTCTCGGACTTCCGTACTCTCGGTTCAACTTTGGGACAGGGATTTTCTATGGACAGAATGCCGATTCTCGATGCAAAAACAAGGCACGGAATAATCGCTCCGGTAATTCAGGGATTTTGCCTGTCGGAGAAAAAAGAAGCTATGGAATTGCTCGCGTTTTTTTCAGGAATCGACGAGGAGACAGAACTTTCTAACAGCACAATGCTGGCTCCGGCTTCCGCTTTTGCATCAAGCTGTGATAAAGAAGCTGATGATGTGCGGTTCCTTGCGTCAGCTTGTCCGGCAGGTCCGTTATGTGATCCTTTTACAGCAGTTTTTGAATCGGATTATAAGCGCGGAAACTCTTTTTGCAGAGACCTGCGATTTTATTTTAAGAGTTTTCAATAAACTTAAAAAACTAAAAGATGTAAAAACATTTGCAAGTAGGGCGAATGTCGAGTTTTGGAAAACTTTGCTGAGCTTTCGGAGAAGTTACGTCCGCTTAGCCGCAGTCGAGCTTTTAGCTCGAAACGGCACGCAGACGGAGCCTCGCCTGCGCACAAACGCTGCTTATTTCAAAACTTTTATTCTATTGGAGTTGGAAAATTTCGAGTTTTTTCAAAACTCGACATTTGGGCTAATATATTCCCCTTTTAGTCGGCTTCTCCGCTTGTAGTATAATCCCCCCGACGCATAGCATCGGGGGTAATCTGTCCGCAGTCAATTACTTTTGATATGCCGCCCGAACGGAATCTGCAAACAATTTATTTTGGTCAGTACGTTCAGGGACGGAGAACTCCGGCTTGCCGTCTTCTTGATTGATTCTGAAAATATGCATCGGCGGCGTAGAATATGCGGGGCTTTCAGGATTGTTTATCCACCAATCAAGTACGGATATTATGCAAAGAGTATATTTCAAAAGGTTTGCATTGTTCGCATTTGTGTCTTCACTTGTATTTTGCGCACCCAAGAAAACGTCCAGTCTTTTGGAAACTTCATTCGGAATGTCGAACTTGTAATGCTCCCACGGATTTGCAAGGGATTCAACATTGCCTTTGGTTTTTGCAGCTTTGTCGCATTGAGAAACGACCTGCATAAGAAATTTCCGCGTAAAGTCCGTGCGTCTAAAGAGTGGCGGAACTTTGCTTTCATCTGCGGGATGTTCAAGCAGCAGTTGGTCAAACTTAAAGTACGGCAGAAAATGATAATTTGTCTGCCATAATAAAGATGTCATCAGTTTTTTTCCGAATTGAGTTTTATCAAAATCGGTCTGAGAATAAAGCTGGTTTACAAGATCATTAAGCGGCTTGCAGTAAAGTTTTTCAAAAACAGTTTCCCTATATGAGATCCAGCCGTCAATTACTTCGAATATAGAATCCGAACCGGTCGTTTTTCCATCCGTGCTGTGCTGTGTGAATTTTATGTTGCGGCAGCCCTGAAAACAATCTTCCAATATGCGAACCAGCACTACAATTATTTGAAGTGAATTTTCAGGGCTGAGTACATTAAAACCGTCGGCAAATTTATACATGGGCTGAAAATACGGATACAAATCGGGATGCTTTTCAAGAGATTTGAATCCTGCCTGCGGGAAAAGCTGGTCAAGAAGCATTATTCCCGTATCAACTACTTTATCGCGCACACCTATTTCAGGTTCTTTGATTTTAGGCTTGGACTGTTTGGCAGCCTCATCTTCTTTCGGTTTTTCCGGCAAAAGTAAATCGTATTTATGCAATCCGACAAATTTAAGTATATCTGCAACCCGCGCTTTAAAAAAATCAGGGTAGTCCTCGTAGGCTGCGGAACACATACGCATCAACAGCGGATAATGACGTTTTATTATTTCGTTTTGAACGTAAAGCCAGTCAGTGATTGCCTGTTTTGCAAGCTCGGAAAGTTTTTCGCGCGGAGAATCGGGATATTTTGCTTCATCCGAATAAATTTCTTTTATCAAGCGCGGAATCTTGTTATCGCCGTAATAGTATACTTGTATAAGAAGACGGTAAATCGCGCGTGTAAAAGGAATTAAATCCGAAACCAAATACGGCTGCGGAGTATCTTGTATTTCTATCAGCGCAAGTTTGATCGTCTGCATTTGCCATCCGGCAACCATTCTCAAGAATTTGAATTTAACTTCAGTTCCGGATGCGATTTTTGATTTATACGAAGCAGGCGCAATTTGAATCATAGTTTTTATCACGGTTATAAATGCCTGCAAATTTTCTACGTGCTGCTTTAACGTATATGTACAAAATTCCGTAAGAATTTGCTCCGTTCCGTCTTTACGGAAACGTTTTATAAAATTGAACAAACCGTAATTCGGTTTTATTTTATATTCGTCCGATATCATAAGGCGGTCAATCTGTGCTGCGAACTTTTGTGAAATTACCGGCAGTTCATCTTGATTGCGTCTGTTTCTGTGTGAAGACGAACCGGCTGTCTGCTGTGAAGACGATTGCTGCATCGTTTGTTGACCGGGCGCAGTCTGCCTTATGATTCTGCCGGCTCTGCTGCCTCTTACTGTTCCTGCAGACTGCTCCGTATCCGAACGCTCATACATTATCTGTCCTCCAAGCTTTTTAGACATCACTTTTGCTTCTTCCGGATCTATGTCTCCAATGGCTTTGCGTGTTTCTGCCAGCGTTCCCGGTGCCCAGTCTGCCGTTATAGGTCTTTGATCTTCTCCCATATAAATCCTCTTTAAAGTCGCAATAAATTTTTTCTTACAATACTGGGACAGTTTTTGAGCGCGAGTTTTTCTCCGTCTTTCGTTACAAGCACTCCGTCAAAAGTCCCGAATATTGTAGTATAGGCTTTGCGCATTATGATTATATTCAGCGTTCTTGTATTTAAAGATATCGGCGTAAAAGTAAGGTCAACCATGTTTTCAGTGTCTTGTACAACCCATTTTTTTTCAAGTCCGAAAGGATGTGTTATAACAACCGACGGCATAGGCGTGATTTCACCGGCGCAAGATAAAAAATTTTCGTTATAAGTGTCATCGTCAACCGGATCATAATCGGAATTGGAAAAATAGAATTCCACGTCCCTGCCGTTAAGATTTACAAGCCCAAACATCATTTCACTTGATGAATGCGTCTTTAAATAAGTTCGATTCATCAGCATCATTCCAAGCCCGTTAGACATCGGTATGGTTTTAATATAGTGCCGGTGTTTTGCAGTCGCTATTCCGCCGGAAAATTTAAGCGGGATAATCCATGTCGCAGAGCATCGTTGTACCGTAGGAGCCGGAGTTACAAATAAAAGTTCATTCGGATTATCTTTGAAAGTCGATATAAAAAGCCCTTTTGCGGCAGGGCGGAAGGGATAACCTTTTACGATGAATGAAAGAGATATGCGGCTGCGGAGCCTGCTCCAAGCGATACGCACATAGCGTGTTTTACCGAAACTTGTACATGCCGATTCTTTTGTATCGATTGGAACAAAACGCCGACGAGGCCCCATGAAGTTGTGGTAGGCTAACTTTTTGCCGGTTTCTCTGTCCCAAAATATAACTTCTGCAAGTCCGAATATTTTGTCGTCAAAAAAATCCGCCATGCCGATATATTTGTCAACTGAAAAAACGTAGGTAATTCTGCTTTTTATGCGAAAGCTCGAAAGAAGTCCCGGCAAGGGAATTCCTGCAAACGGTGCACGAACGCCGCGTATGTCAAGTTTTGGCGGCTCCCCAATATATGAACCGAAATTTATTTTTCCATTATGAACGATAGATTTTGGTACTTTTTTTATATCCCTAGAATACACACAATTCCTCTGAAAACAAACGGAAGTTTTCCATATCACTATTTATAAAACGTTCTACAAAGAAAGGATGAACTTCCAAAATTTTTATGAATGATATTGAGAATAATAAACTCACTCTGAAACTTCAATTTCCGAACGGGCTTATTATACAAGAATTATCAGCTTCTATCAAATAGAACTGTTTGAAACAGTATCTCGACATAAAAAGATTGACAATGATTATAATCTTCATATATATATATATATATGAAGATTATAGCTTTATTCACCGTACTTGCATTTGTGTTGACCGTTGCGCTTCTTCCTTTAATAATAAAACTGTGCAAGGTTTACAGCATTTACGATACTGTGAATGCAAGAAAAATACATTCAGGTAATATACCGCGACTCGGCGGAATTGCGATTGCTGTTTCGTTTATTGTATGTGCGACTTTGTATTTTCACTTTGCGAAAATCAGCATTCTGCCCAATTTTTTACCGATTTTAATTGCAGGTCTGCTCATATTTTTGTTTGGTCTATTGGACGATATAATAGAGATGCGTGCGCTTTTCAAACTTTTTGTGCAGCTTGCAGCGGCGGCTATCGTAGCATTCAGCGGTTTACGGTTTAAGCAGATTTTTTCTTTTGTTCTGCCCGTGCCTTTAGGAATTGCGCTTACATTTTTCTGGATTGTAGGAATTGTAAATGCGTACAATCTTATGGACGGTCTTGACGGTCTTTGCGGCTCATTGACTTTAACTGCACTTGTAACACTCGGATTTATATTGGCGCAAAGTTTTATTGCAGGTGCCGCAATTTGTTTTATACTTGCCGCCGCTATTGCAGGATTTTTAGTATTCAACTGGCCGCCTGCAAAAATATTTATGGGAGACGGCGGCTCACAATTTCTCGGGTTTATGGTTGCCTCCGTTCCGCTTATTTCTTCTTCAACAAATGTGGAATACAATAAATTTATGATAATGCTTGTGCTTGTATCTTTCCCCATGCTTGATACTATTGCAGCTATATGGCGGCGAGTGCGAGATCATTATCCGATTATGCAGCCTGACAAACTTCATCTTCATCACAAACTGCTTAATCTGGGCTTGGATAAAAAACAAGTGCTTTATATGGTCATGTGGATTCAAGTGTTTTTATGTGTGGTGGTTTACGGTTCTACGCTATCAGGCAGAAAAGTCGGGATCGTATTACTGGCAATCTCATACATTGTTATGATTAGTTTCTTTTCAGTGATTCATTATATCAACAGAGCAATTTTACGAAAAATCAGCAATGGTCATAATTTCACGGAAGAATAAAAATAAACCTGCTCGGAAACGTCAGCTTCGGAGCGAATTTGATATATCAACAATCACTACCAAAACTTTGCTTTACTAGGTAAAAATCGATTTTTGAAAAACCGTTCATTGTGTATGGGCGAGGTCTTTATCAATTCGAACTTCGCCTCTTTATTTTTTGCAATCTGTATGGTATGTTATTCTCAATTATAATATTTTTTTTACATTAGACCTGTTCAATAATGAAGTTATCGAACAGATCTAATAACGGAGGGTGTTATGCCGGACGCTAAGCAAAATACCGACGATAAACTGGCTGTAGATATTGAAAAAATAAAACTGGCAATCCGTTCCGGAGTACCGCTTTCAATTACCACTTACACTTTACCGCACAATATGGAAGTCTACATGGAGGATGTTCTTACCGAATTCCTCAAAGCTCTCGGTCAAAATCACATGATTGCCTATCTTGTTTATTGCCAAAATGAGTTGATAACGAATGCCAAAAAAGCCAACACTAAACGTATCTATTTTAAAGAAAAAGGTCTTGATATTACAAATGAAGAAGATTATGCAAAAGGAATGAAAACCTTTAAAGAAGATACGTTAAACAACATAAATCATTATTTAAAACTTCAAAAACAGGACGGACTTTATGTGCGGCTTGAGCTGCAAATGAAAAATCAGCATATAAAACTTGAAGTTCATAATAATTCCGAGCTTACTTATTTTGAATACCGCAGAATCCATGACAAATTATCGCGTGCGCAGCAGTATACTTCCGTAGAGGATGCTATGTCTCAAATTCTTGATGATACGGAAGGAGCCGGACTTGGACTTGTAATTTTAATCCTAATGCTTGAAAAAATCGGCGTAACGGAAGAAAATTTTCAAACAATCGCCCGCAACGGTGAAACAATTACAAGAATTATCATGCCGCTCAGCAAAGAGACAAATGTCGCGCTTGATACCCTTTCCGAAGAATTTGAAAAAACAATAGAAGAGTTACCGCAATTTCCCGATAATATTGCAAAGTTGAATCGTTTGCTCAGCGATCCGGATTCTAAAATGTCCGATATTGCAATGCAGATAAGCAACGATGTTGCCCTCACAGGAGAATTGCTGAAACAGGTTAATTCTGCGGCATTTGCGCTTAATACTCCGTGCAGTAGTATTTCCGATGCGGTAAAATTCGTAGGCATCCGCGGAATCCGCAATATGCTTTACACAATTGGAACAATAAAGTCTTTTGCAAATACATCCGGCAACAGCGAAGCACTTTGGACTCACGCTTATAAAGTTGCTCTGTATTCATATAATCTTGCGCTTAATTTTTGTTCAAAATATAAAATTGTTGTTGCTGACTCTTATATATGCGGATTGTTGCATGATATGGGAAAAATAATTTTTGAGTCGATTCATCCCGAATGCCTCGAAAAAATAAAAACTCTCTGCGAAGAACGCCATATTGCACCTGTTTTAATAGAGAACATTCTTTCGGGCGTAAACCATGCAGAAATAGGCGCAAGAATTGCACAGCGTTGGAATTTTCCAGATAACATTATAACCGTAATCCGCTATCATCATACGCCGGAGCTTGCCCCCGAAGATTCAAAAATGCTTTGCGAGATAGTCTGCCTCGCAGATTTTATTACGCACTATCAAGACCATGAAGTTGATTATTATCAGGCTGAACCTGTTGTTCTCGAAGACTTTCATATAGCTTCACAGGAACAGTTCGATGCAATTTCCGAAAAGCTGGAATTTGTATTTAATCAAACAAAGGAACATAAATAGAATATAAGTAGACGGAGATTTTTTCTTTATTTATCTATGCTGATTAAAGCTTTTAGTTTGATGATGTTATACATAAAGGACTTGCAGGGAAGTTCCGAAAATCCGTAGTTTTTTTAGAAAGCCCAATAACAGAGGATTTTATGAATATTGATATGCTGATTGACGGAATTTTGGATTCTTACGACAGGTACGGCGGAATAAATCGGAGCGAATCGGAAAATTTCCCTAACAGACAAAACGTAATTGCCGTTCTTACAGATTTGCAGAGTCTTGTATTCCCAGGATTCAGAGTGGCGGAAGAAGTAACGCCGTATAATATTCGTTATATCACCGGAATGCGCGTAAATCACATAATCGGCGTGCTTACAAAAGAGATTCAAAAAGCTCTTGTATATACGGTTTTACACAAAAAAAATGAATGTAACGATTCCGAAAAGTCAAAATGTTTTAAACTCGCCGAAAAAACAGCAATCACAATTATAGAAAATCTGCCTGAAATCCGCCGGAAAATAATGCTTGATGCCGCCGCCGCCTTTAAAGGAGATCCTGCAGCAAAAAGTAATGAAGATATAATTTTATCTTATCCAGGACTTGAAGCAATTTTAGTATATAGGATTGCGAATGTTCTGTATAAAAACGGAGTTCCGATAATACCGCGCATAATGACCGAACACGTTCACGGAAAAACCGGAATCGACATAAATCCGGGCGCGGAAATAGGTGAATCTTTTTTTATAGATCACGGAACAGGCGTAGTCATAGGTGAATCTACAATAATCGGCAACAATGTAAAGATTTATCAAGGAGTTACGCTTGGTGCTCTTAGTGTAAAAAAAGAATTGATGAATAAAAAACGTCATCCGACCATTGAAGACGATGTTACGATTTACGCAGGAGCAACAATTTTAGGCGGCGAAACCGTAATAGGACGCGGCTGTACAATCGGCGGTAATACATGGGTAACGCATTCTATTCCCGCCGGAACCGTTCTTACTCAAGAACGCTGACGCTTTATGATGAACACCTTGTTGCATTCTTAGATTAGCAGTTTTTTAGAGTGATTATTTTTAGACTGATTATTTTTGATTATTATTTCATAGATAAAAAATCGACGGCAACATGATGAAACGAGCCCCCATGCAAACGTCCGAAACGACTCCGTCCCTGCGGACAATATAGCTCATTATGGAAAAACACGCAAGTTGTATTAAAATCATTTCTGCCACAGTGTTTAAATTCTGCGGCTTTTACGAAGAATATGAACGGTAATAAAAAAAGCCGGCGGACTTTTATACAAAAGCCCGCCGGCGACGACGGCACTGTACGCCATAAAGACGTAGCCGAAGGACGGAAACCAATTGGCAATCGTCCACGTCGATAATATAACAGTTGAAACAAAAACATTCAATAAGCATGTTCGGAGACTTTTGGTTCTGATGCGATTATTTTAAAACTCGTCAATATGAGCGATAACTTTGTTGCCGTTCATATTGAATATACAGTTTGTAATCCCGTTTGACTTGCGTACTGTCTGCCGATATACTTACGCACATGAAACTTCCGGAACACAAACTTAATGTAAAATTGATTGCTCTCGATTTAGATGACACTCTTTTAAATCACGATCTTGAAATCACTCCAAAAACTGTAGCCGCGCTAAGAAAAGCTGCCGAAAACGGGATTTATATCGTACTTTGCTCCGGGCGTGCGGAAAACGCAATCCTGCCGTTCATTCGCGCATTAGATATTGCAGGAAAAGAATACGGACGGTATTTGATAGCGGCTAACGGAGCAAGCATTTTCGACCTTCATAAAAGGCTTCCGATCTATACAAAAAAAGTTTCGGGAGATATTCTTCTTTACGTATTTGAAGAAGCAAAAAAGCGCGGCCTTCCGGCACAAGTTTACGATCCGTCGACTATTTATGCTTCCGTCGATAATGAGTGGACACAAAAAGATTCAAAATTGTGCGGTTTGCGCTTACAAATCGAAGATAATTTTGAGGATTTCATAAAAAGCGGACACCCAAAGATGGTTATTCCTGCTGCACCGGAAAAGGTTGCAGAATTTCTTCCATTTTTGAAAGAAAACCTTGCCGGAAAGGCGGATGTTTTTATCAGCAAGCCGTATTTTCTCGAAGTAATGGCTCACGGCTGCGGCAAAGGTTCTTCAATCTTATGGCTGGCGGATTATTTAAATATTCCCAAAGAACAGACAATGGCATTCGGAGACAGTATGAATGACGAATCTATGATTCTTCAAACCGAATACGGTGTCGCAATGTGTAACGGCCTTGAAGCGATTCGCGATAAAGCAAAATTTGTTACGCGAAAAACTAACGACAATGACGGAATTGCAGATTTCTTGGAAGATTTTGTTTTATAGCACGAATGTTGAATTTTTGCAAAACTCGAAATTGAACCTTATAAATCGAATTTTATATCGCGGCTTACAATTTTAGCAGGCGTTTAAGCGCAGGCTCCAAGCAGAGCGCGTCCGTAAGGGCTGCGGCGGATTTTAAACTCTCTTCGTTAAGTTTTGCATTATCCGTGCTGCCTTTAACGGCGCGAATTAAAATATTTTTCGGCGTGTGTTCCATATCGATAAATTCAAGCAGCCGGACTGAATATCCTTTACTTTCAAGATATTGGGCGCGCAGCGCATCGGTTAAAAGAGCCGCAAAACGTTCTTTTATTATTCCATACTTCAAAAGCGAATCAAAAACTTTTGCCGATGCTCCTGCATTTATTTTTTTGCTCCGCTCAGAATTTTTATCAAGCTGTGCATTAATTTCATGCTGACAGCAAGGCACACTTAAAATCGCCGTGCATGAGTTTTTCACAGCGTATTCAAGAGCAAAATCAGTTGCAGTGTCGCAGGCATGAAGCGTTATAACAATATCCGGCCGGGCGGAATACTTGTAGTTTTCAATATTTCCGGTATCAAAATGCAAACCTTCATAGCCGAGTTGATTTGCGGTTTTTGTGCAGAATTCTATAACATCTTTTTTTAAATCCAATCCGATTATTTCCGTGTTGATTTTTTTTATATTTTTCAGGAAATGATAAACCGCAAAGGTAAGATAAGATTTTCCGCAGCCGAAATCCGCAATTCTAAGAGGGCGTGAAGTTGTAATTTCGATTTTTGTAAGAATGCGCGGTAATATATCGTCTATAAATTCCAAAAATCTGTTTATCTGCCTGAATTTCGCATATTTTGAAGCTATAACTTTCCCTTCAGCAGTCATAATTCCCAAAAGCACAAGAAACGGGACTGGTTCTCCTTCCTGTAAAATATAATTTTTTGTACGGTTATTGCCAAAACCGCTCCGCATATTGCATGAATCTTCGATAATATTCTTTACAGCGGAAAATGCTGTTCCATGATTATTTTTTTCGGTATTTACGGCAGCATATCCGGCATTACTACTGTTTTGAGGAATAATTTTTTTAGAAAGCCGTGTAATTTTTCCGCGTTTGTTTGCAAGAATTGTTATTTCTTCATCTTCTGTGCGGATAACGCAATTTTTAAAAGTTTTTCCGCCGTGTTTTTCAATAAATAAATCCAGCGCGGCTGCCGTCAATTTTTCATGAAAAACTTGAGTTTTTGTAAAAAATTCCGCTAAATACGTTTCGCCCGAAGCATTCCCGGCGGCTTTTATTTTTATGCGCAAGTAATCTCTGCCGAATTCTTGGGCGCATTGCGGCGCAGGTTTTGAAAATGTTACGGAAATAATCATATTTACTCCAATCAACGATGTTTTATCGCAGGCAAAACTTGCGATGAAGAGGAATAACGATATTTTTGAGTCGATTTTTTATCATGCCGCCGAATTATGAAACATATCGTATGTAACAGACGTGATTAAAGCAACATCACAAATAAGCTGAATGTTGCATTTAAAAAATCGACATTCAAGTTATTATTCTGTACTGCTGAACGGTTTTGCCCCTGAAGCTTTATATTCTCCGCAAAGCGCACCGAACATTGCGGCAAACGTATACGGCGAATAGCTGTAACCGAAAATAATTTCGTCCGCCCATTCAAGGCTTTCAGCATTTACAGGAGACATAATCGAAAGCACGACTACCCGTTTGCCGCTTCCTTTAAGAGCGTTTGCTATATCCGCGCTTCTTGCATTTGATACGCAGATTACGATTGTATCGTATGCCGCAGCGGTTTTCGTAATATTTTTGCTCATCCATTCCGTTTCGTTCGGTCCAAGTTCATAACTGTATCTAAACTCGCCGCAGTTTTTATACCGCTTTTTACCTTCTTCAAAAAACTTAGGAAGCGCGCCTGCCAAAAGAACTTTTCCGGCTTTATCCACATTAAGCGGAAGTGCAGTCTGTTTTGATACGGTTACAGAGCGGCAAGCCTGCTCAAGGAAAAATTTTTGCCCATCGCGGTCGGGGATGGATTCTGAAATCTTGTTCGGCTCCGGATAAAGCGGAGCGGCATTGCCTCCTTTGAAATAATCCAGTTTTGCCTTTATCACACGGAACGCTGCATCTTTTACACGCGTACGGAATTCGGAACTCTCCGACATAAGCTCAAGATTACTCGTCCACAGCGATTCGTGCAATTTTGCGGTGGTCGATGAAATCAATATATCGTTGCCCGCTTCAATCGCCATTTTGAACGCATTGCTTAGTGAACCTGCAAAAATCGTATCACCGTTCATCATCATGTCATCGGTAATTATCAAACCTTCGTAACCAAGCTGATTCCGCAGTAAATCCGTCAAAAAATATTTTGAAAGAGATGCCGGTGCACCGCTTTTATCGATTTGAGGAAAACTCAAATGTCCCGACATTATTGCAGGTATTTTTTCTTTTATAAGATATTTAAAAGGGACAAGCTCGCGGTTTTCAAAAGTTTCAAAATCAATGTCGATGCTCGGAAGAAATACATGAGAATCAAAACCGGTGTCTCCGTGTCCCGGAAAATGTTTTGCAGTCGGAATAATGCCTGCCGCAATGCTCCCTGCCGTAAAAGCACTCCCGAGAAATCCTGTCTTTTTCGGATTATCTCCAAAGGAGCGCGTACCTATAATAGTTGAATCATGATTGGTGAATAAATCGACAGTCGGAGCAAAATTCATGTTGATTCCCAATGCTTTTATTTCGCGGCTTATGTAAAATGCGCTGTACCATGCGTCGGCAGGATAACCGGAAGCTCCGACCGCCATATTTCCGGGCGTATTTGCAGTTTCTCCTTTTACGTGTCGAATCCAGCCGCCTTCCTGATCCGTTGCGACGAACAGTGGAATTTTAAATCGACAGAGAGATGCGCGTTTTTGCAGCGCGGAAACGGATTTTGCAACAAGTTTTAAATCTTCCGTATTCCAGCCGAAAACTTTAACGCTTCCAAGACCGCGTTCAACCCACTGAAAAAGAATTTCTTCCGGCTCTGCGCCCGCCCACCCGAACATCAGAATTTGTGAAAGAAGCTCCGTATCGGTCATGCGCTCCGTCAGTGTGCGTGCAAGCTCTTCATTGGGATAGCGGCTCCAAAAATCAACACCTGCAGGAAGCGGCGTTTTGGCGGCAGATAATAGTGCCGCACAGAAAAACAGCCCGAAAAAAGCGGCGGATTTTTTCATTTTTTGCCGTATTCAAGGGAAGTTATGTATTTTTCCGCGGCATAAGCAGCAACAGCTCCGTCGCTCGCCGCCGTAATAATCTGTCTAAGCGGCTTGGAGCGCACATCTCCTGCTGCAAAAATTCCTTTAATCGAAGTCTGCATAAGTTCATCTGTCTTGATATAACCGGCTTCATCTTTAAGAACGTCTTTCACTAAATCGGTGCGCGGGTTCATTCCGACAAAAATAAAGACCGCATTCGCTTCTATTTCTTTTTGAGTGCCGCTTTTAATATTTTCAAGCACTACGGAACCGACAGCTCCGTTTGCGCCCGCCTTTATTTCTTTTACGGCAGAATCATATTCTACACTGATTTTTTCATTTGCATTTATTCTGTCGATATTAACTTTTTGCGCGCGCAATGTATCACGACGGTGAACGAGAATAATTTTTTCACCAAGCCCCGCAAGAAAAAGTGCTTCCGTACACGCAGAATCTCCTCCGCCTACGACGACGATTTTTTTATTGCGGAAAAACGGTCCGTCGCACACGGCGCAATATGAAACACCTCTGCCTCTTAACTCTTTTTCGCCGGGTGCGCCTAATGCTCGGTGTTCCGCACCGGTTGCAATCAATATTGCGCGGGCACAATATGTTTCCTTTTCCGTCTCAACTGTAAATAAATCGTCCTCTTTTTTTATTGAAGACACCTGCGTTTGGATGACTTTTGCCCCGAAATATTCCGCCTGTTTTTGCATTTTTTCTGCAATTTCGTATCCGTTTATCGCCGGAAATATGCCGGGATAATTTTCAAGGTCGGCAATCTGCAAAACTTGTCCGCCGGAGCCGGAACTGTCAATAACAATAGTAGAAATACGCGAGCGGGCAGCATACATTGCGGCAGTCAGTCCCGCCGAACCTGCCCCGATAATTAAAAAATCAATATTAGTCATGTTTTAATTATAGGTTGAATGTCGAGTTTTGAAAATACCGGTAAAATAGAGCCGTGCTTTCGGCGGTGTTCTTCGCTCACTGCGCTTCACTACCAAGCTTCAGCTCGAAACGGCACGCAGACGGAACCTCGCCTGCTTTGCTTTCAAAAATTAAAGGCAGATTAAAAAAGCGGAAGAATCATTAAAGACGAAAGAGACATCGTCTCCCGAACGTGATAGACATTCCATCACGGGCGTGATAGATACTCCATCACGGGCGTGATAGACACTCCATCACGGGCGTGATAGATACTCCATCACGGGCGTAAGGTATACTCCATCATGTTCGTGAGTGGAAACTTCAATACAACATTACGAGTATCTTGCCTATCATCTTTATTCGTGCGGACGGTTTAATACCCCGACGCTCTGCGTCGGGGTTGTTGATTGGAACAGGAAAGAGTTGGAAAGTTTCCGAGTTGTGGAAAAGCTTGAAATTGAGCCTAAGAAGTTTATACAACTTCGGTGTGCAGGTGCCACTCGAGCGAGTGGGTGGGCAGATAGACCTCGCTCGGAGTGTAGTGTACCCTCCGCTCGGAGTGTAGTGTACCCTCCGCTCGGAG
>CAUUGI010000017.1:0-28916 GCA_963544675.1 uncultured Treponema sp.
GGCTGACGAGTTTGCATTGCAAACTCGGTAGTGAGCGCAGCGGACGGAACATAGCCAAAAGCACAGCGAAATTTTTCAAAACTCGACATTCGGGCTATTTATTACTTACAAGCCGGAGTATGTAAAGTTGAACGTACATAAACAATGCATCTCCACCGTTAATTTTTTGCATATTCGGCGTTTTGCATAAAGTTTCCGCAAGACTCTGCACACGCTCCTGAGTAAACGTTGTTGCGGAAATTGTTTTTATCACTTTACGCATATAATCACGAATAAGAGTGTTTACATCTTCCGTAAGCTGTGTATACCCCTCTTTTGTTATCATCTTATTCCATTGCTTTAAATACGAATCAAGTTCGCGGTCAAGCGTAGAACCAGGTGAAATCAAAGATTCGCTTATTTTTTTTGCCGCAGCTGCAATCACCTCTTTCCTGCTTACCGGCTTATGAGAGCCGCTTAAAGTCCCGTCTTCGGCAATATTTTCCGAAGAAAGATTTTTTAGTACGTTGACGCTTGTGTCGCTTTCTTTTTTCTTAAAAAATAAATTTGCAAACCACGAAACAACCGGCATTGTATACCAAAACGGAAGCATAAGACGTGTCCTGGCAAGAATGGAAGAATTGTTCAGCATAAGCAGATGCGCATAAGAAAGAAGTCTTCCTCCTGAAAAAATTGCAAAGCTGTCGCTTGAATGATCCGCTTCATAATTCAAAATCATAAGAAAGTTTGAAGTTAGAAGAGAATGCAATGCAGGTGATTTTTGCGCTACTTCAGTTTTTAATGCCTTTTCAAAAGCCTTGTTATCTTTCATTTCCGGTAAACGCTCATACCGCCGGAATGCTTTTACCCATTTATCGATTAAATCCTTTTCGATTACATCATGCGCTTCATTTGCAAGGCGCACAATAAGAGGAAATACCATGTTTTTGTATATAAAATAACTTTCTCCGCCTTCAATTTTAAATACCAAAAGTTTAGGAAGTTCGTCGGCAACCGTTTCTGTTGTAAGTTTTTTTAAGAAGTCTTTAAGCTCTTCATCATTGTACTGACCGTATAAAAGTACACCTTTAGAATCTTTCATTCTTAAAATTGCTTCCATATTAAAAAAATACGGCGGGCGGGAAAGAGACTTTTCAAGTTCTGCAAATGCTTCTTCCTTGTATTTGTTTTTGGCAATTTTTTCACGCATAGACATTAACCAAACATCGGTGATGGAAATTGCCTGCAAAATATTTGTATCTTCCGCTGTCCGGTCTTTTACTTTTTCAAAGTCTTGCCGTATAAAATAGCAAAGCTGACTCCAATAATAAAAATCATCTCCTTCAAGTTCAAAGTGTTCTTCAGGCTTATCCTGCTGTTGCAAAAAACTTTTGAAGAACGAGCGGGCAGAAATCTCCTTGTTCGGGTTTGATATGCACAGTTTTTTTTGAAAATAATCTCGGTATTCATCTTTCCGAAGCATATTTCTAATCTTAAAGACAGCAGCACTCAGCAAAATATGAATTGGAACGCTTTCAGGAAATAGAATTGACGGTACATCGCGCGGAAATATCAGACAGTAAAGAGAAGGCGATTTTGTGTCCTGTTTTTCATTAAGACGCTCAATCAGTTCCGTCGCATCATGCTTTTCAATTGCGTCTGCCGGAATATTTTTAGGCAAATCTTGCGGAACAGGAAACGGAACGGTAATCTTTGCAATAATTTCTTTGTATATTTCCGCAAAATAAGCAGAATAATAGGTAAGAACGATAATTACGACTTTAGAATTAAATTGATGCAATATATAAATTTCGTGCCTTGCAGCGTAATCTTCCAACTCTTTAAGAAGTGATGCTTCCGAAATTTCCAAATATTGCACCAGCTCCGGATGGTTTTCAAAATGCCGTGCCGAATATTTTTTTAGATAATCACAGAAGTCCTTTAAGTTTAAAAATGCGGATTCTTGTTTTTTTGCACAGTGGCGCATAATCGCGCCTAAATTAACATTTTTCGACATATGCGGCATTTTAACAGCAAAGACTATTTTTAACAAGCATTGCGATTTCGACATATTTAAACTTCACGAATCACAACCACCCGCACGAATAAACAACACAAAAACAGCCGGTATTGACCGTGCGCCGCAACTTTAATAAAATGATATTATGCTTAAAAATGCAAAACTTTTCATTTTGTCGGCGGTAATTATTCTGTTTCCGTCTATTTTTTATTCACAAGGAATTACAACCGCCGGAGCATATTTTAAATCCGTTTCAGATTATTATTCTACCATAAAAGATTATGAAGCTTCCGTTGAAATTTCCGCCGACCGCCGCGAAATGGCGGGAAAGGTTTCATTCAAAAGGCCGGATTTACTTAGGATAGATTTTTCAAATCCGCAAGACCAGGTAATTGTATTCAACGGAGATATGCTTACGGTTTATCTTCCGGGAGCAGCAGCGGTATTACAGCAATCGGCAAATTCCGGTAAAGGCGGAACGGGAGGAGCTTCTCTTGCATCTCCAAACGGCCTTTCACTATTAAGCAGATATTATGTAATCGCTTATGAAATCGGACAAGAACCTGTTCCACTTGAAGAAGGTTCTTCAGAAAAAGTCATAAAACTTGTTCTAAACAGGCGAAATTCTTCGGAAGCATTCAGATTTATAAGACTTGCAATAAGCGCAGACACAAAACTTATACGCAGAGTTGAAGCGGTAACATCACGCGGAGAAGTATTCTTGTTCAGTTTTACGGATTACAAACTTAATCAAGATATTTCGGATCAGCGTTTTATATACGATCCGCCGTCATCTGCAAATAATTACAATAATTTTTTGTTCAGTGAGTAAAATCAATGGAAAGTTACGGAGAAATTTTACGAAAAGCTCGTGAAAACAAAAATCTTGATTATGAAACAATAGAACGCGAAACTTCAATTATCCGCCAATTTTTAGAAGGATTGGAAAACGAAGACAATTCCGCTTTTCCGGGCGAAGCGTATATGCAGGGATTTATGCGAAATTATGCGGAATATCTCGGTGTAAAACCGGAAACCGTTCTTACGCTTTACAAAAATAAACAACTCCAAGAATCACCCATACCGGAAGGTCTTATCATACATGAAAAACCGAAATACCTTATTCCTCTTATTGCCGTCGGAGTATTGCTTATTATCGGCGGACTTGTTGCGGGAGGTATTTTGTTCGTGCGGCATTTTAAGCCTGCGGCTTCGGAAAATGTCGTGTTGGATAAAACTTCGGCTTCAAAAAAATATGAAATAACGGATAAAGTATTTACAGGCAGAGTTTATCAAGGCGACAAACTTATTTATCCTGCAAAAGACGGCAGTATTATTCTTACGGTGAGTAAAACCCTTTCTTCTCTCGGCATTGATTCTCCTATAGGGATTTTATATACAGAGCTTGCCGAAGAATCCGAACTGGATGTTGACGGAGATGGAAAAACCGATTTTGTCGTCTATGTTTCCGATATTTCGAATACGGATGCGGCGCGAGGTGCAGAAGTTAGAATTTTTCGCAGAAGCGGAGCTTATACCGCAGCACTTTCGAATCAAAACGATATTCCTTCCGTTACGGAAATAGATTCAAAACATAAGCAAAATATTATTTTTGACGATAACAGAGCTTATCCGTTCACGATAAATGCAAGTTTCCGAGGTCCGTGTCAATTCCGCTATAAAATCGACAGGCATGATCCGGCAGAATCATATTTTATGACAGGTGAACTTGTTACAATGACCGCAAATAACGGAGTCCGTCTCTGGATGTCCAACAGCAATACTGTGAAGTTTTCGATAATTGCGGATTCAAAGAATTACGACCTTGAAATCGGAAAAGCAGGGCACGTCCTTGTTGAAGATATTAAATGGATAAAAGACACCGACGGACGCTACAAACTGGCGGTTATCGAACTTGACTAGCTTTTTTATCGACCAGCACGGCTGTGCAAAAAATCAAGTCGACGGTGAGCTGATTATAAGCCGCCTGAACAATCTCGGATTAACGCAGGTTTTTGATGCAGCCGATTCGGACTTAATCATAATCAATTCATGCGGATTTATCGAAAGCGCAAAAAAAGAGTCTATTGACGCGCTGTTTTTTGCACGTCGGCAATACCCGAAAGCAAAAATTCTTTTGATCGGCTGCCTTGCCGAACGTTACGCGGAAATCTTAAAAGATTCTATGCCGGAAGCTGACGGTATTTTCGGAAACGGAGATTTATCGAAAATCGACGAAGTAATACGGACAATGCAGTCGGGGGCGCGTCCCGTACTTGTTCCGCCGCAAAAAGGCGTGTGCTGCGGAGAGCGGCGGACACTGCTTTCGTTTCGTGGCAGCGCATTCGTAAAAATCACGGAAGGCTGCTCCAATCACTGCTCATTTTGTGCTATCCCGCTCATACGCGGAGAGCTGCGCAGCCGCAAAGCATTCGACATCGTTGCAGAAATCAAAGAATTGGTGCAGAGCGGCATTCGAGAAATCAATCTTATAGGGCAAGACCTTGCAGCTTACGGCACGGGCGAAGGCGACGACGTATTCGGCACAGGGACTTTTGCACTTCCCAAAATAGATGAAAACGGTGTCAACTGCGGCACACAGACTGAAAGTGCGCTTTCCTTGCTGCTAAAAAATATTTCGGAACTTGACGGCAATTTTATCCTCCGTCTCCTGTACATTCACCCCGATCACTTTAATCGCGACATACTTGACGCAATAAAAGCCGACCGCCGTATTCTTCACTATTTCGATATTCCGTTTCAGTCGGGCAGTACGAATATTATACGCGCCATGAATCGTAGAGGCTCGTTTACAGAATATGTGCGGCTGGTGCAGGATATACGCAGAGCATTGCCGGACGCAGTTATCCGCACAACTTTTTTGACCGGTTTTCCGGGTGAAACTGACGAAGACGCGCTCGAAACACAAAAATTTTTGCGCGAGATCCAAAGCGCGTGGTCGGGCTGCTTTCCGTACAGTCGGGAAGAAGACACACCCGCGTATGATATGAAAAAACGTGTCGCCGCAAAAACTGCAAAAGCGCGTGCAGATGCGTTAATTGCCGTTCAAGCAGATATTACAGGGCAACATTTAGCATCTCACATCGGCAAAGAATACGACATATTAATAGAAGAAATTATCGATATAGGAGACGGAGACAGCGCGGAGACGTATGAAGATAACTGCGGGCTTGCAATAGGCAGAGCGTGGTTTCAAGCACCTGATGTTGACGGCTCCGTAGTTGTGCGTTATGACCGCGACGACACTGTGCAGAATGCAGCAATGAAGACAGGTCGTTTTGTCCGCGTAAAAATAGAAGCGGCAGGCGAAGTAGACTTAAACGGCGCATTTATTGGAGATTCTCCGCTGAATGAAGGTGCGGCGCAATCGCATTTAATATTCGCTCCGGAGGTGCAGAACGCGTAATATGGTACGGGATTATCTTGATTCATTAAACGACAAGCAATGCGAGGCTGTAGTACATTCCGGCGCGCCGCTTTTGATTTTAGCAGGTGCGGGTTCCGGTAAAACACGCGTTATCACAACAAAAATCGCGTTTTTGATTCAAGAGCGCGGCATAAACCCGTCGCAGATTCTCGCCGTTACGTTCACCAAAAAAGCGGCAAATGAGATGAAAGAACGTGCAGTCAACCTTGAGCCGCGCGCGGCAGGGGCGCAGATACGAACATTTCACTCTTTCGGTGCATGGTTTTTGCGCCGCTACGCCGATGAAGCAGGACTTACGCCTTCGTTTACGGTTTACGATGACAATGATTCGGCTGTTCTTGTAACAAAAGCACTTCCTACAATAAAAAAACGGGACGCAGGTATCGCGGCGCATAAAATTGCACTTGCAAAAGATTATTGCCTTTCTCCCGATGATGACCTTTCGGAAATCGATACGGATGAAAATTTCGCACAAACCTATCGCGCCTATCAAAACCGACTGCGCACAACCGGAAACGCGGATTTCGGCGACCTCATAATGCTCCCTGTGCGAGTGATGGAGAAAAATCCGCAAATTCGCGCACAAATGCGCCGCCGCTTTCGCGTCATCATGGTGGATGAATATCAGGATTCAAACATCGCTCAATTCAAACTTTTGCAAATGCTTGCGGGGCTGGATGAAGACAGCGGTACTTACGTGTGTGTTGTCGGCGACGACGACCAATCAATTTATCGTTTCCGAGGGGCGGAAGTTCAAAATATATTGAACTTTGCAAAAGTTTTTCCCGGCACGGACATTATCAAGCTGGAAAGCAATTACCGCTCGACGGCAAGAATTCTTGCGGCGGCTGATGCTGTTGTAAAGCATAACGAAGGGCGGCTTGGGAAAACGCTTATTGCAGAGCGTGGCGACGGTTCTATACCGCAGCTGTTCTTTTTGAAAAATCAAGATGAAGAAGCCGCTTTTGCGGCAAATCTCATAGAACAGTCTCACAACGATGCGGAAAATCCTTGTCCTTACGGGAATTGGGCGATTTTATACAGAACGAATGCACAGTCGCTTGCGTTTGAAACCGAATTTCTGCGCCGAAAGATTCCGTATACGGTTGTCGGCTCTCTGAAATTCTACGAGCGCGAAGAAATAAAAGACAGTCTTGCTTACCTTGCATTTATTGCCAATCCGAAAGACGAAATTGCATTTCAGCGCATTGTAAACAAACCTCCGCGAGGCGTGGGTGAAAAGTCGCAGGAAAAGTTGATTTCTTCTGTTCACGGTGCAGACGCTGCCGCAAAAGATTTTCTTACAGCCTGTGAAAATGCTTTTCAACTGCTGCCCAAAAAAGCTGCCGACGGTGCAAAAGAATTTTCTGCGCTTATAAAAAATGTCAACGGAACTCTGCATGATTCCGAATCGGAAACAGAGGAAAAACTCAGCGTATTTGTAAAAAAACTGGCAGAAGATTCAGGTTTGCTTGAGTATCATCAGGGGCAGGATGAAATCGACGGTACTTCCCGCGCGGCAAATATAAACGAACTCGTGAATGCCGCACTCGTGTATCCGTGCACGCGTGACGGACTCCTTGAATTTTTAGATTCTATAGAACTTGACCGTTCACTTGCGGAAAATACCGGAACAGACAATGTGGATGCGGTAACGCTTATTACCCTGCACAACACAAAGGGACTTGAGTTTCCGCGCGTTATCATCACGGGACTTGAACAGGGTATTTTCCCGCGCGCAGACAAATACGGTGCAGAACTTGAAGAAGAACGCAGACTTTTTTATGTCGGTATAACGCGCGCCAAAGATGAACTTTTTATCACAAGCTGCCTTGAACGCCGCTCTTTCGGGCGCACGGAACCAATGATGCCCAGCCGTTTTTTAACAGAAGCAGGCGATACATTTAAGGCAGCAGGACGTATTCCGAGCTTTTTACGCGGACAAGGCGGAGGAATGCCGGAATTTGACAGCGAGCGCGACGAACTTGTAAAAAAATGGGCGCGCGGCACACGGGTTTTCCACGACGATTACGGTTACGGTGAAATAATTAACTGCGATGCCAAAAATGCCGAAGTCGTTATCACCGTAAAGTTTGAAACAGGCGCAAGTAAAAAATTCCTTCCGAAATATCAGGGACGGCGGTTGGATATCATAAAAGATTAGAAAAGCAACCTATTTTGAAGAGCAGGTTAATTAAATGCCGAAATTTCGACCTTTCATAAAATTTTATGCGCTTACTCTTCTTTTAGTACAAGATTTCCGTTTTCGGTGAATATTCCGTAGTATTTTCCGTTTTCAAGACCTGCTAAATTCACGCTTACTTTGCTTATAAAGCCGGACGCTGCAGCTGCTGCCGAACTGAATGAAAATGACGAAATCCTATGCAATGCTTTTTTTTCGGAAAAAGGACACGATTTTCCGGCTAAAAGACAGAGCGAGTTTTCGTTGTAGTACGGAAAAAGATACGTTCCTCGGCTCCCGCTTGTAATTCTCGATGAATTTAAAGATGAAATATTTGGAAGTCCGTAAATCTGTTTCGGAAAATAGAAAAATTTACCTGAAAATGAAGCGCATATAAAATCGACGGCAAGAAATGTTCCGTGCCAAGAACGTTCAATAACCGCGCAGTCGGAACCGTCAGTATCTAAAATCGAAACAACAGCACTTACGGATTCATCGCCGGAATTATAGAGTTTTATGCGCATTATTTGGCTGTCCGTTTGAAAAATATTTTCCGCAGCGGAAAAGCACTCGGCAAATCGAATTACATTTACAATAAAAAAGATTATAAAAAGCGAAAAAGCAGCATTGAAAATTATAAAAGTAAATGTGTATTTTTTTTCGTTCATCTACCTGCCATCGCAAGAAATTCTTTTTCATTTATTACCGTAACACCGAGTTTTGCCGCCTTTTGATTTTTTGAAGAGCCGGAAGCAGTGTCGTTGGTTACAAGGTATGTCAAATCTTTTGTAACGGAAGTGCGGCATATTCCGCCAAGTGATTTTACTAGAGACTGCGCTTCGGAACGCTTTATCGTATTAAGTTCACCTGTAAAACAAAATGATTTCCCGGAAAGCGAACCTGTCGATATTTCCTGCAGCGTGATAAAATTTGCCGCTAAAAAGCGCATTTCTTCCGCGTTTTCGGCAAGTCCTTGAACCGCAATTTTTGCTGTAATTTCTGCAAAACCGTAAACAGCGGCAGCTTCTTCGACTTTCATTGAAAGCAGTTTTTCAAGAGAATCGAATCCGGATTCAACAAGTTTTTCAACGCTTGTTTCACCGATTCCTTCAATATCGAATCCGGCAATAAAAGCTGCAAGCGTCAAGTTTCGTCTTGCATTTATTGATTTTATTACTTTTTCCGCACCGAGAGATTTTTTTTCCTGAGCCATGCTTTCTTCATTTAAGAAAAAAGGCGTAAGCTCCGATTCCGTAAGTTTATAAAAGTCGGATATGCGCTTTACTTTCCCCGAATTAAACAAAGAAATTACGAGCGTTTCTCCCAAATCCCGTATATCTGCTGTTTGAACCCATTTTAAGAGCCGATGTAAAATGCGTTTCGGACAATTTTTGTTCGGGCAAAAAAGTCTTGTATCATCGTCGATAAGGGCAGAGCCGCAAGTTTCGCATTTTTCAGGAAATGTAATTTCGCTTTCATCAGCTTCATTTTCATGGAAAGCACTTTCGATTTTAGGAATAATTTCTCCACGCTTTACGACGACAACCTTGCAGCCGATTTTTACGCCCAATTTTCGCATTGCAGACGGATTCGAAAGGCTTGCGCGTTTAACAATCGTTCCGTTCAAGGGAACTTCATCAAAGATTGCAACGGGAGTATATGTTCCTCCGCTTTTGCTCCATTCAACGGAGCGCAAGACGGAAACTGCCTCTTCCAAACTGAATTTAAATGCAATCTGCCTGTCCGGGCGAGTACGGCTTAAATCTTCAAGATTTATATTACGTTCTTTTACAACAAGACCGTCTATATCGTAGTCAAGCGAATTTCGAATTTCCATGATGTGTGCGCGGTATTCAACGACTTCTCCTGCGCTTTTGCATATATGCAGCGGAACCGTATTGAATCCCAGCTGTTTGAGCCATTCAAGTTTTCCTTCCTCATCCGAAAAAAATTTTTTTTCGTCGGAAGACAGTGCATCGTATACGATTAAAGTAAGATTTTCGGAACCTTCGCCGTCTTTCCGCTTCATAAGTCCGTTTGCGGCATTCCGGCAGTTTGCTTTATCGGAAAACTTTGTTTTGTAAACGTAATGCGTCATTATAACTTCGCCGCGAATTCCGCCGGTAAAATCGATGTCGCTTCCGTCTGATGAAAGATTGTGCAGCACTCCTGAAAATTTTTTCGCATTCGCCGTTATGTCATCTCCGACAGTTCCGTCGCCGCGCGTAACCGCCCGCAGTAATTTTCCGTGTAAATATTGCAGTTCAAGCGACGCTCCGTCCAATTTGAATTCAACAAGATACTCAGGATAATCATGCCGCGATGCCCAAGATAAAAACTGTTCCGGATCAGCAGCTTTCTCTTGACTGCCCATAGGCATAATATGGCGGGCTTTTTCAAATGCGCCGGAATCCGCACCGATTTTTTTCAGCAAAGGATTATCCGCATCCAGCGATTTCAATTCATCCCAAAGATGATCGAATTCTTCATCTGTTATTTCAGCTTCACCGTTGTAATACGATTTTTGATATTGAGTTATGAGCTTTTCAAGATCTTTTATGCGGATCAAGGAAGAATTTTTATTTTCCAAATCCATGTCAAAAAGTGCATTCATTTTTTATAAAATATAATTCATTTATTATGCGGTCTTCTTTTATGCCGCGCCGTTCAAATTTTGTTTCAGGACGCCAATTCTGTTTTTCTGCAAAACCGTCATATTTGTTGATAAGTCCGGGCGTTGCGGAAAGCTCTGCAAGCGCACTTTCCGCATACGGCTGCCAATCTGTTACCATATAAAGATAAGCTCCCGCCGCAAGTTTTTTTACCAGCAAATCCGTATGCGGACGCTGAATCAGCCGCCTCTTGTTGTGCCGCTTTTTCTGCCAAGGATCCGGGAAAAATACGTGGAACCCGTTTACGGAATTATCGATAAACATATATTCCAAAACTTCAAGAGCATCGTGTTCGATTATAAAAAGATTTTTCAAATCTCTCTTACGTATTTCGCCGAGCAGCTTTCCTATGCCGGGACGGTGCACTTCTATTCCGATATAATTTATATCAGGATTTGCAGCCGCAATTTCAGCTGTCGCAGCACCCATTCCGAATCCGATTTCAACAATAACTGGATTTGTATTGCCGAATATGTCTATAAAATTGATTTTTGATTTTGCAAACGGAATGCACCACACCGGAGACAAATCTTGATAATCCCGCTCCTGCGCCTGAGTCATTCTGCTTGCACGCAAAACATAAGTTTTTATAACTCTGTAAAACGGATTAAAAGATTGATCATCGTCATTCTGCTCGGCAGTTTTGTCGTTTTTTTCTTCCGAAAAATTGCTGTCCATATTTTCCTTAAAACTCCCTGTGTTTTCTATTTTCATAGCGTAAATATATCCCGCAACCGGTTATTTTTCTCTATACACCGGAGGCATAAGGCAGTATACCGTTCCCTGCGTAAGTTCAAGGCAGCGTCGGCAGTACGCAACATCGGTGTTTTCTTCAAAAACAGCCGACATATCCTTTTTGTCCTGCCCGCTTTCATAACTAAGCATAACTCCGTTTTTATCATATGCCGCCGTAGATTCAACAAAATTGTTGTTTAAGGATTCTTCCAAAACCGAAGCATTTTTCAGTTCGATGTTTTCCGGATAAAAGATGGAAAAAGCAGTCTTTTCTTCTTTATTTTGTGCATCTATAAAGTTGAGCTCGTAGCTGCCTTCAGGAATCAGTGTGTTATTGGGGCATACAAAATTTACGCAGGAAGCCCATTGCGTATCGGAATTTGAGATTTTTATAAGTTTATCGGAAACCCATTCATAATCGGAAGCCCTGCTGTGGATTTTTACAGACTCCGCTCTATTGACACCGTTTGATGTTTCTACAAAAACCGCAAGTCGAATTTCCGGAGATTGAGTCGGTTCCCGATAATCCAGAATCGTAAACGCTTTTACATAAGAAATTTTAACATCGGAATCCGAGCACGAAAAAAGAAAAACAAAAAGCGCAAGAATAAACAGCGGTTTAATATAAAAAAAACGCCCCATAACTAGAAATTGAAAATCAAGTTTATAACTGTAAGACCGCTTGCAGCATATTGATTTACAATAGATTCAAACTTGACGTTTACTTTTTTGCAAGCATCGTCGAGATAAGAAAGATAGTAAAGTCCAAGATCAGTCCCCTCCTGACCGTCCGGAAGTTCTCTGTAAAAATCAATTAACGTGCGTTTTTTTGTATCGGCGGACATTTTCGTTTCTATATTTTCTTTTACTTCCTGGAATTCATCGTCTTTGTTAAACAAGGTAATTTGAAGTCTTCCCTGCTTACCGATTGATGTTGATCCACCGCCCAACTTCCATGAAACGGATACAAGCACGCGCTTTTTTTGCAACTCTTTTACAATATGTTTGCGTATATCCGGATCTACTATAAGCAAGCTCAAATCCTCAACTGTAGGATACATACTTTTTGCTTCTTTGCGGATATTGGCATTTTCGCTGTTTAAGGCAAGTTCCATAACCATAACGGAAATATATTCGGCTACTTTTGATTTTTCCATGTACCGCCCAATAAGATTTCTTATAGTAGAAAGCATTTCCGCAAAACTTTCTTCTTTGCTGAACAGAGTTATTATATACCAGTTCATCAAGCTCATTCTGTTCATAAATTTTTCCGACATAAGCATATAGATATTCTTTTCTTCCATTGAGTAATCATTATTATCATGGATTGACTGCCATATCGGTTCAAGGATTTCTTTACGAGTTCGCCCGATTATTCCGTCTTTATTTACAAGGATTGCGCGCAATTGCTTTTCACTCATTGTAGTTTTTTCATCTATAAGGTGGGCAGGATTGGCGCGGTTATGCTTTCTTACGCAATCACATTTTATCATTTCCGAATATATATCGCGGTCGAATTGTTTATACAAAAGCGAATATACTATTATCTTCGACAAATCCATAACTTCCTGCCGGGAAGACACAAATTCCGGCATAGAAATTTCTATTTTTGAAATGTAATCCAAAAGCAACATACTTTGGATCGACTGAGGAGAAAACTTGTTTAATGAAATGCCGTATTCATCAATGTTATCGGCAAGTTTAAAACGTATAAGGCTTTTTTTATGGCTCATAAAATTCGAACATCCGTTTTCCGTTAATATTACTTTTAACGGGAGTTCAAGCATAATTTTTTTACAGGAAGCACACATTAAATATTTTCTCCAAGATAAAAAATTTACAACACAAAGTTCAAACTGAAAAGCGTTGCATATATTTTTAATTAAAGCCTTTTAACCTTTCTCCAATAACCGAAATACGGCTCATTATAATCAACAGCACTTGCATTGTAAACACTTAATATTATAATCTATCCGCGTGAAGAAAAACAGTATTTTTGGGACTTTTATACTATTATTACAGCTTCTTATATTTTGTCGCCCTGTTTTCTCACAAGCCGTAAACGGTTATTCTTCCTGCAAATTTATTTTTGATTCATTGACTTACATGAATATATACGCGGAAAAAGAACCACTTGCAGCGGATGATAATCAAAATTATCCTTATAACATCATAGTAAATTTTCCTGCAGGCAATAAAAATACTCAAAAAGATTCCGAAGATTCACAAATAAAAGAGCTTTGTATATTTTTTTCTATTGATGATGCAATTAAGCATATAAAGCTGATTTCCGACATAATCTGCATGACTCAATCACTTGAACTTCCCCATAATATCAAGATTATATTTTCTTATGGAGACTATTCTTATTTTGACTCTTTTACGCAATTAAAAGGCGTGCAAAATTTTATTTTTACACATGGAGGAGAAGACGGATATTGCTGTTTTTCCGTAAAATTTAGCGAAAATAAAAATTCTATTATTTCCTGTGCAGGGAAAAACGTTTCCCCGATGAATCTCATAGAACTTTGCGGAAATTCGTTTTACAAATCGAAATTAAAATATGAACTGGAAGGCAGAAATCTTTATTCTCTTTACAGATTAAATATTTTGAGAAACGATACAAGAACGGCTCTTTTTTTAGAATCCGGAATTCCTGCTGCCGGAATAAATTTGAATTCATCGCAGATAAATTCCGGTGAATATTCGAAGTTTTTGGATTTTTTCAGCAGTCTTATGACTGATTTTAAAGCTTGGAGCAGCGATGAGCGGGATTCGCATTTTATTGCTTTCAAGATAAATAATAAGCCTTATTTTATTTCAGAATCGTTTACGCTTGCTGCATTCACATTGCTTTTATTTATAAGTCTTTTTGCACTGTGCGAGTTTTCTTTTTTTGCAGAACCGCTAAAAAAAGCCGTACTGCATGATGTAAAAAATATATGGTATTTAATTCCGCTTACAGCTTTGGTAACGCTTCTTTCCCTTTCAATAGGACAGGGCTGGTCTTACGTTTTCTACAAACTTTTTAATATTCACTTATTTTTGCGCCTTTCATTAAAAATTACAGCTGCCTTTTTTATAATTTCATTTGTTTTTTTATTCATCGTTAAGATTCAAGGACTTTTTTTATCAAAAGCGTATTCCTACTTGCTGACAATTACTTCAATAATAAATATTTTTTTGTTCAGCGCATTGGATATTTCGCTTTTTTATATCTTCGCCTTAGAATACATCATAATTTACGCTTCGCGGCGTGCAAGACGAACGAGAACTCTTTTAATAATATTTATTCTGCTTATGCTGCCGTTTATTCCGTATGTACTTCAAATTATAAAATATTTTGAACCTGCCGCAGCTAATAAGTTTTTAAGCGGAAATATCGGCGCAAATATGCTGATTACATTCGCTTTTATGCCCTTTGAATTTATTTGGCTTAAAATTTTTACGCGTCTGAATAAAAAATGGCGCAAAGCAGGCATTAATAAAAACCATCTGCTTAAAAACGGAATTATTGCGGCAGGAAGTGCTTCTTTTTTGTTTATGCTCTTTTTGATATTCGCCGGTAATTTTGTAACGAGAGAATTAAATAACCGCAAAGAAAAAGAATCCGTAAAAATAATTGCAAAAGGATTAGACAACCGGCTTGAAGTTCTGTACGTCGATTCCGACTATTTCGGAGAAGTTTCCCGTACCGTAAAAGTTCGTATGCGCGGAATTCCTGAAATATGTTCAATAATTGTAGAAGGAACCGACGGCAATTCGATTCTTTACTCCGATAATTCTTATCTTTCAGATAAAATAAAGGGCATCGACACTTTTATGGTGCCCCGGTATCCGCCTGAAAATATGACGTTCAATTATATCGCCGACCCGGAAAAAGAATCTGTTATAACTGTAGCTGCACTTTATTTTGATGACAGCATTATAGAAACGGGGAAAAGGCATTATCGTTTTTATAATAAAAACATAGAAATTCCTGCGCGGATTTCAGGCGGAAAAAAATGACTTCCGGCTCTGCGGAAAAAATATTTCTTCATCTTGATATGGATGCGTTTTTTGCTTCCGTAGAACAGCTCGACCATCCCGAATGGAAAGGAAAACCCGTCATCGTCGGAGGTTTGCCTGAAGACAGGAGAAGCGTTGTTTCGACCGCATCTTACGAAGCCCGCACGTTCGGAGTGCATTCTGCAATGCCTGTTGCGAGCGCGTTTAAACTTTGCCCTCAAGGTATTTACACTCGGACGCGGATAAAGCGTTATGCAGAAGTCTCGCATAAAATTATGCAGATTCTTGAAGACTTTTCGCCGGACGTTTTCCGCATTTCAATCGATGAAGCCTGCATCGATATTACAGGGACTCAAGCTCTGTTCGGTACGCCTGAAGAAACAGCTGCAAAAATCAAAAAGCGGATATTGGCTGAAACAGGTTTAACCGTTTCTGCCGGAGTTGCTTCTACGCGTTACCTTGCAAAAATGGCATCCGAAATGGACAAACCGAACGGATTTTATCGCATTCCTTTAGGCAAAGAAGAGGATTTTATGCTTTCCGTTCCGTTAAAAAAAATATGGGGAATCGGAGTAAAAACTCTTGAAAGGCTAAAGTCTGCGGGAATTTATACGCCGCGCGATGTTCATGAAAAACCGCTTGAACTTTTACGCCTAATGTTCGGTAATGCAATGGGTTTGTTCCTTTATAACACCGTGCGCGGCATCGAAACGGAACGCACTGCGCCGGAAACTCATTCGGTCAGTGCGGAAACAACATACGATTACGACCTTGAAGACGAATATTCGGCGGAAACCGCGCTTATGGAACTTTGTCAAACTCTGATGTTCCGCCTGCTTGAAAAAAAAGAAAGAAGCCGAACCCTTGCAGTAAAAATCCGCTATGAAGATTTTTCCACCGTTTCTGTAAGCGAAACCGCAGAACATTTTGTTACATCTGCTGATGATATGTTTTTGCGCGTAAAAACGCTTTTTGAAAAAAAATACGATTATAAGCGTGGTATCCGTCTGCTCGGAATTGCGGCAGAAAACGTTGAAAGCGAAGAAACTGCAAGCGGACAGGAAACTCTTTTTGATTTCGGAGAAAAGAAAAAGCAGGCGGTTGAAGAGGCAATACTAAAATTGCAGTCCAAACATCCTGAAATAAAAATTAAAAAAGCGCGGTTAATAAATCCTTCAAAAAATCTAAAATCTTTTGTGCTTTTTGCAGTTCTTGCATTGTTGTCTGCATTTTCCGGCGCACAGCTTCTTGCCGAAGAAACGGAAACTCAAAAATCGGGAGCAGGCTCAATCAAAAATCCTTTACAATCCGCGCTTTTACCACTACCCGTCGAAAAGTCCGAAACTCTTTTTAATTACAATATGGGCAGCAGCGAAGTCGATTTTCTTGCAAACGGCTATTGGCTCGGTGCGCTCAGCGGCGGATTTAACGCAAATTTCGGAGGCGGAACGCAAACCGTTTTTTCGCCGATTACGCCGGTTTTTACGCAGGAAACGGATTTGCTTTTCATGCTGACATTGAATAAAAAATGGTACTTTGAGACGGCGTTTTCCGATAATTTTGCGAAAAACACGATTGCGGCAGGATATAAGGGAAACGAAGACGAAATCGTGCGTCATGTGCGCATCGCAAATCGCGGAATAATTTTTCCGAATATTTATTCGATTGATGAATTTAATATGGGAATCGGCGGTGGAAAAAATCAGGCACCGGGCATATATGCACATTTTCAAGACCCTGCAAATAGATGGAGGGCGGATGCGGCAATCCGCTACGACATGACACAAAGCCGGAGCGCGACATTTTACGGGAAAAACGCAGTTTCGGAGAAAAATATAGAACTTACCGATTACGTTAGCGGAAGAATGTATGCGCTCGACACCGCCGCGCAAACAGCTTCCGTTATCGGCATATATGTCGAAGATAAAAACGGAACATACATCGATACAAAAGGGCGTAAATACAAAAAACTCGACGCGGACAGCTGGAGAGCGGAACCCGCGCGGCGATTGATATTGCTTTCGTCAACTGCCGGAGCACAGAGGCAAAACGGCAGACTGCCTTCCGTCGCTTTTGAATTCTCTGCGCCGATTTCTGCAAGCGATTTCGGAACTTATGCAAATCCTTCAACGTTTTTAGGAAGAACTCAAGAGTATTTTAATCAATCTGCAGTTGATATTGACTTGGAAAAACTTTCTTACACTTTGGACGTAACTATAAACGGAAAAAACATGATTCTGGTGCAGTCGCCTGAAGGATTCTCTCCGTTTTTATGTGCATTCCGCTACAAGACGGGGCTTGCATCAACTGCGGACGTAACGGTCGCGCTCAAAAATACGGGCAGTCAACTACAGGGATTCACTGCACTTAGTTCGGAAGAAACCGACGGTTTTGTTGCAAATGATTTTTTTTCCGAAAAGCAAGGCTATGCCGATGTCTATAACGATTCTGTAGACAGCTCCTCCGCCACCGATTTCAGTGCGCCTGAATTACGTTATCCGCTTGCAGGAATTTATCCGGGAATCTATTTAAATCACAATGCCGAATGCGAATCGGCTTTGCTTGTGCGCACGTACACGCCTGTGAGCCGCTACGACATCGGCACGGAAGCCGCCGAAAATTCCGTGCGCGTCTACCGAAACGGAGTGCAGGACACAGGCGCAAGCTACGATAAATTAAGCGGCACCGTGAATGTTCCGTCGGCAGGAGGTTTTGACAAAACCTACATCACTTGGGATGAAGAAAGCGCGGATTCCGATACGGGCAGACTTTCTGCGGAAACTGCCTTTCTTTACAATTTTTTACCGAATTTACGCGGAGATTTAGCCGCATCGGTAAGCTGGCCGGTCGGCTCGCGCATAAAATACGCGCAAAGCGGAAAAGACCTGCACGGTTATGCGGCGTTGGCGGCAGGTCTGCGCTATGCAAAAGATGATTTTTTGCATGTTTCGAATGCGGCGGCAGCTTCTGTGGAAACTCAGAACGCCGCCGGAAAATACCGTGCACTCTCTATGGAAAATAATCCTGCTAAAACCGCGTATTTGGGAAAATACAGCGCAAAATATATTAAAAGCGGCTATGCGCCTGCAATAAACTCGCGGGACTATTCAACGTCGGAGACACTAAACGCGGCGCAGAATAAAACTCAAGAAGCCGCTGCGGAAACGGACGCAAGCATCTCAGGCTATGCAATACCGTTGAAGTGGAATTGCAGCGCGACAAACGACTGGGCTGCAGTAACGATTCCGACGGAAAAAGATTTGTCTGCTGCACGCGGATTTAATATTGCGCTAAAAACGGCAGATAATTTTTCAGGCGACGTTTACATTCAAATTGGCGTTCAAGCGGACGGCAGCATTGAAGACGAATACGCGGCAAAAATTCCTACGTGGAAGATTTCAAACTCGACGCCTCAAAGTCAAACGCAGTTTATAATTAACGGCACAAAAAAAGACTGGCAGGAAGTCAAAATTCTGCTTGAAGAAAAAGACCGAGTAAAAATTCAAGGCGCAAAAGGTATCCGGCTCATCGTGCGCGCCGCCGCTTCGTCAACAGGCACAATATACGCAGGTCCTTATGAGGTGATTTCCGATTCGATGCAAACCGACTCAAGTACGCAGCTTTTTGTGCAGGCGGAATCAAGAATCGATAATTCGGCACCCGACCGCGTGGACTTCAATTCATCGGATAATTACGTGCAGCGCATTTCGTGGAAGACAAAATCTTCATCGCCAGCATTTACGGATTTGGCGGTTACGGCGGCGGCGCACTTTGCAGAAACGGATATTTCCTCATACAAGACGGTAAACTTCTATTTTAAGTATAAGGTAGAAGGAAACCATTCGTTCTTTCCCGGAAAGGAACCTAATGCTGCTGAAGAAGCATTTATCTTCATCCTTGATTCGGATGCGCCGTCTCTCCATGCCGACGGAAAAACAGCTGTTAAAGTTTTAATAAAAATGGAGCATTTGAAAAAAATGCAGGAAGGCGGATGGCATTCTTTTTCAGTCAACCTGCAGAAAGACAAAGCATATATTGACGGCGAAGAACTGGATGCTGAAGTCGAAATAAATACGAATTATGCGCCGTCGCGCATGAAAATCCGTTTTACGGCGGCGAATGCGACGACAAGTTCATTTACGATAAGCGATTCGGGCGCGTTTTATATCGATGAACTTTACTTTGACGGCAGCGCGCCTTATTTTTCACTGCAAGACAAATTGAGTACGGAGCTTTCCAAAAAGGGTGCGATTCTTAAAGCGAATGATTTTGTAATCATCGAGGACGCGCTTTTTAAATCAACTTTGACGGGACAAGCTGTTTTGCCGTCAGAAAAAGAAATGCGGCGCAACGGAACGCTTTCAAGCGCGGCGGAAGCAGGTATTACGATTGCAAAAATTGCATTGAGCGCGGATGCGGATTTTTCTTCCGCGCAAAAAAATTATTTTGTTTCGGGCGGACACCGCATAAAAACTGCCGCACCGCTTGGAAAAATCTTTTCGTTTGAAGAGCATTTTTCATTCGACCGCAGCTCTCCATCGGTTTTTAAGGCAACTTCGGCGGCTCTCGATATGAACACGCTTAAAATTCCCTTGAACATCGGCGGAACTGTTGCGGAACAGGAAAACGCATGGGCGGCGCGGCAAAATGCAGCTGCGTCTGCGGCATCTCTTTTTACTGTAGGCGGGACGCAGATTAAAATCAACGCGGCAGCAAAAAATGAGCAGAAAAAGAGTGCGCAAAAATACACGGCGAACCATATCAGAGAACGGGATTATTTTACGGCGTTTACGGATTCATCGGAGGCATCTTTTTCCAAAGGTTGGAGCGATGCGTCTGAGCGTCTTGCACACACGGATATGGGTCTTGTGCTTACGTTGCCGTTTTTTTCAATTGCGCCGTCGTACAACTTTATTGCGGAGGAAAAATATAAGGCTGTTCCGACTGTAAGCCGTTCGGATACCGCGCGGATGACATTTGCAATTCCTTTTGCGGTGAAAAAAAATACATTTTCGTTTGAGTACACAAAAGAAGGCGGAGGCGTAAAAGGTGCAGTTCAAGGCGGAAACTACGAGGAAGATTGGAAAAACTTGAAAACATCGCTTTCCGAGCGCGATTATTATTTTTTATCTGCGCCGTTCTATGATTTTTTTGACGGAAATCTGCCTTCAAAAATGCAGAATAAAAAATCTACTGATACCGACAGTCTGTATTATTCGACAAATTATGCATTTACGTGGCGACGGGGACTTTTCACCGATATAAAAGATTTTTTTATTCCTTCGGCAGCAGAGTTTTCTGCATCGCGGGATATTCGTGCTGCCGCCGAGAAAAACGATATTTACCAGCTCAAAGCGAATGCCGTCAACACGGCTATAAACGTGTTCGGTTCAAACAGCGTACTTTCGTTGTTCAAATGGTATAGAACCGATGAGTTTACATTTTCCTTGACGGCAAAAGCGCGTATTCCCGCATCTGCGCCGGAAAATGCGCTGTATACGATTTCAAGCTACGGACAGGCAGGATTTTATTTTGATTCGGCAGATTTTATTAAATCCGGCACGGAACTTAGTTTTTCATCAGATAAAAATTGGGCTGCGGAAGAAACGCTTTTGTGGAAACGCGCAGGAAAACGGAGTCCGTTAAAAACGCTTGCAGAAATGTTAGACCGTAAAAAAAAGCTGCAAAACGCCGCATTATCGAGAACTGACAGCTTGAACATAAGAATTGAACAGCGCGGGCAAAATTTAAGCAAAAGTTTTGAATTGTCGCACCGCGCTGACTTAAAATTGCACCAATATTTTTCATTTAACTTATCGCTTATCGGCTCTTATTTTACTATAACAGGCGGCGTTTCCCGCATATCACTCAATGCGTCTGTCGGCGGAAAAGTGGACTTTTAAAATAATTCCTTTTGAACTTCACTTGTCCGCCGACTGATTCGAATATTTCGATAGTGTTAAATCGAACAGGCTGCCCGAAAACGCAAATTCCGGACAGCCTTAATTATTGCCTACTTTTTTAAATCATGTGCCGGGAGGAATGAATTATTTTATGGCACATACAGCCCATGAAGCTTTTTCATTTTCCGCACCGTTCTTTACAAGTGCTTTTGATACTGTAATTCTATCTACAACTGCTGCGTTTTGAATCTTTGCATCCGGCTTCCAAAGTCCGGCTGTTGCGACAGCTTCCGCCGCGTGTTTTAGAACATCATTTCTCCAGTCGCTTTCATCGGAGACGGAATACAAAACCGCATCCAATATATCTCCGCCGGAAGATTTACGCACCGTAATTACATCAGATTCATCTCCCAGACGGGTAATTTTATTTTTTGCCCACAAATCTCTCGCGGTTGGAGAAGAATTCGGCGCGGTGGAAAGTTCAAAATCATTTTCGAGTTCATCAACACAGCCGCTCATATTATTTCTCATGTGGACAACAATATCTTCACCGACGGACACATCTATCGAAGGAAAGACAAAAACTTTTTTATTGTCGCTTGCGCTGTAAATTTCAATTCCGGAAAGATTTCCGCCGTTATTCACATGAAGTTTTATGTATTCGCTTTTTTTATTTTTAGCGTCATAAATCGGTTGAAGTGCCTTAATTTCAAGTTTCGGCTCAGTACTGTTGAATCCCGTAAAATTGATTTTAAATGCACCTGATATACCGGCTTTGTTTTTCGCAGTTCCGGAAAAAGAATATTCTTCTCCGGGTTTTAATTCTTCTGCAAACTCATACTTTGCAATCCATTTACCTTTTCCGGTTCCGTTGATATTCGTTACCGGATTTTTTATGGAAATTTCAGGTGCAATGCGAATTTCGTTGATTTCGGAAACTTCACGCGAAAAAACGAGCTCTATACGTTTACTGTCAAGAACGGAAACTGTCGGTGTGAATTTCACTTCTTTTTTGACTTCTTCAGAGTCGCTTTCATCAGCGGCATTTTTGCAGGAAAAAAGTACGAACGGAATTACCGCCGCAAAAATCAAAGCAGCAACTTTCGATGAAAACCGAACAGCAGCTCTGCGACCGATTTTCCCATGAACATCAAACAAACTTTTCATTTTCTACCTCTTTTTGTCGGTTTGGTTTACTGTTAATTAGCCGCCTTAAAGTCAAAAAAGCAAAAATATTAAAAAATAATTGTATTTTTTTTAGGTAAATATGCTAAATCTGTTTGAGAACTTCATTTGAATTAAATAAAAATGTGTTTGATGTTCATTAAATGTTTTTACGCGGCACAATGAACGGTTGGAGAAATACGTTTTGTTTTGTAAATTGATTTTGTAAAACAGGCAGTGTTTTGGTTTTGTAAGCTTAGCAATTGCCGTATAAAACAGCAGCATAAAATCGGAACGGTTTTATTCGATTGTATCGGAACGCAACACCATCGCAGACTTAAACTCTTTTGAAGCTCCCGCAAACAAATTTGTATCCGGCATACTATCCAACATGGTGATTTTGCCTTCAAATTCAACATTATTTTCAATGCGTATTCGGGATGCTGCAATATCGCCGGTTACAGAACCGCCGGAACAAATTTCTACACGGTCAACGGCTTCAATATCTCCCGTTACGGTGCCTGAAATAATTATTGTATTTGCAGTTATCTTTTCCACCTTACATACAGCATTTTTTTCAATTTCAAGATTTCCGGTCGCATTTATTTTGCCGGTAAATTTTCCGGTAATTATAAGATCATCTGAAAATTCAAGGACGCCGTCAAATTCCGTTTCCGCACCGAATACGGTAAGCGTTCTGCGCTCATTGGTTTTATTTTCTGTAGAAACTTTTTTTGTACCTGAAGCCGGCACCATTTTTGCCGATGTTTCCGTGTTTTTAAGCATAATATTTCCCAATATTAGAAGTTTTACGGCGAATTATTACATTCCGCTATCGTAAAGTCAACCTGCACCAAAAATCATTCTGCGCTTTTCCATGCATCGATGAATTCAAGCATAAAATGCTGCACGTTATTGAAAAACTTTTTTTGAACGACACAGGCGGTTTTACCTACATAACGATAATGCCAGCATTCCCACCTATAACCAGTAACACCCTCATACCCGTCGGGAAATGAAAGCGACCAACCATATTTTTCGGCATTTTCTAAAAGCCATTTACCGGGTTTTGTAACTGCATAGGCATCGGTAACGCTTCCGAAATCCACAACAAGCCCCAACTGATGCTGACTTGCGCCTGGCTTTGCAGACTCACGATCCGCCGCCGCCTGTCCAAGCTGTTGAACATTGCGTCCATATAAATTCACCTGATAATCATACGATCGGTAAGAAGAACTCACAGCAAGCGTAACGCCGTCTTTTAAGGCAGCTTCTGACATAGCAAAAAGAGCGGCTTCTGCAGGGCGGCGCAGACTCAAATCATTACGGTTGATTACATATGTCTTCCCCGGCAAAAGTTTTACCAAATCCTGCGGCACATAAGAACGAGGAAGAAGTTTTTCTTTAGAACAGAATGTAAGCAAATCGTCAGTATCGTTTGCGATGAGATTTTCGATTTCCTCAACAAAATCAAGTATTTGCTCATCATCAATTTTGACTTCCGACTTAAAACGAGGACTCATCATGGAATAGACGTATTTGAATTTTACAATATTCGGTTCAATGGTTTCAGTAACTGCGGGCGCGGAAGAAATCTTATTTGCGTTTTTATTACAACCCAAAGATATAAAACATACAAAGGCGGCAATTATAATACTCGTGCGCGCCATCAACCGACCTCTGTAACGGAATTTATTATATTGAATAATTCTTTGAATCCCGTTCGGATAATTTCTTTATCAGCCTCATTGGATAACGAAAGCAAATAAAGTTTCGTTCCTGTTTCTGCCGTATCGTTATGAGCCGCCATTATTACTCCCATTGCAGCGTCATCAAGCTCAACTACTTTTGCCAAATCGAGTACTACATTATTTTTCACAATCGAATCGTATATTTCCGTCTGAACATTAACTGCCGTAAGCGCATTAAAAACTCCGCTGAGTTCAAAAAGTACATAATTAGAGCCGTCTTTTTTTACCACACCAAGTTGTTCCATATAAGTTTATCCTCCAAAGTTCCGATTATGTCTCCGGCAGTTGTGCACTTTCCTGCTCAGAACCGCTGTCGACATCCAAGTATTTCATAACAAGAATACTGACATCCTCTTCCATTTCATGAGACATAAACTTCATCAAATCATCATAGACAAATTGCGCCATTCGGTGTGCAGGATACATAGAATTGGAAACCATATTTCTCTGAATTCTGTCTTTTCCGTATTCTTCGCCGCGCAACGAATGAGATTCAATAATTCCGTTTGTACACGTAAGAATTATGTCGTTTTTGTTGAGCTTAATCTGTTTTACCTTAATATAAGGTGAAATATCCGAAACAAACCCCAGATAATGTCCGCCGCCTTGAATCTCAATTACATTGTTATATGCTTGTGTATAAAGGAACACCGCAGGAATTCCACAGTTGATATAGTACATGGTATCATTTTCAAAATCGACGATTGCAAACATTCCGGAAAAAATCGTTCCTTTTTGAAGATTATTACGTATGAACGAATTTACCTTTACGACAAGTTTTTTAAAATCATGAGTTTCAGCAAGATAGGCACGGATAATTGCTTTAAGAATGACCATACTCATACTTGCAGCAATTCCTTTTCCGCTCAAATCACCGACAACAAAAAGGTGTCGTGTTGCATTCAAGCGTATCATATCAACAAATTCGCCTCCGATATTATGCGCCGGAATCATAATACAGCCCGCATCCATTTTAGGATTGTTCAATACATCAATATTTTCTTGAATTGACGTTATAATCTGCGATGACATTCGGAGTTCGCGATTAACCGTACCGATGATTTCCTTATTGGAAATATTGCGCATATAATAACCGAAAACGAAGAAATACGAATAAAGTTTTGTAAACGCCTTTAAATCATACTCTTTGTAATGTTCTTTATTTGTTTTTATTCCGAGCAGGATAAAACCGTGAACGTCCCTACCCTCGTTAAAAATAAACAGCGCATCGGATTTTGTGTCGATAAAAAACTTTTCCAAATCATCTTTTATTGAAGACAAAACGTGAAGACTTTCAAGTTCTCTATGTATGACAACATTTTTATCGATATTAAGCAAAAAATCGAACAGCCGATCCAGCCCCGTAAGATTCTTTTTATCTCCGGCAGAAGAATAAGCAGGTTCAAATGTGCTGTTTCCTCCGTTTATATAAACCGACATTGAAGAACATTCCGTGTTTTTATTAAAAATATTGAACATATTATTTGCGATTTCATCCATTTCCCCGTTATAGTCAACTGCAGCAAGATCTTTTTCAAATGCAGAAGCATAGTCGGAAGAATGTCCGAACTTAGACTTACGGATTTTCTCGGAAATCGTAGTTACAAGCCACAATACAAATCCCGTTCCCAAAACCGCGACAACTGAAAATAAAAACTTATTCTCTTTTGCAAATTGATACAAAAATACAAAAATTACTCCGAACATCGCGGCCGGTATTATGTAAAGGGCAAAAATTTTGAGTAAGAATGACGCCTGCCGCTTGCCTGATGGAGCCGAAACAAGCCTTGATCCGACTGGGATTATGACAAACAAAGGAATATAAACAGTAAAATGCATGAGCGAGTATCCGCCGTACACTCCTGAAATGCGCTTTAACAAGTAGGTCATAAGCCACATGGAAAGAAGCGCAAGTGAATAGACATAACCTTTGTATTTTTCAAGTTTCGTAGCGTGCATTTCATTATATGCGAGCATTACCAAGCATAAAAATCCCGGAAGCATATAGCGGAATATAAAATTATAAACGGTTTCCCATGTCCACGGAAAATAACCTCTCGCTGCTCCGGAGAATAAATAATCAGATTTAATAACAATACCGGTAAATATCCCCGCTTTTATCTGCTCGAATTTAAAAAATACAATCCACAGCGCAAGTCCGTAAAAAATCAGTTTAATTGCAACTATAAGTCCGTTTGAATATTTCCACGCATAGTAGGGAAAACAAAATGCAATATTTATGAGCATACAGGCTTCAAGCAAAAAGCAAATTTTCATCATTGTGGTAAATAATGATGCCGTTACAAAATCGTTCGTTAATGAGAAAAGAGAAAATAAACCTACCGTTATACTTATGAGCAGGATATCTGATATGATAGGATTTGTTCCGTCTGCATAACGGTTTTCAATGGTGTCAACATAAATAGTTTCTAAAATAAAAAATAAAGTAAGAATAAAATTCAGTATCAAAAAAATCATATCAACCTACCTTTACAACCATCATAGTAATATCGTCATGGAGACGTTTATCGCCGTTATACTTCATAATAAGACTTACAATATCGTCAACCATCTGCTGAGGCTGTTTTGCTGCGGCGGTCTGCAAAGTCTCCTTAAACAAGTCTGTATCTCCAAGTTCAACGCCGTCATCATCCATAACTTCGGAAACACCGTCCGTAGCAAGAAGAATAGTATCGCCTCTAAAAAGCCGGTGCTCTGAAACACTTACGTCATCCATATCGATAATTCCGACGAGACTGGCATTCGAAGCAAGCGACTTTATGCGATAACCGTCAGGAGAACGAGAAAGGATTATTGGATCGGACATAGAAGCATTTATATAAGTAATGCGCATTTTTTCGGTGTCGACAATTCCAAGAAACAAAACGGTGTATTTATCCTGCAAATGCATTCCCTTAATTGCCTTGTCTATAGAGCTTACCAAACCGATAAGATCTTCTTTGTTTTCTTTAATTTTTACGGTGTTCATAACAAGTCCCATAATCAAGGCAGCAGGCAAACCTTTACCGGAAACATCACCGAGCATAAGCAGCGTTTTTGTCTTACTGATTGGCAAAATCGAATAATAATCTCCGGAAACATTTACAAGCGGGCGATAATAGGAAGCAATTTTTAAGTGAGGAATATCGGGCATCTTGTGAGGTAAAAATGAAATCTGTGTTGCAGCAAGCTGTTCCCATTCTTTTGTAAGAGAAGATATTTCCGAAAGATTTGCAATGATTTTTGTACGCGACAAAAAACGTACGTATTCCTCGTAAAGTTTACTGTAAATATCCAAATCGAACAGGCGGGTATATCTGTTAAAAACAAAAAAATGTTGTTTGTGGCTGCACAAGAAAAATCCGCGCGCATTTTTATATGAAGAAACAATTCCAAAGTTATCTCCCAAAAAATACATTCCGTCTTTCCATCTTAACGGAAAATTTTGCGAAACTTTATCGCGTGTAGTGTAGTAAGAAGATAATCTGTCCGGACTGTTGTAAAGTACATAATTTTTTTCTCTGTCTACAAATAAGACGGAACAATCTGCTTGCAGTTCAAGCGTTTCCGCAATAGCCTTGTATAAATCGTCGAAAGTATAGCAAAAACGCAGTCTGTCGATAAAATTTACTATAAGTTTTGTATCGCCGGTTTCAATATTTTTGAGTCGCAGATAGTCATCAATCTTATTTTTTGAAGCATCACCTATAACGAGCATTGCAAGGAAAATTACGGCAGGAATGATAGAACATATTATCACGTAAAATTTACTTGTATTTTGAAAGACCAAAAGGATGGAAAACAATACGGAAAAAATCAATACAAATGCATTTATAAGCATTACGGATAACTTTTTTATCGGCTTATACATATTTTTACCTCAAAACTAAGAAAATATTACATTTATAAAATCTCTTAAAACTAAATCGGATAATAAAAGATTCAACAACAATTATAACACACAAATTTCATATTCACCGCAAAAATATTTGCAGAAGTGAAAGCACTTTTTAAGAAACCTGTTTGATAAGTTCGTTATCGCTCATATTGACCGAGAAGTTTTAATCCATTGAAAACAGCATAACTTAAAACATCGCGTTTCAAACTACCTTGTTCCGAAGCTGAAGCTCACGGGCAATTTTAAGCTATCCGCGCGGTGCTTTTGCAGGATTTACAGGCATTCCGTTTTGGAAAACCATAAATTTTATCGAAGATTCAGTCCCCTTGCCGGTTTTTCCGATTTCATCACCTGCTGTAACATACGCGCCTTTTGTAACTTTCACACTTCCCAATCCGGAATAAGAATATATAAGACCTGTCTTGGATTGTATAAATACAACTTCACCAAAACCTCTATACAATCCCGTATACATAACAGTACCGGAATGCACGGCTTTTACAGGTTCGTTGGATTTGCCTGTAAGCTCCACTCCGCTGACCTTTCCGTTTATGTTTTTCACTAAGGGGGAAGCAAGCGGCCATACAGTTACAGTATAGATTTTTCCGACATCGTTTTTTTCCTTAGGATCGGTATAAACCGTATTTTGAGAGGGGCTCTTAACTGTATTTCCGTCAACAGGAACTTTTATCTTTTGACCGGCTTTTATAGTTGCATTGGTATCAATATTATTTAACGCCAGCAGTTCCGGGAGCTTTATAGAAAATTTTCGCGCAATTCCATATAAAGTATCGCCTTTCTGAACTTCATAAAGTTTGGTGTCTTTATCTGCATAAGAGGATTTATCTTTTGAAGATAATGAAGACAGAGCTGCGGCATTGCTTATATCCGCAACAGGAATGACAAGTTTTTGCCCCGCCTTTAGAACATCATTTTCCGTCAAATTATTTGCAGTTCTTAATTCCGCAACTGTGAGTTGGTATTTTTTGCTTATCGAATATAAAGTATCGCCTTTTTTTACTATATATGAAGTATCCGAAAAAACCGGAATTAAACAAGATAAAAATAACGAGATAAAAAACGCAGCATATTTTTTTCTAAAAAGTTTCATGCCTTATTATCGGCAGAAAAATCCTATTTTTTGAGCACACGGAGA
>CAUUGI010000018.1:0-27785 GCA_963544675.1 uncultured Treponema sp.
GCAAACGCGGCTTGACGATTATTTTTGACAAAGGGGTAAACCCCAAGGAATGGAAAGACGGGAGAAAGAACGTTCATGCGCTCCTATTTAAGGAAACAGCGGATGCTCCGACTTTGCAATTTTGCCATACATTTTTTGCGCTGGTAAAAGAGAAAAAGCTGGTTCCCAATATTTATTTTCAAAGCAGGATAATAGATGATACGCCGGATGTATATCGGCAAGTTATCGAAAAAAAAGATATTGCAAGACCTGTCAAGCCGGATTTTCCTGTGGTGGTCAAATTGTGCGCGGATAAGGACGGAAACTTCTTCTTTCCAAAAGAATGGATAGAAAAGTTTAAGGAAGATTTATGGTTTATCAATGTAGATGCATTTGTGCGTTGTTACGGTATCTTTCCTTTGATGAATGAAGAAAATCTAAAAAAGTATAATCCGGAACTGCACACGATAATGAAAAAAATAAAAAATAATCCCGAAGCAAACAGCAAACTTGATGAGCGCATAAAAGAGGTTCTTCAAGAGCGGCGAGATGCTATGTCATTGGTATATAGGAGCAATTCGAGAATCGAAATAGAAACCGCAGCAGGGCGTATTAGTATACGAGAGCTTAGTCCCAATCCGGATTTCATCTCTCAACCACTGAATGATATTCCGTATGATTCAGAAGAACAATACAAGGAACTCAAAAACCAAATTATCTCTGCTGTTGATTATAAAATTTTTCTTGCGCCAAACATACAAGAATATCTGCCGGACTTTGTAGCCAAACATCGCGAGGAAGATTTATTAATTCGGCAAAAAGCAAAGCTGCTTCTAAAGGAGCTGGGGCTGGATGAAAATCAAATTGAAGCAGCCTTTAATCGGCTGGACGAACTGGAAAAGAAAAACGCTGAGCTTACGCAGACAATCAATGAGCAGGTAAAAAGAATTAATGAGCTGGAAACGAAAAACAGCAAGTTGAAAGATACAACCGCCGCCGTTGAAGCAGACATTTCTTCCAGTCCTCTCGTAAGCAGCCCTCAGTCTCGAGCGGAAGCTGACGCTCAAGAGACACGCGCAGAAGTCGACGAGTTAGAACACGAACGGCAAGAGTTGCAAAATGCGAAAAAATCACTGGAAGAAAAAATAAGTTCTTTGAAGACCAAACGCGAGAGCTTGCAAAACCAATATGACGAATGGGTAGCGATGCTGATTCGGAAGCAAAATGAAAAGTCAAACGGCTGCATATATTTGGAAATCCCCTGTACCGAAGAAAATCTCTTCCTCAATGAAATACAAGATTATTTGTATTCGCTGTTATACGAAATGTTGGAAAAGGAAAAAGCAAACTTGCCCGGCAACAAGCAGGATGAAGCAAATCGTAAGCGCGACGTAATTGCAAACTTGTTGGAAAAGAGGAAATTTTATTGGGAGAAATCCGTAACCGGCGAAAAACTAAGTCGGATTGAAAATATGTTACGTAGTACCCAAAGAATACCGCTAGAAAGGCTCAAAAAGGCAGGATTTTTGGAGATAGCCGGCAACACCCATCCGAAATATTATTTTTACAATGAAAAATACACGTGTGTTTTTCCGGGCTCATCAAGCGATAAAAAGGCGATTGATAATATAATCCACCAAATTGAAAGAAATTTGTTCTTAATGGTGAGAATATAATCCCTCTGGCGGGAGTGCAGCCCCGTCTTCCGCCTCCTTCATAATTTGCTTTACCAACTTATACGGAAATCCGCAGGCAAGAAGCCGGTTTACGGTCTTTTCGTCGGATTTTCGGAGGCGGCGGCATTTTTCATACGCGCGGCGGCACAGCGCATCCTCCGGATTTTCTGCAAAAAACTCATCGTCATCGAGCACCGCCGCATCAAACACGCTGTCCCCTAATCACACGAGTGGCGTGTCCCCAGAAAATTACAGCATCTGCCGCTTGAAAACTTATTTCAGTATAAAAATAGGAATACTGCTTAAATAAAGCAGTACTCCTATTATGAGGATTCATAGAAAGCAAAAAAAATTATTATGTCGAATACAAGTCTTGAAAATAGCATTAAAACAGAGTTGACATTTCGATTTTTGGAAAACTCAAAATTGACCTATTAATTTGTACCTACATCAACGCAATAAACAAATTACAAAGCCTTAGCACTCTGTAATTTGTTATTAAGTTTTATAATATACAAATGTCTATTTCAAGCAAGCGGAAATGCGTTCAAGAACCTTTCGTCTGTCAAGCGGCTTTATGATATAATTTTTTGCTCCAAGAAGAAGCGATTTTTTTACCAATTCTTCTTTTCCGAGAGCACTAACCATAACAACTCTTGCATTTTTATCAAAAGCCATAATCTGCTCAAGCGCGGTAAGACCGTCCATCTTAGGCATAGTTATGTCCATTGTAACAAGATCAATATTGGGAGAAAGCTCTTTATATTTATCAACACCTTCTTTTCCATCAGCGGCTGTCGCAACAACTTCATAGCCTTCGCTTGTCAAAATCTGACCTAATTGTTTTGCAACAAACATCGAATCATCAACAATCATAACTTTGAAAGCATTTCCGTCGGATTTTAATCCTTCCGGCGGCCGTTCATTTATTACCGGAAAATCCTGTTTTGTCTTCATATTCTTATCTCCTATTATGCTCGTTCTCGAATTGCAACATTAACTTCAATTTTTCCGCATTCCGTTATAAGAGGAACAATAAGTGCCTCTACACTTTCGGAAGTGCCACCGAGTGCAGCGATTTCCATTTTCTGTCCTACAAACAGAGCAGGCGGTGTGAGATCAAATTTAAAATTAAGCTCATGCAGCTTTGTAACTGCCTGCGCCGTAATGAGGTTTGCCAACTCACTTATTGTCGCTTTTGCAAGATCATCGAATTCCGGTAACTCTTCACCGTTCATCTTTGAAGCAACATTCAAAGCGGTTTCAAGCGTCATATCGAATAAAACGCGACCTTCAACATCACCGGCAAGCCCCACCAGAGCTGCAACTCCCATAACAGGCATTGCCGTTGATTTCAAATAAAGCGCGCCTCTTTTAACATCGCTTCCGCCAAGCACTTCCTTTAAAATTCTGTAGGAAGTTTCTACAAAAGGATTAATATACTCGACTCTCATTTTTCACTCCTTATTGTTTTTTATATATTGTAATCATATCTTCTGTATATTCAAGGAACCCGCTGGAATTCGGCAATTTTTCATTGTCGCCGACAATAATAATACCGTTACCTTTAATCTTTTCATCAAAATCAGTAAGAACGAGCTTAAGCGATTCTTCATCAAACAATGAAAGCAAATCTCTTGTAAAGACAATATCCGTCATTGGAAGCGCATTTGCGTGCCGACAATCATGATATTCAAACATTATACTGTCTTTTATCTGTTTAGAAAAAGCATAACTTCCGGATGCTGTTTTTGTCAAGAATGAAGAAAACCATCCGCCGACTTCACTTTCAGGCACGGTAATAAGAGCCGCATTGGAAACACCTAGCAAGTCAATATCCTGCGCATAAATCTTTACTTTTGTTCCTGGATAGCGCATCGTAAGAACGCAGGCAAGACAGTAAGTTTCCATACCGTTGCCGCAGCCAGGATTCCATACCACAATCTGTTTAGCAGGGTTATCCGGCAATGCGTTTTTGACGGCTTCCGCATATTCGGAAGTCCACCATTTACCTGTAGATTTTGACCAAAACGGTTTTAAAAATTCATCTGCATCTTTTTCACTTTGAAGCTGATTACTTTTTCCGGTGTGTTCTGCCGACCAATTTTCAAAACGTTTTTGAATCCAATCTCTATTTACATCGGAAACGAAAAAATTCTTAAGATTACGCAATGCTTCCGTCAGAAATTTGTAGTCTTGTGCAAGTGCGGCTGCTTTTTTATCCTTCTCATCGTCTATAACAGCCGCCTTTTTAGAAACAGGCACGGCTGCATCCGTTTTTGGGGATGAAGCATTTGGAACTTCCGCAGCAGGTGCTATGTGTATTTCCGACTGGGAGACGGCAGGCATTTCTTCTCTATGAGCAACAGCTTCTTGAGTTTCCTTTGAGAAAATCCTTTCAACATCAAGAAGAATATAAAGCCGCTTATTATTTTCCACTACGCCGGAGATGTATTTTACATTTATATCTCCGAACAACGGATGCGGAGGCTGAACGGAACTTTTTCTGACACCCACAACTTTGTCAATTTTATCCACTACTATTCCAAAAGTTTGATCATCAACATTGAGAATAAGCAGATTTTCAAGTTCTGAAGAAGACGAAGCAGGAAGAGCGATGTTAAAAAACAACCGCATATCAAGAATTGGAATAATTTCGCCGCGTAAATTGTATACACCGATAACGAACGGCAATGTATTGGGAACATAAGTAAAATTACCGGCTTTCGCAATTTCTTTGACATTCATAATATCAATCGAATAATCTTTGCCGGAAAGTGAAAATGTTACCATTTTAAAATCGATAGTAGTCTGATCGCCTCTATTACGTTCTCTGTCATCAACAGTCTTTTCAGCAACAGCAACAACAGAATTCATTGCTTCATCATCAGATACTAAAATGGATTCTATAGTCATATAAGCCTCTCTAAATCGCTTTTGTTTCAAGGATTTTTTTAGATGTAGCACCTGCTTTCATGCTCAAATCCAGCAGCTGGCTTACATCTATAATCAACGAAACAGAACCGTCGCCCAATATCGATGCGCCCGCAATTCCGGGAGAATTTGTGAATTGGTCGCGCAAAGGTTTGATAACGACATCTTCTTCTCCCACCAAAGAATCTACCATTACACCGACTTTTTTATCACCGGAACCTACTATTACAATATTGCAATATTCGTCCTGCTGTGTTTCTTTAATCTTAAATAGACGGGAAAGTCTCAAGACGCTTATAACTTCATTGCGCACATTTAAGACTTCATAACTGTCTATAGTTTTTATTTCGGAAAGTTTTATACGCTGACTTTCTACAACGGAAGCAATAGGAATTGAATAAACCTCTCTACCTACGCGGACAAGAAGACCTTGTATAATCGCAAGTGTGAGAGGAAGTTTTATACTGAATGTAGTCCCCTTTCCCCTTACGGAAGAAACGGAAACAGTTCCATTCAACTTGTCTATCATGGTTTTTACGACATCAAGACCTACGCCACGTCCGGAAACATTCGTAATTTTTTCAGAAGTTGAAAATCCCGGCAAGAATATAAGCTGAAATGATTCCTGTTCCGTCAGTACTTTATCAGGATGAATAAGTCCGTTCTTTATAGCTTTATCACGAACACGAGACTCATCAATTCCTGCCCCGTCATCAGAAATATCTATTACAATAAGGTTTCCTTCATTGGAAGCCTTCAAAAGCACCCGCCCGGTCTCCGATTTTCCTGATTTAAGGCGTTCGGCAGGAGATTCGATTCCATGATCAACGGAATTTCTTACGCAGTGCATAATAGGATCAAGCAAATCTTCTACAACGGATTTGTCAAGCTCCGTATCTTCACCTTCTATAACAAGCTCTATCTTTTTATTCAAATCGCGCTGTAAATCACGCACAACACGCGGGAATCTGCTGAAAATCTGATTGATCGGAACCATACGGATTTTCATTACGCCTTCCTGCAATTCCCCCGCTATGCGACCAAGATTTTGAGTTGAAGAGCGTAAACGGGAAGCAAGACTTTTTAAATTTGCATCATCAACATCAAAAATGGAATCCATTTCGCCATAGTCTTTCAAAATAGAATCCCTTACTTCTTTTGGAGACACTCCGTTCTTTATCTGCTCAAAATAAGACGGTAACCGCTCAAAAAGCCCGTGCACGGATTCTTTAAAAGAATTCTCGGAATTCATAAAATTCGTAAGCTCGTCGGAAAGCTGTGCAGAAAGCTGATTAAAAGCAGCTTTATTTATTACTATTTCGCTTACAAGATTCAAAAGATAATCGATACGTCTCGAATCGACACGAAGAACAGAACCCTGCTGAGATGAATGCGAAGAATCTTTCTTTGCGTCGGGCTGTTTCTGCGGAGCCGGAGCTTTACTATCTTCCGCTTTGGCAGGCGGTGCTTTTTCTGTTTCTTTTTGAACGGTTTCAGTTTTCGGCGCAGGGGTCGGAACAGAATCCGACTCTGTAACGGGAGCAGCTCCACCGGAAGCAGTTTCCGCTCCCGTAACTATACGAGCATCTACCGCCAAAGTTACATCGGTTAAAAAAGCGGCTTCTTCTATTCTTTCTTGATCTTCCCTTGAAGATATATAATAGTAAACATACTCGTAAAATTCATCTTCATAAAGCGCGTCAAAATCGGGGATTGTTTTAAGTACAACACCGACGGACTTAAGAGAAGCAAATACTTGAATTCCTCCGACGGAATTCATGGGGTTATTTTCATCGAATTTTACCGAAACACACCAAAGTTTTTGTCCGGCTTCACAGGCTTCTTTTAATTCGTGATAATCCGCCTCTGAAAGTTCTTGTACAGCAACATCCGATGCAGGAGACGGTTTCGCGACAGGAGCAGGCTTTTGCACCGGAACAGATTTTGCAGTCGGTTTTCCGGCAGACGATTTTGAAGATTTTTTACCGCTTTCCGGAATATATGAATGCAGACGCTCTACAAGCGAATCAATATTTTCTGAATAAACATTGCCGTCCGCTCGAGCTTCCAACATCGCTTTTATTACGTCTATTGATGAAAGCAGAACATCTACAACACCTTCATCTATATGAAGTCTATCAGAACGAATTTCATCAAGAACATCTTCCACTTTATGCGTAAACTCCGCGAGTTCCGTCATTTCTACGGTAGCGGATCCACCTTTCAGCGTATGCGCGGCACGGAAAATTTCGTCTATTGCTTCGTGATTTGCAGGATCATTTTCAACAACCAGAATATTGCTTTCAAGCGTATCGACTTGCTGTTCAGCTTCTGCAAAGAAATCTTTAAGTAGCTCTTCATTATTGGGGTCAAGATAATCACTCATGATAAACATTATATACCGATATTTTCATTATTCAAGTCATTTATGCGGTGATTTGAAATTTTATTGCTGATTATGTCCGAATTATTTAGCCTAAATGTCGAGTTTTGGAAATAGCAGTTAAATAAAGCTGTGCTTTCGACGAGAACCCATCCGCTTAGCCGCAGTCGAGCTTTGCGCTCGAAACGGCACGCCGATGGAACCTCGTCTGCGCACAAACGATGCTTATTTCAAAACTCTTCATTTTGTTGGAGCCGGAAAGAGTTGGAAAATTTCGAGTTTTTCCAAAACTCGAAATTAAGCCTATTTTACATAATCTTATTTTATTCGTTTAGACAATCCAACCGGTTCAGAATATACGGAAATTATTCATACTCAGGCAGTAGAATCATTTTACGCTCAACTTTTATAAAAGAGTCTTATTATTTTTGAGTCCGTAAATCTATACCGAACAGACTTACATTCCGCTCATTTTGCCTGTGCGCAAATCAATACACCGATTATTCAACCGTAACACTTTTTGCAAGATTACGCGGCTGATCTACATCACAACCAAGTTCCTGCGCTATATAAAACGCGAAAAGCTGCAACACAGCAACCATAGGAAGCGCATAAAATGCCGGATTATCGGTTTTAGGAACGGGAATAAAATCATCAACAATCGCTTCAAGCTCCGAATCACCCTGCACGCCGACTGCAATAACAGGTCCTTTGCGCGCTTTTATTTCTTTTATATTTGAAATAACCTTTTCTCGCAAAAAATCGTCCGGTACAAGAAAAACGCTTGGCGTACTTTCGCTTACAAGCGCAATCGGTCCGTGTTTTATCTCCCCTGCAGCAAAAGCCTCCGCGTGCACATAAGATATTTCTTTTAATTTCAATGCGCCTTCAAGCGCAATCGGATACATCAAGCCGCGCCCCAAAAATAAAAAATCTTTACTGGCACAATATTTTTTTGCAATTGCAAGAATTTTATCTTTATTTGAAGAAAGAGCTTTTTTTACAAAGCGCGGCTGCTTCATTATTTCCTCAATAAATTTTGCACCTTCATCCTTGCTCATTCCGCGCTGACGGGCAAATTTCAACGTCAACAAATAGAATATCGTAAGCGTATTTGAAAAAGACTTTGTCGCAGCAACGGCAATTTCCGGACCCGCATGAATATACGCACCGCCTGCAGACTGCCGCGCAATCGTAGAACCGACTACATTACAAATTCCGTAAACTTTTCCGCCTTTTTCCGCAATTTCCTTCATGGCGTAAATAGTGTCGGCAGTCTCACCTGACTGTGAAACGGCAAGAAAAACATCATCTTCGTTGACGATAGGATTTCTATATCGAAGTTCCGACGAAAATTCCGCGTGCGAAAATATCCGTGCAATCTTTTCAAATAAAAGAGCACCTTCAAGACTTGCGTACCAGCTTGTTCCTGCCGACATCATGCAAATATTTTTTGTACGCTGGAAAATACTGTCTTCAAATCCGCTTAATTTCGCTGTAGCTCCGTCAATATCAAGTCGTCCTGCAAATGCACGCTCAATAGATTCCGGCTGCTCAAAAATCTCTTTTTCCATATATGTATCGTAGCCGCACTTTTCCGTTTCCTGTGAATTGATTGCAATCTCTTCAACACGCTTTGTGTAATCGTTATCCGCAGCGTTAGGAAAAACCAGCCCCTGCGGCGTAAGTTCCACAATATCCCCGTCTTCAAGATAGATGACACGAGTTGTATTACCTACAAATGCATTTACGTCGCTTGCAACATAATATGCGCCGTCGGAAATCCCGATAACCAGAGGCCCACCTAATTTGGCAACAACAATTTTATTCGGCTCATTTTTGTGCGTTATTGCAAGCGCATAGGTGCCTACAATATGCTCAAGCGTTTTTTGCACGGCTTTCAATAAATTTCCGTCATAATACTTTGCAACAAGATTAGGAACAACTTCACTGTCCGTCTCGCTTTGGAATTTAATCCCTTCGCTTTTTAATTCCGCTCGCAACGGCTGAAAATTTTCTATAATTCCGTTATGCACAACTGCGACGTTTTTTTTCATGTCGAAAAAAGGATGTGCATTTTCATCGGTTACCATTCCATGCGTTGCCCATCGTGTATGTCCAATCCCCCACGAACCGGAAAGATCTTTAGGCAGAACTGAAATCATTTTTTGAAGTTTCCCGGCTTTTTTATAAAGACAAAAATTCGGTTTTCCGTCTTCGATTTTGCCGACAACAATTCCGCTTGAGTCATATCCGCGATATTCAAGTTTTTTTAATCCGTTTATAAGGTAAGGAACGGCATTTTCACCGCCGACATATCCGACAATTCCGCACATAAAAAAAAGCTCCGTAACGTAATGTTTTATTGCCGGAATTATAGTGAATAAGAGAGCGGAGTTCAAATGTACGCAGATACACTATTTGTTCCGGGAGATATTTTATTCACCGGTTCTGTTATAAAAGTGAAGTTTCAGAATAAGTTTATTTCAAAACACCTATGAGCGGAGATTCTTGTTGTTGAAAAAAAAAATCTTTCGGGGTATGATTAACCTATATTATTTGCATACTTAGTGGGGTTCAAATGGATATCCAATTACAAGAATTAATTGATAAAATTAAGAGGGACGGTGTTGCGGCTTCGGAAGAACAGGCTGCAGTAATCTTAGCGGATGCAGAAAAAAAGGCTTCTGCAATGCTTGCCGATGCAGCAAAAAAATCAGATGAAATGATAAGTAATGCAAAATCGGAGATTGCGCGGCTTGAAAAAGCAAGTGAAGACGCACTGACACAGGCAAGCAGAAATATGCTGATAAGTTTCAGAGATTCTCTTGTTGCGGAACTTGATGCGTTGATTAAATCCGAAACGGAAAAAACTTATTCCGACGATTTGCTGAAAGAGCTTATTCCTGAAACCGTAAAAGCGTGGAGCAAGAACGCAGATGTATCAGAATTATCCGTTTTATTAAGCGAAAAAGATTTGAAAGCTCTTGAATCTTCTTTAAAAGGCGCATTAAAAGCGGAGATTGCAAAAGGGCTGAATGTTAAACCCGATAAAACTTTGTCTGCCGGCTTTAGAATCGGCGTGAACAACGGTGAAGCATATTACGATTATTCGGCAGAAGCGGTAGCGGATCTTTTTTCTTCCTATCTTACCCCTCGCGTTTCCGTTGTTATGAAAAATGCTGCCAAAGGATCCGATTAGTGAAAGAGCAGTATTATCTGATGTCGCAGTTACCGGATATTTCCGCCGCAAGTGAAAAATCCGTCCTGCCGATAACCGAAAAATATTACAGAGAGCTTTGTTCGCGCTTTTTAGATGACACACAAATGGCGGCGTTGAATCAACTTGCACTTATTCCGCCCAAAGCAACTGTAAAAACGGGTTCCAAATTCCTCGACAGCTGGTATGAAAACGAAAGATGTCTGCGATACGCTCTTTCTCAAATCAGAGCGCAAAAAATGAAAAAAGATTCGGGGCTTATTCCCGTTTCCTGCACCGCAGACATAATACAGGCGGCACGAACTGCCGTCGGTATGAGCAGCCCTCTTGCCGCAGAAAATTTTCTTTATGAATACAGACTCAGCATTCTGAATTCAATTCAGCCGATTGACGGATTTTCGATTGATGCGGTGTATGCATACGGCATTCGACTTATGCTCGTTCAGCGCATGAAAAAATTCGACAGAGAGAACGGAACAGATTCTTATCATAAAATCTATGACACTATACTTGGAGAAACAATATGACGGATACTAAAGGTAAAGTAGTCGGCATTAACGGCAATATGGTTTCCGTAGAATTTGACGGAAACATTGCCATGAACGAAGTCGGTTACGTCAATGTCGGAGACACTAAGCTAAAGGGCGAAGTGATCCGTATTCGCGGAAATACCGCCCAAATGCAAATCTATGAAATGACACAGGGAATAAAAACGGGTGATCCTGTTGAATTTACCGGCAATCTTCTTTCGGCATTGCTTGGTCCCGGACTTTTAGGGCAGGTTTACGACGGACTTCAAAACCCGCTCCCCCTTGTTGCGGAAAAAGCTGGATTCTTTCTTGAACGCGGAGTTTATGCCGATCCTCTGCCTATGCAGGCTAAATGGGACTGGACTCCGTCAGTAAATGTCGGCGATACGGTATTTCGCGGAGACATAATCGGAGAAGTTCCCGAAGGGCCTTTTTCTCACAAAATTCTTGTTCCGTTCGGACTTTTGGGTGCATACAAAGTCAAGTCCGTAACTCCTGCAGGTTCTTACACTATAAAAAATACAATGGTTGTCGTTACCGATGAAAAAGGTGCAGAACATGAGCTTTCAATGTGCTTTGAATGGCCTGTAAAGCGCGCGGTTGATTGTTATGCCGAGCGTCTTGCACCGACTGAAACGATGGTTACGAAAACGCGCCTTATCGATACGTTTTTCCCTGTAGCAAGAGGCGGAACATATTGTATTCCGGGACCGTTCGGCGCGGGTAAAACCGTTATTCAGCATACGACCAGCCGCTATGCCGATGTTGACATAGTTATTATCGCTGCATGCGGCGAGCGCGCCGGTGAAGTTGTAGAAACAATTAAAGAATTTCCTGAACTTACAGATCCGCGCACAGGCGAATCGCTCATGAGGCGAACCGTTATTATCTGTAATACGTCTTCCATGCCGGTCGCATCCCGCGAAGCGTCGGTATATACGTCGGTAACGCTTGCAGAATATTACCGGCAGATGGGCTTAAACGTCCTTTTGCTTGCAGATTCTACTTCCAGATGGGCGCAGGCATTGCGCGAAATGTCCGGTCGCCTTGAAGAAATACCGGGAGAAGAAGCATTTCCTGCCTATCTCGAATCTTATATTGCGGCATTCTATGAGCGTGCAGGTTATGTGCGCCTTCGCAACGGTTCAACCGGTTCGGTTACAATCGGAGGAACTGTTTCTCCGGCGGGCGGAAACTTTGAAGAGCCGGTTACGCAGGCGACACTTAAAGTTGTCGGCGCGTTCCACGGCCTTACGCGCGAGCGTTCCGATGCCCGCAAGTTTCCGGCGATTGACCCGATCAATTCGTGGTCGAAATACAAGAGCGTCATCCGCGAAGATTGGGTAAATTATGCGCGGGCGGTATTCAAGCGCGGCGTTGAAGTCAACCAGATGATGAAAGTTATCGGTGAAGAAGGTACGACGACAGACGACTTTGTCCTCTATATGAAGAGCGAATTCCTTGACGCGGTTTACTTCCAACAGAACTCTTTTGATGAGGTCGATGCGGCGGTTTCCGTTGAGCGGCAGACTTATACGTTCAAAAAAGTGCTGACGGTTCTTGCTTCCGAATTCGAAATCGGTGAAAAAGACGAAGCGCGCGAATTCTTTAATGCGCTCCGCCAGAAATTCATTGACTGGAACTACATAAGGCAAGATGCGGATGATTTTAAGAAAATCGAAAATGATATAGATGCTTTGTATGCGTCGAAAAAAGGCAAAGTCAATTCCGACGCTGCCGAACTTTTTAAGGACGGTGAATGATGAATAAGGTATACAGCAGAATTGAATCTATCACCGGAAGCGTAATTACCGTAAAAGCGGACAATGTGAGTTACGGCGAACTTGCCGAAATTGAAACGCGCTACGGAAAATCGCTTGCGGAAGTAAACAAAATCGACGGAAACATCGTTTCCTTGCAGGTTTTTGCAGGCGGACGCGGTGTTTCAACCGGCGACCATATAAAATTCCTTGGACATAGTATGGAAGTCAGCTTCAGCGACAATCTTTTGGGAAGAATTTTCAACGGTTCCGCAGATCCACGCGACAACGGTCCGTCATTGGCGGATAATCTTGTTACAATCGGAGGTCCGTCCGTAAATCCTTCGCGCCGTATTATGGCAAAGCGTATGATTCGCACCGGAATCCCGATGATTGATATGTTCAATACGCTTGTCGTTTCGCAAAAACTTCCGATTTTCAGTATTTCAGGCGAACCGTACAACCAGCTCCTTGCGCGCATTGCGATGCAGGCGGAAGTCGACGTTATCGTTCTCGGTGGCATGGGGTTGAAGTACGACGATTATCTTTACTTTAAGAATACGCTTGAAAACGGCGGCGCGCTTTCGAGAACGGTTATGTTCATTCATACGGCGGCGGATCCGACGGTTGAATGTCAGAAAATTCCGGATTTAAGCCTTGCGGTTGCAGAGCAGTTTGCACTTCAAGGCAAGGACGTTCTTGTACTTCTGACCGATATGACAAACTACGCCGACTCGATGAAAGAAATTGCGATTACGCAGGAGCAGGTTCCGTCAAACCGCGGTTATCCCGGCGATTTGTATTCGCAGCTTGCCGCCCGCTATGAAAAAGCGGTTGACTTTGAGGGTGCGGGTTCCGTTACCGTTCTTGCCGTTACGACGATGCCGGGCGATGATGTTACACACCCCGTTCCGGACAACACCGGCTACATCACCGAAGGTCAGTATTATTTGAAAGGCGGACGCATTGAACCGTTCGGCTCTCTTTCCCGCTTAAAACAGAATGTTAATAACAGCACTCGCGACGATCACCGTGCGCTCATGGACGGAATGATTCGTCTTTATGCAAACTATAAAGATACGCTTGAAAAGAAGGCGATGGGCTTTATGATGAGCGCATGGGATGAAAAACTGCTTGCATACGGAAAGGAGTTTGAAGCGGAAATGATGGATCTTTCAAAAAATATCCCGCTTGAAAGCGCATTGGATTTGGGCTGGAAGATTCTTTCGGATTGCTTTGCTCCGAATGAAACGGGAATTAAGTCGGCTTTGGTCGAAAAATATTGGCCTAAGAAAAACTAGAGTTTTTAGAGGATTTTTGAATGGCAAAGATTAAGCTGACTAAAAACGAGCTGAAAGTCCAAAAAGATGCGCTGAAAATGTTTCGGCGGTATCTTCCGACTTTGACGCTTAAAAAACAGCAGCTCCAGACAGAAATTCGTACAATAGACGCAAAAGCAAAGGAAGTGCGTGCGCGCCGCGTTGAGCTGGAAAAGGAATTCGCTGAGTGGATTTCCGTTTTCGGCGAAGCGGACGCGTTTAAGCCGGGTATGGTAACCGTAAGCAATATTAAAAAAGGCTTCGGTAATATTGCCGGTGTCACGATTCCTTTGTACGAGGGCGCGGATTTTTCGCGCGGCGATTACGATTTGTACGAAACTCCTCTGTGGATCGACATGGCTGCCGACAGAATGGAAAAAGCACTGTCACTCGATTTGGAAGCGGAAGTTTTGGATGAGCAGGTTCGCCTTCTTTCAAAGGAACTGCGCGTTACGACGCAGCGCGTAAACCTGTTTGAAAAGGTGAAAATTCCGGAAACCAAAGCGAACATAAAAAAGATTTCGGTTTACTTAGGCGACGAGCAGGTTGCGGCTGTCGTTCGGAGTAAAATTTCCAAAAAGAAACTGCAAAATGCCGCAAATATTAAAAAGGAGGCTGAAGAATGATTGTACCGATGAAAAAAGTCTCCATAGTCGTGTTGAATAAAGAACGCAAAGAAGCTCTTATTCAACTGAAAAAATGCGGCGTAGTTCACATTGAGACGCTCGAAGGTTTCGGCGAAAAACTTGCGGCATACAAAGAAAATGCGGCGAATGCGATTTCCGCTTTGTCGATATTGGGAGAAATCAAACTTTCCGGCAAAAAGCAAAATGCGGACAGCCTTTCAAATGATGAGGTTGCAAAAAAATGCGCGGACGTGATTGCGCTTTTCGAGCAAAAGAAAAAATTGCAGGAAAATATTTCGTCCGATACGTCGGAACTTGAGCGGTTTACATATTGGGGCGAGCTTAATCCCGATGATTTTGTGTATCTTCGCGAAAAGGGCATCGCACTCAAAATGTTTGAGATTCCGGAAGAGAAATACAATCTTATTGAAGACGGAATTGAGACAATCTGCGTAAACCGTTTTAAGAAAACGGTGCGTTTTCTTGCGCTTGATGACGGTGCAGAACGTCCGGCAGGACTTCCGCCGGAAGCATTTGAAGTTTCAATGCCGGCTTCTTCAACTGCTGCAATTTCCGAGAGAATCTCAAACGATTCGCAGGAAATAGCAAAGATTGAAAGCGAACTTGCCGCAAGTGCGGTTTATATAAAGCAGATTGAAGCGTTTAAGAAGAATCTTGAAAGCGATATTTTGTTTGAAAACGTTTATTCCGGCATGGGACAGGAAAAAGACGGGAAGGAAACCGACCTTGCATGGCTTTCGGGCTTCGTTCCGGTTGACGAACTGGATGAATTGAAGTCCGTTGCGGCGAAAAATGCATGGGCACTTGCCTATTCAGATCCTGCCGACGACGATGAAGTGCCGACGAAGTTGAAAAACAACGCTTTTGTCAGCTTGATTTATCCTTTGACGGACTTTTTGGGAACAGTACCCGGCTACCGCGAATACGATATTTCCGGCTGGTTCCTGTTGTTCTTTACTGTTTTCTTCGGAATGATTTTCGGAGACGGCGGATACGGACTGCTTGTTACGGCGGCGGCATTTATAATGCTTGTAAAGGGCGCGGCAAGCAAAAAGCCCGTTTCTCCGGCTGCAGGATTGATGCTTTTACTCGGTCTTGCAACTGTTGTATGGGGACTTGTTACCTGCACATGGTTCGGACTTACGCCGGCCCAGTTACCGAAATGGCTGACGTCGCTGAGTATTCCGCAAATTTCGAATGCTTATGCCGATACTGTATGGCTTCCGTTCTGGGCGGTCGATACATCGAAGGGAACGCTTACAAGCGCGCAAAATATGCAGATTTTCTGTTTTACGCTTGCGTTTGTGCAGCTTTCCGTTGCGCACTTCAAAGGTATGGGCAGATACATAAAATCGCTCAAGTTTTTCGGTGAATTCGGCGCGATCATGCAGCTGTGGGGAATGTTCTACGTTGTTTTGTCTATGGTCGTTAGTTCTTCCGTATTCGCTTTTGACGAAGTGATTTACGGCGTTCCGATCGGAAAAGTTTCCGTTTTGATGATTGCAGCAGGCTTTGCTTTAAGCTTTGTCTTTGCAAATTACGACGGAAGCGTGGTCGAATCCATTATGGCAAGCGTAAAAGGAATAATTTCCGTCCTGCTCGGTGTCGTAAACATTTTTTCCGATATCGTTTCCTACATTCGGTTGTGGGCGGTCGGACTTGCGGGGGCGGCGATTTCCAATACGGTCAACACAATGGCGGGACCAATTTTGGGACATGCAGTTTTGTTTGCCGCGGCACTGTTGCTTTTGGTGTTCGGACACGGGCTTAATATGGTGTTGAACCTGCTGTCCGTCATCGTTCACGGTGTCCGCTTAAACACATTGGAGTTTTCGACGCACCTTGGAATGTCGTGGTCGGGCTTTAAATACAGTCCGTTCAGTGAAAAATAAACCTGCGTCGCAGGTAAAATGGGCGCGTTGCGTCTTCATGCAATAAATAATGGAATCTAAAAATTAGGATTCCGAATTATAAACGGTAACTTTAAGGAGTTAATTATGAATTTTGATTTCGGTATGCTTGGTGCTGCTGTTGTAATGGGAATTGCGGCTGTAGGTTCCGCAATAGGAATCGGAATTGCGGGACAGGGCGCAATCGGCGCATGGAAACGTTGTTATGTAAATAACAAACCTGCTCCGTTCATTTTGACGGTTTTTGCCGGTGCTCCGCTTACGCAGACAATCTACGGTTTCCTTTTGATGCAGCAAATGATTGCTTCTCAGAAGTCCGGCGGATTTTTGCTGGGATTGGGTATTGCCAGCGGTCTTGCAATGATGTTCTCCGCTGTTGCGCAGGGAAAAGCCGGTGCGGCAGGTTCCGATGCTCTCGGTGAAACAGGTAAAGGATTTGCACAGTACATTATGGTTGTCGGTCTTTGCGAAACCGTTGCGTTGTTTGCAATGGTATTCTCGATGATTGTCTGCTGATTTTGTCTTAAAAATAAAAAGCCGCCGGTTAAAGCGTGATTGCTTTGCGGCGGCTTTTTTTTTGCAGCCAAATTATGTATACTTTTCACCATGCTGAGGAAATTCAAAACTCCACGAACGATTTTTATCGGCGGACAGGGGAATATAAAGCGCATCGCAATCGGCGGAGACGCTCCTGTAACCGTACAGACAATGTGGAAAGAAGAAATTGCAAGTCTTGACGGAGACGACAGTGCGCTCACCGAACTCATAAAAAAAATCAATATTCTTAAATCGCTCGGATGCGATATTTTGCGCTTTGCTGTCCCCGACATGAAAAGTGCTGCGGCACTAGTTCAAATACAAGAGAGAACGGACATGCCGCTTGTTGCGGACATTCATTTTGATTATCGACTTGCGCTCGAATGCCTAAAAGGCAGTGTTGCAGCAATACGTATAAATCCGGGGAATATCGGAAGCCGAGAGAAAGTTGAAAAAGTTGTCGCCGCCTGTCGCGAAAAAAATGCCGTAATCAGAATCGGTGTAAACAGCGGAAGTCTTCCCAAAGACCTGCAGGAAGCCGTAGAAAACGGAACTATGCAGCGTTACAAAGCCCTTTCCGAAACAGCCGCCCGTGAAGCTGTCGTTTTTGAAGAACTGAAATTCGACCAATTTGTTGTAAGCATGAAGGCGTCAAGCGTAACAGAAACCGTAAAAGCTAATAAAGAGTTTGCGGCTAAATACGATATTCCCCTGCATATCGGCGTTACGGAAGCGGGCCCTCTTATCACAGGAGTAGTAAAATCGACTTTGGCATTTACAACGCTTTTAAATGAAGGAATCGGCAGCACAATCCGCGTAAGTTTGTCTTCAACTCCGGAAAACGAAATTATTACCGCAAATGAAATTTTGCGCGAATGCGGTAAACGTAAAGGCGGAGTTACGCTTGTATCTTGTCCGCGCTGCGGGCGATTGGGTTTTGACGTTCACGCATTTGTAGACCGCTGGCAAAACGAACTTGCCGCAATGAAAAAAGACATCACAATCGCAGTCATGGGCTGTGCAGTCAATGGACCGGGTGAAGGCAAACACGCGGATTTGGGTATTGCCGGTGCGGGGAAAAAAGCGATTATATTCAAAAAAGGAAAGATTATCCGAACGATTGATGTAAAAGATGCCGATAAAATATTTAGAGAAGAACTTGAATCTTTGTAAAATCAACTTTTATTTTCGATTCTATGGAAAAAAATTACTGCGTTTGGAATGATATGAAGAAAATATTTATTTTTATTTTGACTCTTTTTTTATCTGCGGAAGTTTTTACGGCGGCTTCTGAAAACTTTAGGGATTTTAGAAAATTGTTTTTGGATGCTCAAATTGCTTTTGATGCACAGGATTTCGGTCAGTCGCTAAAGCTAATCGAACTTGCCAAAAAAGCCCGCAAAGAAAGAATCGACTGGGAACTTACCACGCTTAAAAATTCTTTTAAGCCTGCGGAAGTAAAATATGCCGGAGATTCGCTGATTACCGTGAAATCCGTTCTTTCGGAAAAGCAAGATTATGATGCGATCGATATAATCGATTCGTATGAACGTTTTTACGGAAAGAACCGCTTTGAAGATTCTGTAAAAAAACTGCTTGCCTTTATTGAAACACAATACCCTTATCCCGAAGCGGACTTTATGGCAGGTAAAATTTACCGCCTTGAGGGAGAATATGCATTCGCGCATAAATTTTACAGTCAAGCGTACAGAGATGCAGCCGTTTTGGATGTTCCCGACGAAAAATACGATATTCTTTATGCGCTTGCTGAAAATTCACTTGTTCAAAAAAAATATGAAGATTATGAAAAGTATCTTCTTTTGGTTGCGGGCTTGGGAAATGACTACAAAAATGAAACACTTTTGGACGCGATGATGAATACGATAAAAAGTCCGAAGCCGGACTGTATGGATAAGTTTTTTAGTTTATACAGAGCGGATAATTACAGGCTTTTAAAGGCATATTATGAACTTGCAGAATATTACAGCAGCGCGGGCGAAAAGCAAAAAACTCTAAAAACAGCAGCGTTATGCGCTTTAACAGGATTTTCGCGTATTTACAGCATTGTGTTGACTCGTAATCCCGAATTTATATTTACAGGACTTGCTTCGCTGTTAAAAGAAGCATCGACTTATACCGATATTGTTGATTGGGGAGTTGATAACAATGTATGGAAAGGATTTAATTTTTTTGCAGAAGAATGTTTTAGAAACGAATGCTCTGTTTTTGCCGTAAAACTTTATTCCGTACTGAAAGATTGCTCGCCAGAAAATTACTGGAAAGCGGAAGCTGCAATCAGACTTGATGCAATCACAGGAAAAACTGAAAATCAATAAATCTGTTCCGTTTATATTTCAAGCAGGTTTCTAATAATGCAGACCGATACCTATGGAAATCTCGTATGAACTGACACCTTTGCGCCAATCCTGATTCAATCTGCCTTTTATGCCGGGCATCTTTCTGCCTAAATCGACACCGAAACTGCCGCGCACTTGTATTCCTTTCCACCTAAGAGGATAGATAATCATTTCAAGCCCGCCCGATAAAAATCCGTCTTTGTAAGAAAAATCCGTATCGGTCGCCCTATTCTTTATAAAAGCAACATCAACAAACGGCGAAAGCTGCAATTCCATATCGAAATATTTAACCAAAGGTACATGCTTAATAGCCGGAACTTCTTTCCAATGTGCCTTAAAAATTTTTATCGGTAAATCAAGATTGATTACAACTGCCGCCGGTGTATCACAGGCTTTTTTATCTTCCGCACCGCTGCCGGAAGCAAAATACTGATCGTCTCTTATTCCTCTCAATCTTGAGCCTATATTTTTGCTTGTATACATATAAGCAAATGCATAGATATCGGTTGCAATTCCCAATTGTTTGAATGCTTTATAAAATTTGATTTCTCCTTGCAGACCCGGCGAAAATAGAAATGTTTTGAAGTTGTAAGTATAAGATTGTGTAAGAGATGCGCTTACTCCGTTGCGGAAATTTTCAATCCAGTTTATGCGGGAGGCGGACAGCGTTTGTCCTATTCCCATTTCCGGCCCCAGCAAATCAGAATTTAATTCCGAAATTCGGTTATGGTCCCAGTTATATGTGCCGTCGATAAACGGCGTATAATATATGCTGCCCCAGCCGGAGATTTCCTGAACACGAATAGGCACGGAAAGTTTTGCATATTCCACAAAATACGTTCCGTCGCCGTAATGAATATTTTTTCCGTTTATTACCGTATCTTCGTAATCAAGATCGCGTATAAAAGACTGATAAAATTCAAAGTTGAGCGGCAATTTATCATACGGCAGCGAGCATTCAAGTCCGGTTTTGAATTTCCACTCAGGAGTTGTATTTCCGATTGTGTAGGATATATCGATTACATTGTTCCATGAAGAATTTATTTTTCCCATTTTAAATGGAACGGCAAAGTCCGTACTGAAACCGAACTTATATTTTGCAGGCTCGTCTTCATCTTTTGAATTTTGTACTACCGCAAAACTGAAATCTCCGGTGAGAGTTTCCATTAAACCTAAAAAATTAGTGTCTTTGACTTTAAGCTGGAATTTAAATCCGCTGTTTGAATTATATTTCGGGTAAGGCGCTACAAGAAGATGCAGCGAATCTTTTGCACCAACCTTTATAGAAACAGGAAGAGGTTCTTCATCATTTGATTCACCGACTGTAAAATCGACATTGATATCATCGAAAACTCTGGTATTTTCTACGCGCTGTTTATAGTCGTTTATGTATTTTATAAGTTCATCTTCATCTGCAAAAATTTTCTTTTTGTCTATATCAACCTTTCTTTCCAGTGCATATTTTCGTGTGCTGCCTTTAATTTCGTAGTCAACGTTTACAATTCTGTATGACGATGCAAACAAATAAGGGGAAAAAAACGTAAAAAATAAAATAAAATGTTTTACTTTCATCAATATGCACCTTTGCCGTTTAGAACGACCCATACGGTTTTTATGATAATCCACATATCAAACCATGTAGACCAATTTTGAATATAATACGTATCAAGATTTATGCGCTCCTCATAGCCTGTGTCGGAACGCCCCGAAATCTGCCACATACCTGAAAGACCGGGAGTTACTGATAATATAAAGTCCGCATAATCACCGTATTTTTCAAGCTCGTCCCTTGTAACGGGGCGAGGTCCGACAAAACTCATACTTCCTGCAAGTATGTTAAAAAGCTGCGGAAGTTCATCGAGACTGGTTTTTCTGAGGAATTTTCCAAGAGGCGTTACGCGCGGATCATTTACGAACTTTCTGTTTTCTTCCCATTCTTTTTTCATTGCAGGATCTGTTTTTAGAATGGTCTCAAGCATTTCCTGCGAATTGCTGTACATTGAGCGGAATTTCCAACATTTAATCTCTTTCCCGTTTTTCCCGACTCTTTTGTGCCCGTAAAATACATTGCCCCTTGAAGTCAACTTTACTAAAACCGCAATTATCAGCATCAACGGTATAACAAGCGGAGAAGAAATCACTATGATGAATAAATCAAGCAGGCGTTTTATAAATAAATTGCTCGCCCGCGTAAGATTATGTGTCGATGAAAAACCGATTATGCCGCCTATATCCCGTAAACTCATCGTACTTGTAAAAAAATCTTGCTTTTTTGAAATTGAAATTGTGTAGCGGTATCCGGTCATTATTGGGCGGCGTTCACCGCAATAGTCGCATAGTATTGCAACCTTTATATTGAGTTCGCTTATTGTTTTACGAATTTCATCCGTATCGGGAAAAACCGGAATCTTTCCGTGCATGGAACATTCTGCGGCATTGCTGTCGATTATTACTGCCGGTTTATATCCCAAGTAAGGACGCTTCGAAAGTCTGTCTATCACTTCGTCCGCACTGGAACCGGTACAGTAAATTACGGCAGGTACTCCCCACCAGTTAAATCTTCCGAAAATATGCCGTGCAATTTCGCGCGATGCCGACATCCCGAAAGACGTAAGCGGAACTGCAAGCATAAATGCGGAAACAACCCCTTTCTTGGGGCTGTCGCGTACAATCTGTTGTGTTATTGTTATTATTGAATTTTCCGTACCGCCTGTCTGGAATACAATGCTTATGCAAATTCCGATAAAACAAAAAGCCGAGCAGATAGAGAGTTTTCGTACTTCATCGGACGGAGAAATCATTATTCCGGGATAGAGACCGGCCGCATAGTAAACGATTATAATAAGCGGAAAATAAAAACTGTAATATATGAATGAGCGGAAATTTATAAGCGACGTATTTATTAGATTTATGAGTAAAAATGAAAGTCCTATGTATATAAATAATGCAAATGCATCCGATAAAGCAAGTATAAATCCTGATAAAAAAGAGCTTGTTCTGTTTTTGTATGCGGTTCTAAAGTAGAGATTAAATTCGGATAAAGTCATAGATTCCGTATTTTAATATAATTGGTATCAGCTGTCTACCAATCGAAAAAAATACACAAGGCAGCCGCATTATGAAATTTCCATATAAACTTCATAATGCGGCTGCCTTTAAAATACATACAGCACCCTGCTGTAAAGTTTTAAAGCGGCAAGCTATAAGACCGGTTTCATGCCGGTCATATATTCACGCAGACGGCGACCTACTGTTTCTATCGGATGATTACGGATTTCCGCATTCACAGCTACAAGTTCGGCATTATTAACTTTGCAATCTTTGACATCAAGCCCCTTACCTATCACGTCAAGAGCAATTTTAGGCATAAACTCTTTTTCAAGAAGAGGTACAGCCGTGTTTGCAAAAAGCGCACAGCCATATTCTGCCGTGTCGGAAATGACGCGATTCATTTCGTACAATTTTTTACGTGCTATGAGATTTGCTATAAGCGGAACTTCATGCAGAGATTCATAATATGCGCTTTCCGGCATAATTCCTGCGTCTACCATAGTTTCAAAGGCAAGTTCACAACCGGCTTTTACCATTGCAACAATAAGTATTCCCTTGTCAAAATATTCTTGCTCTGAAATTTTTTCATCGGTTTCGTATATTGTTTCAAAAGGCAGCTCTCCTGTCGCCTTTCTCCATTCCAGCAAATCGTGATCTTTTGCAGCCCAATCCTGCATCATGACAGAACTGAACTTTCCGGAAATTATATCATCCATGTGTTTTTGATATAAAGGAGTGAGAAGCGCCTTCAATTCTTTTGAAAGCTCATTAGCCCTTATCTTTGCGGGATTGGAAAGTCTGTCCATCATATTTGTGATTCCACCCCATTTCAGTGCTTCCGAAACAACATCCCAACCGTGCTGCAAAAATTTTACGGCATAAGCAGGAGCAATTCCTCCGTTTACCATTTTATCAAAGCAGGCAATCGTTCCGGCTTGAAGCATTCCGCAAAGAATAGTCTGTTCACCCATAAGGTCGGATTTAACTTCTGCAACAAAACTTGATTCAAGAACGCCGGCTTTTGAACCGCCCATCCCTGCCGCAAGTGCTTTTGCAATATCCCAGCCTTTGTGCTCAGGATCATTCGCCGGATGCACGGCTATTAAATCCGGTACTCCGAATCCGCGCTGAAATTCATGCCAGACTTCAGTTCCGGGACCTTTAGGTGCACACATCACTACCGTTATGTCGTCCCTAATTTTCATACCTTCTTCAACAATGTTGAATCCGTGACTATACCAAAGCACTGCACCTTTTTTCATTTTTCCCATAACATCGCCGATAACGGCAGAATGTTGTTTGTCCGGAGTAAGATTGCCTACAAGATCTGCAGACGGAATCATTTCGTCATACGTTCCGACTTTAAAGCCGTTTTCTACAGCATTTTTCCAACTTTGTCGTTTTTCGGTAATAGCAGATTCTCTCAGCGCATAGCTTACATCAAGTCCGCTTTCGCGCAGACAAAGCCCTTGATTCAAACCTTGCGCGCCGCAGCCGACGATAACAATTTTTTTTCCTTTAAGAACTTCAACTCCATTGGAAAATTCTTCCATCGCCATTGAACGGCAATGTCCCAACTGCAACCGCGCTTCGCGCCACGAAATTGAATTAAAATAATTTTGTCCCATAAAAATCCCCCTTTGTAAAGCCAACAACAGTCGGCTTACATCAATAAAATGTAAGGTTTCGTAAAGATGTAAATAATTTGCAAATACGATTCAAACGCACATTATTCGAAAATTATATAGAGCATTATCCATTGCGTAAAGTGAAATATATGAATTGTAATATTGCTAATAATTCATCAAATATATTCACAAAAGATAAGGCCGAATGGAATGAAAATACATCTGAACAGTCGGAATTTTTCATTGCTTTATAGCAAAGATATCGAAAGATATAAAATGAAAATTGATATTTCCGTATATTTTTTATATAATTCCGCTATATATATGGAAAACAAGGAGATCTCACCATGTCAGTAAAAAGATCAATATCGTTGGGAAGATTGCTTCTGCAAATTGCACTTGGGGCAATGTTGTCGGTTGCGGGAATCAGAGCATTACAAGGTCACGGAGATGATGCTGTAAGAGCAATTCAAAGTCTTGTAAGCGGAAATACCGGCAATTTGCTCGGTATCATATTCGGAGTGATTGAAATTGTTGCAGGCATTCTTTTAATAATAGAGTTGTTTGCAGGCGACAGATTCGGAACTTTTGACAATATCTTAAACTTGATTCTAATTGTCGTATGGATTATTGCAATCATTCTAATCGATTTTATCGGATCAAAAGGTATTTTCCACAGCGGCACAAAAGATATTCTTACGTGGATATATACATTTGCAGGGCATTTAGTAGTTTTAGGCTCATTAATCTACCTAAACGACTGAACAACACGGCTGCCTTAAAACTTATATTTTTTAGGGCAGCTTGTTTTTGTAAAACCTATCATACGGCGGCAAAGGGAGAAAAACTTGAATAACATGAGATTTAAAATATCGGCAGTAATCACCGTTTTCTGTGCCGCCTTACTTTATTCAGAAAGAAAGACAGTCGGATTTGACGCCGCTCTATCTACGGGTTTTCCGATCTATGGAAATACCTCCCTTACATCGACACAAAACCTAAGCGACCCGAGCCGCATTATAATCGGACTTGACGGCGACGTTACTGTAAAACTAGGAAACCCGCTTCGGCTAATTTTCGGAGCAGATACATTGTTTGACCTTTCATGGAAAGGAAAAAATACGAATAATCACATTGATTACGCATTTTTCGGCGGACTTAAAATATATCCAAACATTGCCGGCTTAAATACTTCGATTTCTTATGCGCTTGGACGACGGACAGACACAACAACAAACGATTCGGATGATGCGGTAGTTTTATCTTCCGCATGGGGGAACGGATTCAGATTTTCGATTGAATACGATTTTCTATACGGCAAAACATGGAAATGCGCACCAATTGCGGGAATGTATTACCGCATGATGCCGCGAGGCGGAAATAATTACGACAATATAATCGCCGTTTATGCCGGAATAACTTTTTAATCTTTTGAACATAAAAAATCCCGCCTTTTCGCGGGATTTTTATTTTAATCTATAATCTATAAATCAGCGTGCATATTCAATAATGCGAGTTTCACGTATCATAGTAATACGAATTCTGCCCGGATAACGCAAATCGGTTTCAATCTGTTTTGCAATATTTGAAGCAAGCTGTTTTACCTCACCGTCGGAAATTTTCTCGTTATCTACAAGAATGCGCAATTCTCGACCGGCTTGAATGGCATACGCCTTTTGCACACCGGAAAAACCTTCTGCAATAGCTTCCAGATTTTCAAGGCGCTTCACATAATTGTCTACGGTTTCACGTCTTGCACCGGGACGTGCAGCAGAAATTGCATCAGCAATCTGAACAATAATCGCTTCAATAGTAGTCGGCTCAACATCATTATGATGAGAAGCAACCGCATTTATAACGCGCTGATCTTCACCCATTTTGCGTGCCATTTCAGCACCGATTTCCGCATGGTTCTGATCACTGTCATTTTCCGCACCCTTGCCTATGTCGTGCAGCAATGCGGCGCGCTTAGCAAGCTCTCTGTCCGCGCCGACTTCTGCAGCAATCACGGAAGCAAGCATTGCGACTTCTTTTGAGTGATTAAGCACATTTTGACCGTAACTTGTTCGGAAATACAAACGTCCTAAAGCGCGGACACCTTCGGTAGGCATATTATGTATTCCCAAATCAAATAAAGTACGCTCACCTTCTTCATAAATCTTGTTCTGAACTTCGCGCGTAACTTTCTGCACAATTTCTTCAATGCGCGCAGGATGAATACGACCGTCGGAAATCAATCTTTCCAAAGATTCCTTTGCGATTTCCTTACGAACGGGGTCGAAACACGAAATAACAACCGCTTCCGGAGTATCGTCAATAATTACATCTACGCCGGTAAGAGTTTCAAGAGTTCTGATGTTACGTCCTTCACGACCTATAATACGCCCTTTCATTTCATCGCTTGGAAGCGAAACGGCGGTTACGGTAACATCGCTTGTAGTTTCCGCTGCAATGCGCTGAATTGCGGAAACAAGGATTTCCCTCGCCTTTTTTTCAGCAGAAAGCTGTGCATCCTGTTCAATCTTATTTATAAGCGCAAGCGCGTCATGGCGTGCATCATTTTCAAGACTCTTGATAATTAAATCTTTCGCTTCCTGCGGCGAAAGTCCTGAAATTCTTTCAAGCTCTTTGCGTAATTCAGCTTCCTGTTCATCAAGAACCGCTTCACGCTTTTTCATCGAAGCCGCGCGATCGATAAATTCTTTTTCTTTACGCTCGCATTCGGCAACTTTTTGATCAGCAATCTCTTCTTTTTTGCTTACTCTTGCTTCATAACGCTGGACTTCCGCCCTGCGCTCACGATTTTCGCGCTCCTGTTGGTTGCGTTCACGAATGAGTTCATCTTTTGCATTAAGCAAAATTTCTTTTTTCTGTGCCTCAGCTTCTCTTATAGCGTCTTGCTTTACACGTACAGCCTTCTGTTCTGATGCAGATAATTGAAATCTGGCGTACAGCCAGCGAATAGTCCATCCAAGAACAATTCCCAAAACAGGGAGAGCGACGAACAAAATCACGTTCATCTTTCAATTCTCCTCGTAACTCTATAGAATAGTTCAAAATGGATAATAACGTATCAAAATATAATTGTCAAATACGCTGGACTTGCCGGTTTAAATCCCATTCACTTTTCAATATAGAGTACCGGACGTCATCGATTATCCCTTGATTGCAAAAACCCGCGCTTCGGAGCGTTCCCTCGTAAGTCATTCCGATTTTCTGCATAACCCTTCCGGATTTCGGATTGTTTTTGTCATGGTTTGCAGCTATTCTATTAAAGCCGACTTCCTCAAACAGATATTTCAAAACAGCTTTACCTGCCTCAGGCATTATTTCTTTACCCCACCATTTGCTTCCCATACAATAGCCGAGAATCGCAGACAAAGTTTTTTCACGGAGAGATACAACTGAAATGTTTCCAATGAGTCTATTTTCTTCTTTTAATTCAATCGCCCAGTTGTAAAAATCTTTATTTTCATATTTTGGAATCCAGTCGGCAAGCACAGATTTTGTAACATCCTGATTCGTATGCGTCTGCCAAGTAAGAAATTTTGTTACCGCATCCTCGCACGCCCAATTGTTATACATTTCCACGTAATCTTCTATTTTGAATTGCCGAAGTATAAGCCTTTCCGTTTCCAACTTTTTCGTACCTTGATGATTCAACATTTTATTCTCCCATAAAAAGTCAACGAACAAGTCGACTTTCTATAATACTTAATTCATGGCAGAAGTACTTCATCAGCAAGAGTCATTGGTTTGTATATTCCTTTCATCTTGTCTGCATTAAAGTCTTGTTTTGCGCTGAGCATCGCCCATACGATTTCTGCCATCTTTCTTGCAGCAGCAACAATAGA
>CAUUGI010000019.1:0-26971 GCA_963544675.1 uncultured Treponema sp.
CAAAATCTATCGGATTTTGTATACCGTTTTTCTTAGCCGCTTGTGCATATTCAACCAGTTTTGCATAGCCTGAAAGCGGCGTGCAATGTGTCAGCAGCGGCGTGTTCTTACACTTATTAATGTTATATGTTTTTACATAAACTTCAAGCAGAAAAGAGATTTGTGAATCACCGTTATTGTCCTCGAGATGTTCAAAAGAATCGGAAAGTTTTAGTGTTTTCTCCTTAGGGTAATCTGCCGTGCCGTTATAAATAACGTAGAACTCCGGAGCCGGAAGCACAAGTCTGCTTTGCCTGTAGCGTTTTTCAAGGGGGATAAGTTTTTCATAAAGTCTGCAAATATATTCTAAAAAACGCAGAGGCATATTTTCGTTTACGGTCGATTGCTGTTCTACAAGTATAACCATCCTGCCGTTTACAAGCATTGAAACATCATTATAGCGTCCCGTGTAAACGGTTTGCTCAAGGAACAACGGCTCTATAGATGTATTTTCTATTTTAAGATTTGTTCCATGAATCGCGTTGTAAAGGGAGAGAAAATTTTCCTTTGCCTCCGCGCATCTACCGAACAAATCGACAAATACGGTGTCTTTATATGCTCTTTTTTCCATTAGAAATCTCCTGTACAGTCAGTAATTTCGCCGCAGGCTGCAGCAATAAAATATTTTTCATAATGAATAATCAGATTCTAATAAGCTGGACCGGCAACAAAGTTGTCTAACAGGTCCAATATCTTAATAGCGCAAACCCTACAAAATCGGCAAACTCGACGAAAAAAAGTAACGGAAGATAAATTCGACATTCAACCGGATATATTTTTATTTTGTAATAAGATTCAAAATAGGGATTTATAGAGCAATATTTTCCAATGATTGACACTACTTATAATAGAATGTAATATTTTTCCACTATATATATTCCTAAATTACGGAGTAATTTAATGTCAGAGACAAAATTTGTTTACTTTTTCGGAAACGGAAAAGGTGAAGGCAACGCCTCTATGAAAGGCGAGCTTGGCGGTAAAGGTGCAAACCTTGCCGAAATGGCTTCTATCGGACTCCCCGTCCCGCCGGGATTTACAATTTCCACAGATGTTTGTGATTATTTCTGGAAGAACAACAAGAATTATCCGAAAGAATTGATGGGTGATGTTGATGAATATCTCGGAAAACTTGAAAAAGCTATGGGCAAGAAGCTCGGAGATGCTGATGATCCGCTTTTGGTTTCCGTTCGTTCCGGTGCTGCGGTTTCCATGCCGGGCATGATGGACACGATTCTCAACCTTGGTCTTAACGATAAGTCAGTAGAAGGACTTGCAAAGAAAACTCAGAACGAACGTTTTGCATGGGATTCATACCGCCGTTTTATTCAGATGTTCGGCGATGTTGCGATGGGCGTTCCCGGTGATGAATTTGAACACGCAATTGAAGAGGTAAAAGCTGCTAAGGGCATCTCAAAAGATACCGACATGACTGCCGACGACCTTAAAAATCTTGTTGCAAAGTACAAGGAAATCTATAAAAAGCACACCGGCAGCGAATTCCCGCAGGATGCTAAAAAGCAGATGTGGGGTGCGATTGATGCGGTTTTCGGTTCTTGGATGAACAGCCGTGCAATCAAATACCGCGAATTGAATGAAATTAAAGGGCTGAAAGGAACAGCCGTTACCGTAATGGCAATGGTATTCGGAAACAAGGGTGATACATCCGGAACCGGCGTATGTTTCAGCCGCGATCCGTCTAACGGTGTAAACGAATTCATGGGTGAATATCTTATGAATGCACAGGGCGAAGACGTTGTTGCAGGTATCCGCACCCCTGAAAAACTTTCCCAGCTTGAAAAAGAAAATCCGGATGTTTATAAGCAGCTTTGCGACATCAGAGCAAAACTTGAAAAACATTATCGCGATATGCAGGATATGGAATTTACGGTTGAAGAAGGAAAACTTTTCATGCTTCAGTGCCGCAACGGAAAACGCACCGGTACTGCAGCAGTAAAAATGGCTGTCGACATGGTTGCGGAAAAACTCATCACAAAAGAAGAAGCTCTTCTTCGTGTTGAACCGAATCAGCTTGACCAGCTTTTGCATCCTGCTCTTGATCCTAAAGCCGTAAAATCCGCAAAAGCAATTGCGCAGGGACTTAACGCTTCTCCGGGAGCAGGTTCCGGTCAGATTGTGTTTACTGCCGATGAAGCGGAAGCATGGACAAAAGAAGGCAAGAAAGTCATCCTTGTACGCAAAGAAACTTCTCCGGAAGATATTGCCGGTATGGTTGCCGCACAAGGTATTCTTACTTCTACAGGCGGACGCACATCTCACGCGGCTGTTGTTGCACGCGGCATGGGTAAACCCTGCGTTTCTGGTTGCGCGGATGTTAAATTGCTTAATGATAACGAAGTTTCAATCGGCGGCGAAAAATTCAATAAGGGCGACAGCATTACTATTGACGGAACTTCCGGCAATATTTACAGCGGAGTTCTTCCTGTTGTTCCGGCTACAATTTCAGGCGACCTTGAAACATTCCTTTCATGGGCAGATGAAATTCGCTCCAATTCCGTTCGCAAAATCGGTAATGCCAAACTTGCAGGTTTCGGAATTCGTGCAAATGCAGACCAGCCGGATCAGGCGGAAAACGCATTTAAATTCGGTGCTGACGGCGTAGGACTTTGCCGCACGGAGCATATGTTCTTTGATCCTGCAAAACTTCCCTCTTTCCGCGCTATGATTGTTGCAGAAGATACGGATACGCGCAAAGCTGCACTTGCAAAGATTCTTCCTTTGCAGAAAGCAGACTTTGCCGGAATTATCAAAGCAATGCAGGGTAAACCTGTAACAATCCGTCTTCTTGATCCTCCGTTAAACGAATTTGTTCCGAAGCCGGAAGCAAAAGCTGAAATTGCATCTTTGGCAAAAGAACTTGGTATGGATGAAGCAAAGTTGACCCTGAAGATTCAGTCTTTGCAGGAAGCAAACCCGATGCTCGGTCATCGCGGATGCCGCCTTGCAATTACCTATCCTGAAATCTACGAAATGCAGGTAGAAGCGATTGCTCTTGCAACTGCGGAAGCGGAAAAATCCGGCATCAAACATGATGTTCAGATTATGATTCCGAATGTTGTAACTTATCGCGAAGTTGCCCAGATTCGTAAGCAGGCATTTGCGGTTATTGAAAAAGTAAATGCACAGGAAGGAACAAATCTTTCATTTGTAATCGGAACGATGATTGAATTCCCGCGCGCAGCTCTTACTGCCGACAAGATTGCAGATAAAAACTTGGGCGGAGCGGAATTCTTCAGTTTCGGAACAAATGACCTTTCACAAACCTCGTTCGGTTTCAGCCGCGACGATTACGGTAAGTTCATTGATTCTTATCTTCACCAGAATATTCTTGAGAACGATCCGTTTAAGATGCTTGATCCGGAAGGACCCGGCGCGCTTATGGAAATTGCGGCGCAAAAAGGTCGCTCTGTAAATCCGGAGCTTCATCTTGGTATCTGCGGTGAACACGGAGGAGATCCTGCCTCTATCGAGTTCTGCTACAATATCGGTTTGGATTACGTTTCCTGCTCTCCGTTCCGCGTACCTATTGCGCGCCTCGCCGGAGCACAAGCTGTAATCAAAGCTGCAAAAAAATAAGAAAAGCTGAGTAAGATTTTCTAAGGAACGCTCTCTGCATAACAGCGGAGGGCGTTTTTTTTATGTTATTTCTACATTGAGCCAATTATAAATTTTTGTGAATATGAATGAGTACGGGCAAGCTACTTGAAAAACATCTGCCTATCTGATATATTCTGCAAAGAACGGTGCCGTACCCAAGTGGTAAGGGAATGGTCTGCAAAACCTTTATGCAACAGTTCGATTCTGTTCGGCACCTTTAGGATTGTCTTTACGGCAATCCTTTTTTTTCGGGCTGGTCATGGCAAAGCCGCAGTCCGTTTACATATCATAAGGGGCTGCCGAAAAAGCAAACGCTTTTAAGACAGCTCCTTAATTTTTGCGATAACATCCATTCTTTATGCGCAATATAAAAAGCTGATATTCAAAACGGACGATTTTATGTATATTTCGAGGCATGAAGAAAATATCAAATTATCATACTCATACATGTCTTTGTCATCATGCTTCGGGAGAACCGATTGATTATGTAAAACAGGCGGAGCTTGACGGATGCACGGAATTAGGTTTCAGCGATCACTGTCCTTACCCTGAAAATTTTGATGATGTATGGCAGGAAGTGCGCATGAGCGTTTCCGATATTCCTAATTATGTTGAAATGGTGCAAAAGGCGAAAGACGCCGCATCTTTTCCTGTCCATTGGGGCTTTGAATGCGAATGGGATGCGGAATATGAAAGCTGGTATCGCGATGAACTTAAAGGTAAATACGGTGCGGAATATCTTGTTCTCGGTTCCCATTGGGTGCGTTCAGGCGATTCTCATTTGGGAACGAATCGTATCACCCTTGCCGAACTTCACAGTTATACTGATCAGACAATCTGCGGCATGAAAAGCGGACTTTTTGCATTTTTAGCCCATCCGGATCTTTTTATGTCCAAATACAAGGAATGGAATTCCGAAGTGCAGTCATGTTTTAAGGCGATTCTTGATGCAGCTCTCGCGCTTGATATTCCTCTTGAAATAAACGGACTTGGCTGCAGCCGCACTCCGAACGAAACTTCACGTGGAATGAGATTTCAATATCCTTATGTTGAATTTTGGGAAATGGCGGCAGAGACTGATGTCCGCGTCATCTGTAATTCGGATGCGCATGATCCCCATGATGTAATTATGAATGCATGGAAAGCGCGGGATTTCGCATCGAGATTCGGAATTAAGCCGATTGAAAAGATCGATGTTTTTTCCGGCAGATAAAATTGCATTCATCTACAGGAAAAGTCTTTTTACGTCAGCTCTTTAATATCGGCTATAAATTCATTTGCCGATACCCCGTCGGGATATGTTTTTCTCTTTATATTATATTTCTTTGAATATAAACAATTTCCTAAAACACGCTTTGCGGAACGGCAGATATGCCGAAAGCGTGCGCGTATTGGTAAAATCCTCTCCGTCCCTGCAGGTGCAGTTTAGGCTGCGGATGGCATTATTTTTTGTAAAATATTGCCCCGTTTGAAATCATCAATGTATTTCCGGAAACGGTAAATGTATAAGGCGTACCTCCGCTCACTTGAGGGGTTGCCGTGTTGCCGGAAAACGTATATGGGGCACTGGCTCCAAACTGCCAATCTCCGCTTGCACTTGTTTTGTAGTAATCCGTTACCGTTGTCGCATTAAATACCAGTCTATTAAGTCCTGTACTTATTTCCCACGTGCCGATAAACGGATTTGTCGCAGCATTCCCGTCGCCTCCGCCGCCGGAATTGGCGTCCTGTTTACAGCCGGCGATAAACGCCGCGCTCACCAAAAGCGCAATCAGCGCACCAATCGAAGCAAATTTCTTCAATTTCATAAAAACTCCTTGCCGTCGTGCGGCGAATGTTAAAGCCCGTATGCGTTCCGCATCGCATTCGGTATTACAGTGTGGATTCCCATGAAATCAGTGGAAAACAACTGTATTAGCAGTAGTGTAACTGTATTGCAGTTGATTTTCAACTGCAATACAGTTGTTTTAACATTTAATACAGTGATTTAATTCCTGTGCAAAATAAGTACGCTTTAAAAATGACGCACATTCAAGAACTTTTTATTGCGAACCTGCGCTTTTACCGGGTGCAAAACGGCTTTTCCCAACTTTCGTTTTCCGAAGCAATCGACATCAGTCCGAATTATTTGAATGCGGTCGAAAACGGAAAGAATTTTCCGTCGCTGGAAGTGTTGCAAAACATCACGGAAACACTCAAAATCATGCCGTATCAACTTTTTTTAGAAATTCCTGTCATGCAGAATGACTTTTCATCGGTGTCAAAACAAACTCTAATCGAGTTAAAACAAAAAATATGCGGTTTAATTGACGAGGAATTGGAAAAAAACGACTGAAAAAGCAGTATTATAAAAAGCGATACGCACATGTTTAAAAACTGCTTACTCTTGACCATCAATGGTCTTTTTGGTATTGCTTTTAATTGGGATAAAAATGAAAAACAAGAAAAATAATGAACTTGCTGTATGCGGATTTGCGGCAGTCAAAAAACTGGAAAAAAACCACCGGGAGCTTATCCGAAGGCTTTATTTTACAAAAGAAACCGCTCCGCTTTTCGGCGGATTATGCAAGGCTCTTGCAAAAAATCACGGTATATACAATCAAGTGGACGAAGAAGAACTCGTAAAATTAAGCGGCACGGTTCATCACCAAGGTGTTGTCGCAATGATTTATATGCCTCAGATTACGCCTCTTGATTCAAACATAACGGATTTATGGGTTGAAAACAAAGAACATGTAATAATTTTAGATAATATCGGCAATGCAAATAATTTCGGCGCAATCGTGAGAAGCGCAGCATTTTTCGGCATAAAAAATATTGTTATTTCGGAAGATGCGGCGGAAAGCGCGCTTACTACAAGTTCCTATCGTGTCGCAGAAGGCGGAATGGAATATGTGCGCATTTATTCTGCGCGTTCGATTGTGCGTGTTATGGAAGCATTAAAAGGCAGAATGACCATAATCGGTACCGACCTTGCCGCTAAAAAATCATCCGCGCTTATAAATTCCATTTGCGCCGGAAAGCCCACCGTAATTATACTTGGCAACGAAGAACACGGTATCAGCTCACGGATAAAAACTTTGTGCGACGAACTTGTAATAATTCCGTTCGGTGGCATGAAAAACGGAATCGCAGAACCCTGTGTTGACAGTTTGAATGTAGCACAAGCGGCTTCCATAATGTTTTACGAACTTACAAAATAATCTATAAAACCCAACCCGCCTTATCTAATCATCTTAGATACGGTTATCTAAAGACTTTAGATAGAGCTATCTAAAGTCTTTAGATGCAGTGATCTATTCCCTTTAGATAGAGGCATCTAAAGATGCCGTTTTGCTTGCAGAGAAATCTGCTTTTCGAATGAAAGGAGCATACTATGCGAACGGGGGTACACTGATGCCTCTGTCTTTTTCAAATCCTATAAAAACAGTTTTCACTGTTCGCAAGACCGATTCAAGCAGCTTATATCCAGTTTGTCGAAACCGCTTACAAGCGAATATGCAATCTTTTTCAGCTTTTCAACATCGCCTTTCCGCGCACCTTCGATATTCAGGGGCATTACAGGATCATGCAAGGACATTCTAAGAAGCATCCAGCCTTGAGCGTCTCCGTCTTTAAACGAAATTCTTACTCCCTCATAGGAATTCGGAAGCTCAAAGCCCGCCTTTTGTGCGCGCGCCTTAAATTCTTTCAGTACGCTCTCGCCGTATGATTTAAAATCATCAGTGTTTATTTTAAATCGCAGTTCATCTTCTTCAACTAAAGGTGGAAGTTTTTCGATCAGGCTTTCAATATTTTTTCCGTCATATTTTGCATTTGCAAGTGCGATAACAAGTTTTACAGCAAGGAATGCGCCGTCATCAAGGTAATGATTTTCCTTTAATGCGCCGTGTCCCGATGTCTCCATAGCAAGCGGGCTGATAATTCCTTTTTCATTTAATTCGCGGCATTTATTTATAACATTTTTGTAGCCGCGCATATAACGTAAGTGTTTAAGACCCAATATTTTTTCAAGGAAAAACGTAAGTCTGTCTGATGTTACTGAATCCGTAACTATTGTGCTGTGCGGATAATTCGGCGCAAGAATTGCAGCCGTCATTGCAATGATTGCATCCCTATTCACTTCCGTTCCGTCGGAAAGAACCGCCGACATTCTGTCTACATCAGTATCGAAAATCAAACCTAAATCGGAATTGCTTTTGAGCACTGCGCTTTTAATTGATTCCATTGCGGTTTTATTTTCAGGATTGGGAATGTGATTCGGAAAGTTTCCGTCCGGCTCAAGAAAACAGCTGCCGCTTATATCCGCTCCAAGTTTTTTAAGCACTTTTTCCGCGAAAAATCCTCCGGTACCGTTGCCGGCATCTACTGCAATTTTAAGATTTGCAAGCGGTTTTTCCGATTTGAATTTCAATCCGTTTATAATCGCATTCCGAAGATGAGATGAGTACAATTCCAACAAATCGAAAGTTCCGCATTCGCTTTCAATATTTGTTTTGCCGGAAGGATTTTGAGTAGCAGCTTCTTTAAGAATTTCTGTTATATCGTCGTGTTCAAGTCCGCCGTCTTTATCGAAAAACTTAAAACCGTTTCTGTTAAACGGCAAATGGCTCGCGGTAATCATTACGGAACCGGCAAAATGAGTCTGTTCAAAAACGGTTCCCATAAACATTGCAGGAGTTGTTGCAAGAGAGCATAAAACAACATCCGCATTTTTTGAACGCAGCCCTTCAACAAGGTAATGCTCCAAAGACTGTCCTGAAAGGCGTGAATCGCGCCCGACACCGATTATAAGTTCTTCCGCCTTTTTGCCTGTTTTTTTGCAGAGCCGTACGGCAAACGCCGCTCCGATTTTGCGGCAAACTTCGGCAGTAAGATTTACATATTCTCCGTCAACGCCTTCAAGCGCAACCCCGCGTATATCGCTTCCGTTTTGCAGTTTCAAAAAATCTTTTTCATTCATAGTGAATGTATAATAGCAAAAAAATCAGCATAAGATATAGACCTGCTCAATAACTTGTTTCCGAACAGGTCGATATGTTGAAAATATAAAGAAATGCAGAAGAAATTTTAGAATCAAATTTAATCTTTTTGAATCACGATAAGATTGCGCTCGTGTTCGGGCAAAAACGGAACTGAAAGCGGGAATATTTGGTAATCTTTTACAATATCGCTGATTTCTTCCATTTCCGTTTTGATATTTTCTATTTTTGCCTTATAAGCCGCAAGAAATCCGCCGCGTTTTATAAGATTAAAGAGAGTTTTTATCATTTTTTTGTCGAGCGGGCGGAATGCGCGGAATACTGCAATATCGAATGAGGCTTCGTTTATACGTTCCGCTTCGGACTTTATGATTTTTACGTTTTTTAATCCCAGAATTGCAGCTTCGTTTTCCAAAAACGCACAGCGTTTATCCATTCGTTCAACAAGAAAAAAATCGTATTCCGGCAGAGCCGCCGCAAGCGGAATTCCCGGAAGACCGCCGCCGGAACCTATATCGGCAATGTGCAGGCGTTCGCCTTTATCTAATTGTTGCGCAAGCGCAACAATATTTTGCACGGCGGCAAGGCTGTCCAAAATGTGAAAAACGGCAAGCTCTTCATAATCGCTTGTGTTCGTAAGATTATATGCAGAATTGAATAAAATCAGTTCGCGAATGTAAGAATCCATTTTAGGCAGAAGAAAATCGATTTTCTCCTGAGAAAAACCGAGCTGCTTCAGCCCCTGCGAAAGTTTTGAATCCGAGTCCATCTTAATCGCTTCCGCCGATGTCCAAAAGCAAATCGGCAGTAAGTCCTTCAAAATTGACTCTCATTGAAACAAGGTTTCCGGTCTTTTCCGCTTTTAGGTTATTTTGCTTTGTTAGCTTATACACAAGAGAATTGGTATTTTCCTGCGCCTGCATAATTTGAGGGACGACGTTATAACCGGCTTCCGAACCGCCGCGACCGTCCGCCTTAAACAAAAAGTAAAACGTTTCGCTGTTGATTTTTCCGTCGGAAAGATATTTTCTGTCCGCCGTAAGCAAAAACGTTCCGTCGGTCTCTCTGCGGCTGAAATAAACGGTCTTGCAGGAAGTAAGAATATCGTAACCGTTTATGACAAAACGCAGAATTACGGGGCGCATGGAAGCCGTAGTTTCCGAATTGGAACTTGCGGTATTTATCGGCGGCTGTACGGATGCGTCCGCCGTGCCGGTATTCTTGCTGTTCAGTTGTTTTTTCAGGTTTTCTATTTCCGTAAGAATATTTTGTAAAAGTATATTCGTGTTTTCGCTTGAAGTTTGACTTTGCCCGGATGCGCCGCCTAAAAGACCGTATACTCCGCTGAAAAGTCCGTTTTGTCCAAGAGATTGCATATCTGCGGCACTTAGGTAATCCGTTCCCCCTAATGCGGAAGAAAGCTGTGCAATATTCGATTTTGTAGTTTCGGTATTCGCTTTAGCCGCCGGTAAAACCGATTGTGCACTTTGGGTGTTCTGCTCTTCAGGTGCAGCTGCTTTTGGAACTGTAGGTAAGTTTTTCCGTCCTGTGTAGATTTTTCCGGGCGTGTAGAATGAACCGCCCATCGTCGGTGTATTTACGGAAGGCATTTCTATGCTCGGCGGTGCAGGCATGGCGGGCATTGTTATAGAATTTTCTTCCGCAGCCAAAACAGAATACGCCGAGCATAAGATTACCGCCGTAAAAAGTTTAGAGCATCGCAAGACTTTCCTCCACAAATTCAAGACGTTTTGAAAGTTGGTCAATAGTTTTTGTAAGGCGGGATTTTTCGCGCTCAAGTTTTTCTTTTGGCGAAACTTGTCGTTCCGCTTCCGCTTTTTGCTTCATCATCGCTCTTACGCCGACGGGACCTTCTCCCTCTAAAAATTCTTTTTCTGCTGCCGCCCGTTCATCCTTCTTTCTTATGGACGCGACGATTTTCATATTGTCAAAACCTATTTTAGGATTGACATCGGCAGCCGCAACTTTGCAGATTTCCTTGGCGCTGTTTCTCGGCAGACATAATATTCGGTCAATATAATCTTCATAACGAATATCAGCTTTTTCGCATAATTCGTGTGCGCGGATTAAAAGTTTTCCGAACTCCTGCATAAGTTTTCCGTTTGTTTCAAGATATTCTTTGCGGATTTTTTCGGTAAGCTCGGAAAGCTCGGGAGAATTTTCGATAGAAATCGAATAGTAGCCTTTCTTTTCCGCAATAGTCAGCAGTTCATTGAATTTAGACCAGAACGCCTGTGTGTGTACTTTTGAATTGTAAGGAGTATTAGGATTTCCGGTAGTTTTAAAAAGCTCTTCCGCAACAATATGATGTGTATATTCATGGACGGCTGTATAAATAAGCTGGTTATCCGTCTTAAAATTTTTATTGTGAAGCAAAATCTCATGCGTGTCCGGCTGATAAAGCCCGTTTACGCGCCGGCTTTCTTTGCCCGTCTGAATAACGGTAAAATCCAATTCCGCAGGCGCAATGTCCAACAAAATCTCTTTAATCTTTGCGTTTTCCATAAAGCAACTCTACCACATTTTAAATCTCATTTCCACGCCGCTCTGTCATCATACCTGTAAAACACGAAATGATTGCCGCCGCCGCTGTTGCAGCTGTTTCTGTCCGCATAATTCTTTCTCCCATTCCTGCTCTGATAAATCCTGCTTCTTCAAGCTGAGTGCGTTCTCTTTCTGTCCATCCGCGTTCGCTTCCGATTGCGGCGCAGACATTATGGCAGCCTTTCGATTCTTGTAATGCGGTTTTTATATCGATTTTCGGATTTACATTGTCTAATGCAATGCGCAATTCTTTGCTATCGACTTTTATTCTGTCATTAAAACGCGTATCTGCAATTCCGTTTATGCAGTCAAGTGTTTCTGCAAGTGTTTTATGCATAAAAAGTGAAGGGATATGCGTGCTTCCAGCTTGAACCGTGCCGTCCAAAAGCATTTTATACGCCGCGCCGCGTTCAACCAGCGTAGAATTCATGTAAGATTTTTCACCAAGCTCCGTACCGGTCAGATGAACTTCGCAGACACCGAGTGCGGCAATATCGCGTAAAAGCCGTTTAAGCTGTATTGGACGCGGAAAACCTATTATCATTTTAAGCGGAATAAGTTCTTTGCCGTTCGATTCCGCTGTAAAATCGTAAAAGACCGTTCCGCCGTCGATTTTCGTTATCACTGCATATCCTGCAGCTCCGCCGATAATGCCGGCTTTAAAAGAATCTCCGGTCTTTTTGTGCAGTATTTTGACGATATGCTGTGCACGCTCATCTTTTTCTGCAAGCGGCAAACCCAATTCTTCCGGTGAAAAAAGACAAATATTCATGCCGGCATAATAAAAGTTGTTTTTGTATAAATCAATAAACCTGTTCGTAAACTTTCGCTTCTGAACAGGTTTAATCAGTAACCTCGCCGCAGAGCAGCGAGGTATGGTGTTCTCGTAAGATACTTGCAGACGGATTCAATATCTTTTGTTTCGACGCAAAGCGGTCATTCAATCTTTGAAAGTGTGATTCTTGTAAGCTGTATCTTTTCTGCTGACGGATATACGTTTATGCTGAATTCCGTTTTGGTGCCGTTCATGCTTATAGGATACGCCCAGTTTATACTGCGGAGATGAGATATTTTTGCTCCTTTGAAATGTACATTGAGTTTAAATATTTTGCCGCCGGAAAAACCGTCATCAACGTATGAATAAGTGCCGCTGCCTTCCTGAACCGTTTCATTGCCGTCCGAACCGGCAGAAGTTACTTTTACCGTGCATTTTGATTTTTCGCCGAACATTATCTCGTAATAATCGCTGAATTCATCCGTGTAAATTGTTCCCGACCAAGTTCCCGTAAAATAATTGGGAATCGGAAGTTTTTTTACGCAATCGGAAGCAAAGGCGGGCAGTTTATTTTCGTATTCGTTCCATGTATTCAGCGTCATCTTTGCCGAATGAAGAATAACACCTTTTTCCACATCAACCATACGCGCGGTAATATAAAGCGGGCAGCCTAAAACCGCTGCCGAACCTACGATTATGCAGTCCGCACCGATCCCTTTCCCCATTTTTTTTGCGGTTGTTATGTCGATATACGGATTTGCTTGGAAAGCGTATTCTGCCATAAGTTTATCCATTTCTTTACGCTCTACAACGGTAACGTCTCCGGCTTTTACAAGTTCGTGAACAAGCAAGTCCGTCATTGTAGAAACTTTATCGTAAAAAGCAAGGTCGTCGCAGTCAAAATCGAAGACGGCAACCGTCTGAGCCGGAAGAAATGCCGTTACGACAAACATTAATAGTGGGATTAAAATTGATTTTTTCATTTTATGCTCCCCGTTTAATCGTCTATATTAAAAGCCCGAACGGCACGAACAGAAAAGATTTCATACTTTTCATACGATGTCAGTCTGCCACTACTGAAAAAGTAGTATGCCATTGCTTCACCATCATCTTTCTCGGTCGAAGACCAATAATAGTTATTATGACTTATAATTTTTCCTTTATATACTAAATTGTCATATATAAAGTTAAGCTCTACTTTTGACGGCAAATACCAATCATCATAGCCGCCTCCGCGGAATTCCGCGCACATTTCCTTTGCGCCTTCCCAATTTGCATCGCCTAAAAATTCACTGCATTCCAATCCTCTGTTTCCTTCTATATTGCAAATTAAACCGCCGCCCGGTCCGGTATCTCCTATTTTTAAAGTTAGATCTTCGGAAATATCTCTTACAAAGCCCGGTAAAATATTAAAAATATCGTCTAAAGATTCAAACTGCGTTTTTGCGCTGGAAATAACTTTGGCGGTTTTTACGTCTATAACCGTCGCGGAAAGATACATTTTGTTTCCCAGTTTTATTATTTGTCCCCTACCTATAACGGAAGCTCCGGAAGCGGTTCCGAGCCGGATGGTCTTTTCGCTGTCCGCCCAATCTCCGGCTTGAAAGTTCATTTCTTTGAGCAGTTTGTTAAAATTATTGCGGTCAACAATAGAAACTTTACCTGTAGAAGCAAGCTCCGCTATATACAACTCCGTTATGCCTTCCGCTTCCGCTTCCGACACTGCATTATTATTTATGTCAAAAGTGGCGATTGCCATAAGTTTCGGTTTTGCAAAAACCGCGGCTAGGGCGGCAATCGCAATAGATAAAGCGCATAAAATCTTTTTCATTTTTAAAGGCTCCCTTTAATTGTTGTAGTGTTTTAATATATTATCCTATGCCAGTGCATTCTGCAAGATTGCGACCGGGCGAAAACTGTTATGCAAAATTTCAGATGAGCGGCAAAGTACCTTTACCGCCGCTGTTAAAAGATTACTCCGTTACCGGCACGAAAGGTACCATAAAGCATTGGTCGATTACGGATGCGCGGTTTGCAGGAGACTCTTTTGAAACTTCTGCAAGTGCCTTGATGCCCGCTTTCGTAGCAAAACCTTTTGCGTTTCCGTGCCTCGCGCACTGCAATACGACTTCCAATGCGGTTTGCGCTTGCCCGGAGGCATCCTGCAATACCGTCGCATAAAGTTTATGCTCTTTGATTGAAGCGCGGGCGACATCTGTTGCATCAATACCGAGCACCGGCACGGAAAGTATCGTTCCGTCTCCGTCAACGTCTCTCAACGGAGAAGAAACGTCATCCACGTATTTATTTGCAATAAGAGATTCAACCGCGCCTAAAGCCATATCATCATTTTGGGCGATTATCGCATCGAATACCTCTCCTTTTGCAATCCAGTTATCGGTTAGCTGGCGCGCCGTATCCAAACCCCAGTTTGCGGTGCCTTCCGCAACAATTTCGATTTTATATCCCATCCGTGTCATGCCGTCAATAAATCCCATGCGTCTGAAAATCTGCGCGCTGTGTCCGACTTCTCCGTTAAGATACAGAAGTCTTATTGTGTTGGAAGAAATTTTCTTAGGATTATTTTTAAAATACTTGTCAAGGATTTGAGCCTGAAAATCGCCTGCAGAAGTTTCCGCAGAAGACACGTAAAACACATTTTTTCCGACATCCAGAGCCGCATCAGAAGGCTGAACATTGGAAAATGCAACCGCACCGCCTTTTGAATGAATGAGTCTTACAATTTGTTCCGTAAGTCCCGTATCAACAGGAGCAATAACAAAATACTTGACACCGTTCATCAATAGATTTTTTATCTGATCGATTTGAACGGCGGCGTCTTTGTTGCAAAAATAAAGTTTAAAATCCACATCGTTATCGGCGGCGGCTTTTACAAGAGCCGCCGTGTACGCATTTAAAAATGTTTCGGAATCAGACCTGAAAAGTCCGGCTGCTTTTATTTTTGAATCGGATTTATTCAGACAGCCTGAAAAACACAATGCAGAGGCACATAAACATAAAACGTAAAATATTTTTTTCATTACCTACACCTTAAATTGATTGATTTGAGCACTGATTCCGTCTATTGCAGTTTCAAGTTTTCCGACAATTTCGGAAAGTGTGCTTCCGGTTCCGTCTATTTTTCTTGCGCCGACTTTCATTTCCAACATACTGTCCCGCATACTTTGGGTAGTTTCTTCAAGATTCTGTACTTGGGTCAACATTGAACGGCTGCCGCTAGCCATTTTTGAAGATGCAAGACGAACTTCCATAGTCTGATCGTTCATATCGCGGAGACTGTGATTGATTTGCCTGGAGCCTTCGGATTGTTCCGTCATTGCAGAGCGGATATGCTGAACAAGCTGATCGATATTCTTTATACCGCAAACTACGGAATTAAACGCTTCGCTCGATTGTACGGAAGCATCCACAACGGAATTTATTGATTCTTTAATTTTTTGAAGCTGTGTTCCGATTGTTTTTGACTGCGCACTTGAAGTTTCGGAAAGTTTTCTGATTTCGTCGGCAACTACGCTAAAACCTTTTCCGGCTTCACCTGCATGAGCGGCTTCAATTGCAGCATTCATTGCAAGAAGATTTGTCTGTTCGGCAATGCTTGCAATTGAACTGTTTGCTTCTTGCAGCATTTTCGATTCTTCTTCAATTCTTGTGATTCGTTCGTTTACAGCCGTCTGCTTGGAAACACCGTCTACAGCCTGCTGTTCCAGCGATGTAAATTCTCCCGCCATTTTTTCAACGGAGTGATTGACAGATTCTATATTACCTATCATTTCTTCAATGGCAGCGGAAGCGTGTATTACGCCGGAAGATTGTTTTTCTATCATTTGATCAACAAGTTGAATGGTGGAAGTAATTTCATTAATCGAAGCAACTGTTTCTCCTACTCCGTCGGACTGGCGCGAAATGCGCGCATTAATTCCGTCTATATTCGATATAATTTGAGTGATTGAACTTGCTGTATCCTGCGTACATGAATTAAGCTCTTTCCCGACACTGAGCAAAGAACTTTCGGATTGTTTTATTTCTTTTACGATAGTCTGGAGTTTTTCCGTAAATTTATTGAATCCTTGTACGACTGCTCCGATTTCGTTATTTGCACGTATTGAAATGCGACTGGTTAAATCTGCGCTGCCTGATGCAATATCGTCGATTGATTTTACAACCGTAACAAGCGGCTTTAAAAATCCGCCGGTAACCAGTGTGCATATAATTATTAAAATTATGCAAATTATGATACTTGCACCCAGCATAAAATTGCGTAATGAATTACCGGTTTTATAAACCTGCGCGTCTTCTATACAAAGAATAAAAATCCAAGGCGTGTTTGCAATCGGTGAATATGTAACAAAATCATGACCTGAGTCATGAATAGAATCCATAAGCCCGCATCCAAATCCTCCTTGTATCGCCGTTTGCACAAGTTCCGCAACGGACTTTTTAGGAAATTCAAGAAGATTTGTTTTCATTATGTCAGAGGTGGTATTATGAGCAAGGAGACGTCCGTCATTTGTGATAATGCTGGCATGACCTGTTTCACCGAAGCTGATATAATTTACCATATATTGCAATGTTTCTATGGAAACCGAAGCGACAAAAACGCCGATTGTCTTTCCGTTCACCTTAGCAGCCCGTGCTACATGAAATACAGTTTTACCCGTTTCGGAATCTATCAAAGGATTATCGACATAATCGTTTTTCTGATGTTCCATTACTGCTGTAAAGAAATCCGCATCTGCAACAAAACCCTCCCCGCCGGAATCTTTATAGGAATAACCGTTTTTATCCACATACATAACAGAAGAAAAAAAAGCTCGGCGGGAGCTTACATGATTCCGTAACCATTCTACGATAAGTTTATCGTTTCCGGTTGCTACTACATCGGCATCGCTGTAAAAGCGCATTTGTCCCATATATTCGTTTATCTTATTCGCAATTGCCAGCGAATATGCATTTGTGATTTGCACGCTGTGGGTTACATATTCATCCGCAACTGATTTTTTTACCCGGTCTGAAACGTATAAAGTTTGAAGGAGGTTCATTACAATAATTAAACCTCCTACACTTAAACTCACAATAAGTGCGATTTTCTGCTTTTGGGTCTGCATTGAACCTCCTCTCATTCTTACTATATTACTCCCAATTGCGAGTTTTATAAAGCCTGACAATTGTTTTCAAAGGAGAGTTTATCAGGAGGTAATTGTAGAATGATTTGATTTGATGAATTAAAAGTTAGTCCGTATGTAAACTTACTTCTCCGCTGTCAAGATATTTTACCGTCCCGTCGGAAAGACGCACTTCAAGTTTTGCTTCATCGGTTATACCAATTGCAGTACCTGTATAATCCGTTCTATTTTCACCTATAACGGGACTGACCGTAATTTTTTTACCGATGAGATTTGAACGCGATTTGTATTCCTGCATTGCTTCTGCCGTTTTAATTTCTCCGCCGTCAAGCAATTCTACAATTTCCGTTATTATTGCCGCCGTCAAATCGCTGCGTTTCATTTTTTCGCCGCTTTTTATAACGCCGCCGGCAATATTTTTAAGATTATCCGGCATTCCGTCGGCAGAAATGTTTACGCCGATTCCGATAATCGCGCTTTCAATTCTTCCGCTTTCAAAATTTGCACTTCCTTCAGTAAGAATGCCACAAACTTTTTTTTCGCCAATATAAATATCGTTTACCCATTTTATTTTTGCATCTGCATCGTATATGTTTTTTAATGCGCGGCAAACGGCAACTGCTGCAACAGCCGTAATTTTTGCAGGCGCGGCTATATTTCCGTTGTTCCATACAAGCGAAAGATAAATACCGGTTGCGGGAGGGGAATAAAAAGTTCTTCCGGTAAGTCTTCCGCGTCCGGCAGTCTGCATTGCGGCAACAAAAACCGTTTTATGCAGTTCTCCTTGCGGGGCTAAAGCAAGCCGACGTTTAGCTTCCGTGTTGGTTGAATCTATCGATTTAAAAAATTCGATTTTTACGCCGCTGTTTGCCGGAAGTTTTGCGTTTACGGCTTCCGCATTAAAAATCTCGCTGTCTATAAGACGGTACCCACGATTTGTAACCGCTTCGATTTTTGCACCTTGCTTTCTAAGTGCATTAACGGCTTTCCAAACGGCAGTGCGGCTTATATTACATTGTTCGGCAAGTTCTTCTCCCGAAATAAAACCGTCCGTTTTTTGGGCGGATATAAGCTGCCGCAGCAAAACGTCTTTTAAATTCATTGTGAATCGTTTGTCTTGTTCTTTCCGAGCACGGTAAAATTTTCCGCCGGAGAACTGAATACGATTCCGCTTCCGGGTTTTGCAAGAAACGGTAAAACTTTAATCGCTTCAAGTATTGCAGCAGATTTTTCCGTATCGGCAAGAATCATTATCATGTCTTTTTCCGGAACAATTTCCATTCCGAAAAATTTTGCATCTCCTTCTTTTGCCGTTCCGCGTGCATTTATTATAGTTCCGCCTCCGGCACCGGCTTTTCTTGCAGCCGCCATAACATCATCGGCAAACCCTCTGTTTACTATTGCCGTTATCAATTCATAAGAAGTCTTTCCTGACATTTTATTATCCTCTCTAATCGTAATTCCGCTTTTAATAAAACGTGAAACATTCACGGAAAACAATACGCCGAATGATTTTTTTTCATCTCGAACGGCTTGGATCATTGCATCTCTAATGATTTCGGTTTGATTTGTGCCTACGAGAATCAAAACCGTATCTTTAGCAATATCCCCTAATCCAAATAACTGTAAAGCAAGATTAGATTCCGTTCCGCGGCACATTATTATGGTTCCGCCTCTTGCTCCGACTTCGTTAGCTGCCGAAGTGAGCAATTCGCCCTTGCCGCGCGGAACAATTCCAATCAATAACGTCATGCGTTGTCTTCCTCCTTGTGTGTAACTTCCGCCGTCGTAGATTCGGAAGTGCCGAGTGATTTTTTCTTTTTAAAATTGTATACGATTCCAAGTACTTGAATTGCGATAAGCGGCGTCATCGCGACAAGCGAAATCACACCGAATGCATCTGAACTGCCGCCTGCGGCTTTACTTGCTCCCATTGCAAACGACAGCACAAATGTGGACGTAATCGGCCCCGATGCAACTCCGCCCGAATCAAATGCGATTGCGGTGAACAGAGACGGGCAAAAAATCATCAGCAGCATTGCAAGCGCATAACCGGGTGCAAGAATTCGTATGAGCGGGAAAGAGCTTATTGCCCGCCACATTGCAAGACCGATTGCAGCTGCCGCTCCTACCGATAAAAACATCAACATAAGTTTGCGCTTTATCGTTCCGCCTGAAAGATTTTCTACTTGTTCCGTTAAAACCCAAACGGCAGGCTCCGCGCAAACGACAACGGCACCCAGTATAAGTCCTGTCGCAATCAAAAAAAACTTCCAGATTCCGCCTAATTCTGCGGCTTTTGCGCCTAAAATCATTCCGAGCTTATTTCCGGCAGGCATAAAGCCGCCGTTTACGCCGATTAAAAAAATAGATAAACCTATAAAGCTCCATAAAAGTCCTGCTGCCATTTTTATAACTTGACGCGGCGGCATTTTCAGCAGAAACAACTGAAATACGATAAAAAGACCTGCAAGCGGCGCAATAGACAGAGAAGATTCTTTCAGTACATGCGGAATAAGACGAATGAAGATGTCCGCTCCGCTTTCCGCGCTCTGCGCCGCAGATTCCTGCATATTATCTAAAAGTCCGTTTGAAGAAAGGATGATTCCGTAGATTAGAACTGCAAGAATAGGACCTATCGACGTAATGCCCGTAAGTCCGAAACTGTCTTCACCGTTTGAGCTGTTTTTCCCGCCGGCGCGGACGCTTGAAACACCCACCCCCAGCGCAAGTATAAACGGTACTGTCATGGGGCCCGTTGTAGCACCGCCGGAATCAAAAGCGATGCCTAAAAATTCCTGCGGACTGAAAAACGTAAGCGCGAAAATTGCGACGTAAAAAATCAGCAGAACGATTTTTAAGGGAAGCGAAAACACCGTTCGCATAAGTCCGAATACGATAAACGCGCCCACACCAAGTGCAATCATATACACAAGATGAGTTTTGTTTACGGACGCGAACACGGAGCGTATTTGGTCGCCGAATACTTGAATATCCGGTTCCGCTGCCGTTACCAAAAATCCGATTACAAACGCTGCACCAAGCAGCAGCGGAAGATTACGTTTACTGGTAAGCGCGGCTCCGCTTCGTTCACCTATAGGCTGAATTCCAAGCTCTACGCCTACTAAAAAAAGCGTAAGTCCCAAAATCAAAAGCGCACCGCCTATCAAAAACCGGCTTATAAGTCCGAACCCGAGCGGAGCTGTGGTAAGTCCCAAAATAAGAACAATCGCCATTACCGGCACAACAGATGTAAGCGTTTCTTTAAATTTCGATGTAATACCCATGAATGATTTCCATCTAAAGTGCAGATTAAAAAATTTAATCCGCGCTGTTATTAGACCTGCCCGATAATTTCTTTATCGAACGGGTTTATTCAGAATCGTTATTTCAAATAGAAATACGAAGATATTTTCTATACAAAGCAGTGCCAGCCTTTGCGTTCAATGCCGCTTACCCAGTCTGCCGCAAGTTTTTTTGCGCCGTCAAGGTCATGGTCTTTGTAGTTGCCGCATTCTTTTTCCGTAGCTGCCGGAACAGGTTTGTCCCATGCGGCAACTTTGCGCAAAACGTTCATCATTCGGGCGGCAACATATTCTTCGTCAACATCGCCGAAAAGCGTAAAATAAAATCCTGTGCGGCAGCCCATCGGAGAAAAGTCGATAACGCCGTCGATTTCATCGCGGATATATTCTGCGATTAGGTGTTCAAGCGTGTGAATTGCGCCGGTCGGCATGAATTCCTTATTCGGCTGACAAAATCTTATATCGAATTTCGAAACAATGTCGCCTTTTTCTCCGAGCTTTTTTCCTGCAAGGCGCACAAACGGCGCGGTAACTTTGGTGTGGTCAAGATTGAAGCTGTCAACGTTATATTTTTTTTCCATAATAAATACTCCAAATATTCTTCGATTAAATGTTTTTCTCTTCCATATTCATGTTGACTGAACAAGCGAAAACGTCGGAACGACTTTTGCCGTCCGTTCAAAATTCACTTAAATACAGCCGAGCATTCCTTCAACAACCGTTGCGCTTGTAAGAGCTGCAGTTTCCTCGTTGAATTCATAAGTCGATTCGTAACTGTCATCTGCCATGTCCGACATACAGCGCAGAATGACGTAAGGTACCGCGTTCAAAAAACACGTATGCGCGATTGCAGCTCCTTCCATTTCAATGCAGGCCGGATTGCAGATTTTGATTATGTGTGCTTTTTTTGCTTTGTCTCCGACAAATTGGTCGCCCGTTGCGACGCGCCCGCACAAGATTTTATGTTTTGCTGAAAAATCCGACTGTGCAAACGCTTTCTTTGCTGCGTTGATAAGATTTTCATCTGCTTTGAATTCCCACGTATCCATTTGCGGGATTTGGCACGCCTTGTACCCGAACGCCGTTGCGTCCATATCGTGATAGACTGCATCCGAAGACACAACCATATCGAACACACCCAAACCGCTTGCCGCAGCTCCGGCAATTCCCGTGTTGATAACGCATTCCGCTCCGAATCGCAGAATAAGACGCTGGGCGCAAAGTGCCGCATTCACTTTGCCAACTCCGCTTTTTACGAGAGTAACGTCTTTTCCGCCGAGAGAACCATTGTAAAAAGTCAGCCCGCCTTCCGAAACGGCATTTAATTCGCCTGTTTTTTTCATTTTTTCGCGCAAAAGAGCAACTTCAACTTCCATTGCGCCGATAATTCCAATTCGTTCCATATAAAACATCTCCGCTCAGTGATTATAAGGTGTAATTTCCAGTTTCTTCAAAACTCAATCTATAAATCCAATCGAAAATCAATCGGCCTTTTCCGCTTTTTCTTTTGAAACCGTAAACAAAAATGAAATCAAAAGCATAATTCCGCAGACGACGACAGCGGAGTCTGCAACATTGAACGTAGGCCATCTTTGCAAGCCGAAGATGCCGAAAAATTTTACATCAATAAAGTCTATAACACCTGACGGACGGAAAAATCGGTCTATAAGATTGCCCAGCCCGCCTCCGACGATGCCGCAGATTGCCCATCGCTGAAGTTTTGAAAAGTCGTTATTCCGAAAATAGATGCTTACTACAAGAGCGATAACGATAAGAGGTGCGACAGCAAAGAGCATACGCCGCATTAAATGAGGCATAGAATCTCCTAAACTGAACGCAACGCCTGTGTTTGCCACGTGAACGATGCGCAAAAATCCGCCTAAAAATTCCGCACCTATTGTAAACGGCGGAATAAAGTGTGCAACTAATGCTTTTGTAATTTGATCTAAAATAATAACGGCTGCCGCCAGCGTTAACGGCAGAATTTTGTCCTTTCCAATTTTCATGTGCACACTATAACGTTTCCGTCAAAAAAAAACTATCAACTTGGAGAAAAGGCAAAACGAATCAACACCCCCGACGCAAGCATCGGGGAACAGTGCTCAATGTTTCGTACTGTATGTTCTCATAAGGTGATTGCACTCGGCTTTAATACCCTTTGTTACGACGCAGAGCGTCGGGGTATTAAACCCTCCGCACGAATAAAAGTTGTAAGAAATTAGGCATGATAAGTCGGTTCGCTGCAAAATTTCGAGCGAATCGACTTTTTTATTTATAATTCACTACAATTTTTCAGGAAAAATTCGCCCTAAAGAATCATAAAATATTTTTTAAATATGGAGCCATCGCTTTTTCGTCGCGGCAGGCAGAATCATTTTGGACTGTCCGCCGCGTAATTTTAAGTTTATTTTGCGTCGCTTACCGAATTGTAAACAAATTCTGTCATGCCTGTCATTTCATTCATAACAGTTCCGAACTTTTTCGACACGGTGTAAGTTGTAATTTTTGCAAGGTTGCCGGCATTATCGAATTTTACGATGGTGCGCGTATCCAATCTATTGTCTGCCCCGTAAGTTGTAACTTCGGATAAAACATTACCGGTTCCGTATCTGAATACGTCTTTTGCACGAAGCATTCCGCTTCCGTCAAAATAGGAAATAGTGTCATTCAAACCGGCATCCGTATAAGCGTAAACTCTGCGCTCGTTGAGTGCACCGTCTCCGGTATATTCGTTTTCTTCTGCAAGTTGTCCGCGATCGTTATATGTGTAAACCGTCTTCCAAATAATTGCGCCGTCTCCGTTGTACGATGTTTCGTCTGAAAGCTTTTTTCCGCTGTACGAATATATTGTTCTGCTTTTAAGTGAATTATCTTTGCCGAATTCGGAAATATCGGACTTCATTCCCTCTTTATAAGTTATAACCGAACGCCATACTTTTGCATTATCCTCATCAAATCCTGTCTGTTCGGTAAGATTTCCTGCAGCGTCATAAACATTAACTACTTTATTTATGAGTGCATCGCGGACGGTAAGCTCCGATGCTTCAGTCCGTCTGCCGTAAGAATCATACTTGTATAAGAATTTTGCGCTTGGCGTTCTAAAATATTCTCCAAACTTTGCAGTAACGGAAAAATCCGTCCTTGCAACGGTTCTAACAGCTCCTTTTACAGGAGTATTTGCAGCTATATCGTAAGCAAATGCGGAAAGTCCTACATAAAAAACTGCAACAATCATAATAATTTTTTTCATAAAGCCTCCAAAAAGCTCTTTTTACTGATTTGATTAAAAATATTATAGAATATAACGCAACTTTGTCAAAGTAGACGGAGAAGCAAACGCAATGCAATGACCCGTTCAATAAGTTTTTTACCGAAAAAATCGGCGAGTTCAAACGAGTTCAAAATCGTATTCATTGCGCGATTATCCGCCCGCATTGTTTTTTGTTTATCAAGGATGCAGATAAGCCAATAGACCTGTTCTGAAACGGAAATCTCCAAACAGGTTTAATTTGTCAAAATATTTAGAATCATGCTATATTAGCGCGAAAAATGAATTTTTATGAATTAAAAGCGTTTTCTGTACTAGCGGAAAAGCTGCATTTTGCAAAAACCGCACAAATCGTGAATATAAGTCCTTCCGCATTAAGTAGAATTATTACCCGGCTGGAAGAAGAGACCGGTTCCCTCCTTGTTGACAGAAGCAGCCGGCAGGTTATTCTTACCCGAAAAGGCAGGATTTTTGCAGATTTCGTACGCAAAGCATTGGAAGATGAATCCGAAATCCTGCGGACTTTAAGTGCCGGTGAAAAAACAATTTCCGGAACGCTTCATGTTTATGCGTCGGTAACAGCCTGCTATACAATTCTTCCGTATTTTATAAAAAAGCTTGCCGCAAAATATCCCGACATACAGCTTGAAGTTGAAACAGGAGATCCTGCCGGTGCCGTACCGGCAGTGAGGGAAGGCAGAGCAGCACTTGCAATAGACGCAATCCCCGAAGACGGTCTTTCCAACCTTGAAACTATTAGTGTTCTTAAAACTCCGCTTATATACGCAGCGGCAAACACAAGCCGTTATACCGCCGAATGCGGTTCTCCGCAGGACATAATATCATCTGTTCCGCTCGTGCTTCCTAAAACAGGTCTTGCAAGACGCAGATTCGACAAATGGGCAAAGTCTCGTAACGTAAAACCGATTATTGCGGCGGAGGCGGAAGGCAACGAAGCCGTACTCGCACTCGCTCATCTTGGAATAGGCATTGCGCTTGTTCCGAAAATCGTACTTGAAACGGGGCCTTATTCACAGGGCTTTAAGATTCTTGAAACCGGAAGCTCTTTGGGATTTTACGATGTAGGTTTTATCCGCCGCGCGGAAGTTCACGGAACAAAATCATTGCGCGGCATTCAGCAGGCAGTAAGTGAAATTCTGCACTCTTCAGATTGGAGTAAAATATGACGGAAAACGAATGGCAAATATTCTGCGCTTTTAGAAATCAATTCAAACATAAAACGGAAGAATGGTCTGCTTATGCAAACGAGCTTTATCCGCTTCAATCGGAAGCCGCGAAAAAAGACACTCCGCCCTATCCGATAGAAACTTCCGTAGTTTATAACCGCGCGCTTGACGATGTTACACGGAACGATGAAATAAACTTGATTGTAATCGGCGATAATCCGGGAAAAGACGAACAATTAAGCAAAAACAACCGCTATTTAGTCGGACAATCCGGCAAAATTGCGGACGGATTTTTTAAGCGCAACAAGGAGCTTTGCATAGATTTTAGGAAAAACGTGATTATTTTAAATAAAACTCCAATCCATACGGCAAAAACCGCGCATCTGAAATATGTAAGTAAAAACGGGGGCGATAAACTCGCCGAGCTGATTCAAGAAAGTCAAACATGGATGGCAAAAGAGACTGCCCGTCTTCATAAAGCACTTGAAAGCACGGAATTATGGCTGGTAGGTTACGCGGAACTTAAAGCGCGGGGAATATTTACACTCTATAAAGAAATGCTGAAAGATTCGTATATTTACGATACGGACGCATGGAACAGAGTTTTTGTGTTTCAGCATTTTTCGATGAACCGTTTTTTAATCGATTTGAACGCTTTTCGTTCGGCACACAAAGAACTTACGCTGAAAAACTCACTTGAAACACTTGGAACTGCGCACAAAAACGAAATATTCGGCGTATAATCCGTATTTTACACTTCAAAGTTTTCAAACATATCTTCAATATCTTCTTCTGCGCATGACGATTCTTCTTTTGGGCGGCGCATATCAATCCGCTTGTCTGTATGCTGTAAATCCCTCTCTCTTAAATCTTCATCGGAAGTGAAAAGCAGTTTATGTTCAAGAAAACTGAAATATGAGTTTCTGTTTATTATTATGTGATCCAACAGCGGTATTCCCAAAATCTCAGCCGCTCTAATCAAAATCCCTGTGGTTTTGATGTCCTCCGATGACGGTTCGCATGACCCGGACGGGTGATTGTGGCAAACGATTATCGCCGCCGCATTTTCCATCAACGCTTCGGTAAAGACTTCTCGCGGATGGACTATCGTTCTGTTGACGGTGCCGATTGACGCAACTCGAATCTGAATAATTTCATGCCCGCCCGTAAGCGATACGCATATAAAATGCTCCCGGCTTTGCATGGAATAATGCTTGATAAAAGGAATTATATCTTTCGGCGACTTTACGATTGCGTTCTTAAAACTGTTTCGCCTTCTGCCGAATTCAATTGCAGCTCTTATCGCAAGAGCTTTACTCTGCCCAAGCCCTTTTATCTCCGTCAGGTGCTTATTTAAGTCTTCGGCATTCGATGTATTTACAACATCAACAACGCTTCGCGCAAGTCGTTCAACCGGGACAGCTTTTGTACCGCTTCCCAAAATCATCATTACAAGTTCTTCATCCGTAGGGTATGAAATTCCATGCTTTAGTGTCAGCTCCCGAATATTCGGTTTTAAATTATTTTTACACATACATTACTTATTGCCGCGACATAAATAAAACGGCAAAAGTTTTAGGTTGAATGTCGAATTTTGAGAGCATTTGCTAAATGTAAATGTGATTTCGGCAAAGTTTCGTCAGATGCGCTCACCGACGAGTTTTGCAATACAAAGTCGACAGCCGCAGTCGAGCTTTGCGCAGGATATAAAAATCGTACCGATAAAGCTGTTCGACAACTTAACATTCCGAACAGGTCTAATAATCAGGGCCTCAGCATGAAAAAAGGATCTGAGCTCTAAACTCATCATCGTAGATACAAGCGCGCTTGCCCATACTGAGCGTATCCATTTTAGAGAGCATCTTAATTCTGTTGTAGACAATCCTTCTGATAATAGCTAGGTTTTCTGCTGCATTCCGGTCAAGAACAGTACAGGCATCATCAGAAAACACTACATCTAAACACCAATGTAAGTTATTCTCTATCGCCCAATGACTGCGTATTCCCTTTGCAAATTGCTTTACATCTGTAAGACTCGTAATGAAATAGCGAATTTCACGGCATTCTTTTCCTTTCCTTGTTACCATG
>CAUUGI010000020.1:0-25858 GCA_963544675.1 uncultured Treponema sp.
TTGCAGAGGCAATACAACTGCCTCTGGAAGATGTAAAAAAACTTTCTGCTGCAACGGAATAACGACATTGATTAGAACACGCCGCTATTGACACATTGCACGCCGCTTTTAGGTTATGCAAAGCTTGTTGAATATGCACAAGAAACGATACCGTTACATCATTTAAAATATGTAATTTACCACCTGAAACTGTAATTTTTACAAAAGCATCAAAATATACAAAACAAAGACCGCGGCGTTTTGCCGCGGTCTTTTTGCTTTATAAAAGCAGTTTGAGTGATAGAATCCTTACTCTACGGAAACCTCACCAGTGCCGACATTCAATGTTGCTATGAATGTCTTAGCGGAAGCGGTAACATCAAACTTTGTGTTATCACCGTTGTACACAGGATCTGCGCCGTCTGCTGTACAGCTTACAACTTTTACTTCCCATGTTGCGATGTCGCCGGGCTTCCCAACAACCTTAACTTCGGTTGTAAAATCAGCATGACCAGAAACATTTGCAGTCGCAAATCGCTTTGCAAGTTCTGCATCAGTCTTCATAGTAGCCGGTTTTTTCCCGCCCCAGCCAAGAATCGGCCAACCGCCTTCCCACTTCCATGGAGTTCCGCCTATGAAATATTCAGTGCCGTTTGTAGCACCAACCAACTTGAACTTGAGTGTATATTCACAGATTTCAGTGATTCTTACGGAAACGCTCTTATCAGGATAGGCCTGGATTGTTACACGGTAAGGCTTACCGGCAGTAAGACCTGATACGGCAAAGTTACTTTCGGTTCCATTAAGTTTAACGAATTTGTCGTCGGCATTAACGGTAACGCCGGCACCTTTCTGCTTGTTTTCCCTGTTGCTTAGACGCAGTCGGGTTTTGGAAAAACGTGAAATTGAACCTATAAATAAAAATATTTTTACAACAAAAATGGATTAGGTCTATACCTAATCCATTTTTGTTTAGACATTAGAAATTATTATTGTGCAAATGTACAGCAGTAAACATTTACATCATCACCTGTAGTACCTTTAGTTGCTGTAAACATGCCGTAAAGATTAACTTCTTCACCATTAATAATTTTAATTTTAAAGTTTTGACCTTCTGCAGCTGTAACTTCCGGTTTAGCCCAACCTGCTGCAGCAAATTTCATTTCCGTTACCCCAACTTTTCCAACTTCGACATCAGAAGCAGAGAGAGCTATATTCAAGCCCGTTGCAGAAATCATGCCGCTTGAGACTGTAACTTTCACAGAATCACCCTCGCCAGGCTTAGACCAACCTATAGGAGCACCTGTAAGATAAAGCTCCTGACCATTAAGTGCAGCAGGTAAGCCCATAACCGTAATAGACTTTAATGTTGCACTTGCATTGTAAGTTTGCTTTGCAGTTTCGCCGTTCTTTGTCATTGCAAGTCCAGGCCAAGTTGTTGCTTTGAATTTTCCGCCCCAGTAGTGTAAGTTGGGATTAGTTTCATTTGTGTAAACATAAACGCGGAGTTTTCCCGGTTCTGGAGTGGCTGCCGGATTATCAGACTGATATGAAGTCAACATCTCATACTTGTTAGAATCAGAAATAGATGGTATATCTTTATTAACGGTATAATAAACAACCCCACCAGTTTCTGCATTAAATTCCGGAAGTTTTGTATTTGTAGACTGTTTGCTCCCATTTACAATAAAACCTTCTGCAGTACCATCAGAATCACCCCAGATTACTATGTCTGTATAATACCAAGAAGCACCAGAAATCACTACAGGTTCATGCTTTGGAAGTTCTACATCATGCAGGTCACCGGAACAACCGACAAAGCCAAGCAATGCGGCTCCAGCAAGCAAAAATGAAATAATCTTCTTCATTATTTTCTCCTCTAAATAAATTTTTAGCCTTTCAGCTGCCGCCTGTTTAATCGGCAGACAAAAGCTTGTTGAATGCCGGCTATAAAAAGCCGGCTATATTCTATTCGCTTTCACAATTACATATTAAATATCCCAACGTACACCAACGCGGAGTGCGGCTGTACCTTGGTAGACTTCAACAGCATCCTGTGAAGGGCTGTCTGAACCCTTTTGCATACTCTTACTGCCGATTTCATAGTTGTCCAGATTAAGCTGATCCTGTCCGTCGCCAAAGTTCTTATAGGGATCCATATCGTATACAAACTGAGCATATACAATCGGTTTTTTCATTGCCTTAAACTTCTTTGAAACGCCTACACCGAATCCGAACGGGTTATTTACATCCTTCTTCGTTGCTGTTTTTGAACGCAAACCTAAGCTTACGTCAGCCTTCCAATCATCTGTGAATCCGAGTGATGCAACAAGAGTATTGAACATCTGGGCGCCGCTGTTGTTAAAGCCGTAGTAAACATCAACACCCTGAAGTACATCCGACAATTCCGACATAGAGAATTTAAGACCTGCATTGGAGAAGATGAAATGGTCGTCTGTTGCACCATACTTTCCTTCCGTGCGGTACTTAATCTTACCGTATGCGGAAACATCCGATTTCATACCGATTGCATCGGAAAGATCATAATCAGCTTTTAAGAAACCTACGAAGATTTTCTCATCTTTTGCCTTAAATGCCCAGCGTCCATTGTCAACCTTATTGCTGTTATAGAATGTTGCATAAACATCATAATCGGTTGTAGTGAACGGAATGTCCATGTACGGTTTGATATTGATTGAAAGTGCTTCAATCGGCTTTACCGTAGCATTAAGAGTGATGCGCTGTGTATTAAGTTTTCCTAACTGTGAAGTCTGAGCATCTTTTCCATCGTCTGCATGGTGGTCGGCAACATAAAGCATATTTGCTTCCATTCCGCGGAAGCGGTAATCGGCAGTAACGGAGAGCAATTTGTTCGGCATTTCGTAACCGACTTTGAATTCGCCGGCAGTGTGCTTTGTGAAATCGAAAGAATCAGTAAGCTTAACTGCAGAGCGAGAATATCCGCTAAGAGCCATCATATCCCAGAAGATTCCGTTCGGAACCGAATCAAGATTTTCATAAACGTTGAACAACATCTGTCCCGCAAGTGTAACAGGTCCTACGGCACCCTTCGCACCGAAGATAATATCATGTTCAAACGGTTTTACAAACAGGTGGTCGCCAAGATAGAACGAATTGTACTGAACTTCTGCAGTTACACCGGCAACTTCCAAATCAACGAATGACCATAAACCGTATTTTGTACCTTTGCGGTCGGCGGATTTGTTAGGTGCGAATGTAAAGTTAATCTTTGCAGGTCCGATATTCTGAAGTTTTTCACCGAGAGAGAATGCAGCAAAACCACCAACATGTGTATATCCTGCATCCCAGTTGCTTCCGTCAATAGTAGTCCAGAGGATTTTCTTGTTTGTATCCGGCTTTGCATAGTTAAAGCCTGTATACCAGTTTACATAGGGTGTATTAAATCCGAATTTAAGATGTCCAAGGAAAGGATTTGTTCCCGGACCTGCTCCGCCTGCGGAATTATCAGTCGTACCTGCAAGATAGGATAGCGGATGTGCGAAAATTCCTGAAGCAAAGTCTTTAAGACCGTCTTGAAATTTTACAACTTCATTGCCGTAAATATCTTTGTTATAAAGATACAGATCACCAGCGTTCTGAACGGGATCAAGTTCTCTTTCTGCAAGTGCAAGCTCGATATAGAAAGGAGCGTTCGGAAGGAACATTCCGGTAAATTTATCATAGGATTTAGCCCCCAATGTAACATTGGTTAAATCCAATCCCTTAGACTTAGGATCAGTAGCCTTACCGGTTCTGTACTGACTCTGCAAACCGAACATTGTCCATGAAACAAAATTGATTTTTGCTTTTGCAGTACCGGCGTCATCACCGCCGCCGCTGGAAACCATATCTGCAACAACTACGTGACCGTTCTTTCCTCCGAACCCGTCATCGACGAAATCCGGTGCGCGAAGGTCTGTAGTCCAGTTTCCATCGGAAATAAACTTATAACGAAGCTCATCTTTCGGTGAAAAAGTTTTTGTAAGTGTAAAGCCTTTGTCGGTTTTGGTCATCGGCAAAGCACCGTCCTGCCATGATGTGAAGTCTCCTGCAACCAGGACTTCATTTGCACGAGGGTTTCCGTAGAAGAAAGTAACTTCAACATTCCCGTCGTCAAGCTTTTTCGCTGAAACATCTGCAAACATCGCTGCTGCAGCAATCAGTGAAACCGAGATGAAAGCGAATAATTTTTTCATCTTATCCTCCAAATTATAATTGTGTAAACAGAGTAGAAAATTCAAAAGAACTTATGAAATCGAAATAAAGCTTTCGGCAGGCAAACATCTGTTTTGAAGTAAAAATGTAAAGCCGAACACGGATATCGACCGCAGATAACTTTTTCCAATCGCAGTAAGCTCCTTTTACAGATATATTCTACTTACATTATTTAATTCTACAGCTTGTTTTTTTTATGTCAAGGAAAATAGTTACAAGTTTTTGTCGATTTTTATCAAAAAAAAACAAAAAATTATAAAAACAACTAAAAAAATGCAAATTTTGAGTTTTATAAAAGTCGAAATTTGAGCTATTATGCGCACATGAAAATCAAAACGATTGCAGATGAATTGTCATCGGAAAAATATCACGGACGAGGAATCATAGCCGGAAAAACTGCCGACGGAAAATATGCGGCGGCGGCATATTTTATCATGGGACGCAGTGAAAACAGCCGCAACCGCATTTTTATCGAAGACGGAGACGGAATCCGCACCCAAGCTTTCGATCCGGCAAAATTAAAAGATCCCGGCCTTATAATTTACAGCCCCGTACGCATCTTGAACGGCAAAACAATAATAACAAACGGCGACCAAACCGACACGATTTATGACGGAATGCAAAAAGGTCTTTCATTTTCACAGTCGCTGGAATCCCGTACATTTGAGCCGGATGCACCGAATTACACGCCGCGCATTTCAGCATTGATAAGCATGGAAGGCGGAAGTTGCAAATTCCGTTTTTCGATATTAAAAAGCGATGTGGGCAATCCGGCGCATTGCGAAAGATTTTCTTTCTTTTATGAAACGCTGCAAAACGGCGAGGGACGTTTTATTCACACTTACATGAGGGACGGCAATCCGCTTCCGAGTTTTGAAGGCGAACCTAAAAAAGTTGAAATTTGCAGCAATATTGACGATTTTACGAATACGATTTGGCAAAATCTTAATGAAGATAATAAAATCTCTCTTTTTACAAGATTCATAGAAATTAAAAGCGGTAAGTTTGAATCCAGAATCGTAAACAAAAATTAAATAGGTCGAATGTCGAGTTTTGGAAATGCCGCTAAATAAAGCTGTGCTTTCGGCTATGTTCCGTCCGCTTAGCCGCAGTCGAGCTTTTCGCTCGAAGCGGCACGCAGACGTAACCTCACCTACGCACAAACGATGCTTATTTCAAAACTCTCATTCTATAGGCGCAGAAAAGAATTGGAAAATTTCGAGTTTTTGCAAAACTCGAAATTAAGGCTAAATAAAATCGCAAACTTGCTGAATACGAGTTATAACTTCCTGTATTACCGCGAGTTACAACATAACATTTTCAGAATTACCTCTAAAAACCGAAGTTTTCAGAGGCTTCTTAAACCGTTTTAAAATTCAATAATTCAATAATTCAATAATTCAGTGATGAAACAGACGTATTCCCGTAAAAGCCATAGCGATATTGTATTTGTCGCAGGCTGCTATAACGTCGTCATCGCGGATTGAACCGCCGGGCTGCGCAATTACACTCGCGCCGGAACGGTGTGCACGCTCTATATTATCTCCAAACGGAAAAAATGCGTCCGAACCGACAGCGCCCCCGGAGTTTTTTGCAATCCATGCGTTTTTTTCTTCGGGAGTAAAGACTTCAGGTTTTACTTTGAATATTTTCTGCCAATTCCCGTCTTGTAAAAGTTCCTCCGATTCATTACCGATATAAACATCTATGGCATTATCGCGTTCAGGACGTTTAATTCCGTCTGCAAACACAAGATTCAGCACTTTTGGGCATTGTCTTAAATACCAGTTATCCGCTTTTTGACCGGCAAGGCGCGTACAATGTACCCGCGACTGCTGTCCGGCTCCGATTCCTATAGCTTGTCCGTCCTTTACATAGCAGACGCTGTTGGATTGAGTGTATTTTAAGATAATCAGAGCAATTATAAGATTCCGCTTATCTTCGGCGGAAAAGGTTTTATTTTTTGTAACGATATTTTTCAGGCATTCATCATCAATCTTTATAAAATTATGCGCTTGTTCAAAAGTAATTCCGAATACCTGCTTTTTTTCCAATTCAGGAGGCGTATAATCTTTGTCGATTTTTATTATGCAGTACACACCTTTTTTCTTTTCTTTAAGAATTTTAAGCGCGGAATCGCTGTATGACGGCGCAATAATTCCGTCGGAAACTTCTTTTGAAATTAAACGTGCCGTCGATTCATCGCATTCATCGGAAAGCGCAATAAAATCGCCGAACGAAGACATTCTGTCCGCACCGCGTGCGCGGGCATAAGCGCAAGCAAGAGGAGAAAGTTCAAGACCGTCCGTAAAATATATCTTTTTTAATGTATCGGAAAGCTCCGTACCTACGGCAGCTCCGGCAGGAGATACGTGTTTGAATGAAGAAGCGGCAGGCAGACCCGTCGCTTCTTTTAATTCTTTAACAAGCTGCCATCCGTTGAGCGCGTCCAACAGATTAATAAATCCAGCTTTTCCGTTAAGCACCGTGATCGGTAATTCTCCGTCTTCCATAAAAACCCTCGCCGGAAATTGGTTCGGGTTACATCCGTATTTGAGTTCAAGTTTTTTCATACTGCAAGAATAAAGTAAAAATGAGCGCGTTTCAATGGAAATGCCGAAGTCAAAGCTAAAACAGGCAGAATATTAAGTCGAGTTTATAAAACTCGAAATTTAAGTCAATTAAAGAAAAGGCGGGCGTTTTCTATTTCTTCACGGAATTTATCGTCAACAAGCGGCGGGCGTTCGTTAAAATACAAAATCTGCTCCAATTCTTCCGCGCTTTGCACACCCCAAAGCGGCACAACCTCTTCGTATTGGTGCAAAAAGCCGAATGCAAGCGGAATATTGCGGAGTACGCCGCCGCATAAAGGCTGCATGGCAAGAAATCCCATGTCGTTGGCGGCGCACAATTCGACAAGCGCAAGCGTTTTCTCCGAGCTAATCATATTGAATGGAAACTGGAGCGTTTCAAACAGTCCGCTTTGTACGGCGGCTTTTGCAACATCTAAATCTTGCGTTGCAATGCCGATGTGAAGAATTTTCCCCGCCGCCTTGAGCGTTTCTAACGCGCGGATAATGCCGTCCTTTTCGCCGCGCTCCGGAAGAAAATCATGCGTTTCAAACTGGTATAAATCTATGTAATCGGTCCGGAGCGTGGAGAGACTTTCTTCCGCGTCCTGTAAAACGCCGTCTTCTGTACGCGCACTTGTTTTATCCGCGATAATAACGCTTTTACGCACGGAAGAAACGGCGGTGCCTAAAATGTTTTCCGCTCCGGAAGCGGTTTTTGCGGCATCGAAAAAGTTAATCCCGGCGTCATACGCTTTTTTGATAAGAGCCGCGCTGCTATCCGAGTTCGCGTCTCCGCCTGCAAGCGATGTTGTGCCGACTGCGACGCGGCTTATCATAAGGTTCGATTTTCCAAGTCGTACATATTCCATTGCATTCACCTTACCGGAATCAAAAAGTCCGCGTGGAGTTTACCTGCGCGGACTTTGACAGCCGTTATTTTTTTGCCGGAGCTTTATAGTTTTTGATTGCCGCGCGCAATTCGGAGACGAGGTCGGTACGTTTTACGCGGATTTGCTCCATCGAGTCGCGGAAACGAATCGTAACCGTGTCGTCATCTTTGGTTTGATAGTCAATGGTAACGCAAAACGGTGTGCCCACTTCATCCTGACGGCGGTAGCGTTTGCCGATTGTCCCGCTTTGGTCAAAATCGGTTACAAAGTCCTCTTTTAATTCATGTTGAATCTCTTTAGCGATTTCCGAAAGTCCGTCCTTTTTCATCATCGGAAGAACGGCGACCGTTATCGGAGCCAAGCGCGGATCCAAGTGGAGCACCGTCCGGTAGTCGTCCTTGCCGTCCGTTCCGACGTTTTCTTCTTCGTACGCCTCGCACAAAAACATCAAAAAGTTGCGGTTTAAGCCCGCCGACGTTTCGATAACATAGGGCACGTAGCGTTTGTTGCCGTCATCTTGGTCGATATAGCCCATGTCCTTGCCGCTGTACTCAGTATGCTGCGACAAATCAAAGTCCGTCCGGTTGTGAATGCCCTCAATCTCCTCAAAGCCGATAGGAAAATTGTATTGAATGTCGTAGGCGTCCTTTGCGTAATGGGCAAGCTTGTCATGATGGTGCCAGCGCAGGTTGCTTTCGGAAATGCCGTACTTGAGGTAGAACGCCCAGCGGTCGCGCCGCCAACGCTCGAACGTTTCGTCGTCCGTGCCGGGTTTGCAAAAATATTCCATTTCCATCTGCTCGAACTCGCAGGTGCGGAAAATAAAGTTTTTGAAGATGATTTCGTTGCGGAAGGACTTGCCGACTTGTGCCACGCCGAAGGGGATTTTCATGCGGTTCGACTGGACGATGCTTTTAAAGTCGACAAAAATGCCCTGACACGTTTCCGGACGCAGATAAACGATAGAAGCATCGCTTGCGACCGGTCCGAGGTGCGTCTTAAACATAAGGTTGAACTCGCGGACGGCGGTGTACGAATGCTTGCCGCAGGTAGGGCAGTTTACGCCGCGTTCGTCGATAAAGACTTTCATTTCTTCGTGGCTCATCGTATCGACGGGCTTTGCAGGCGTAACGTTATGGCTTTCGCAAAAGTCTTCGATGAGCTGGTCGGCGCGGAAACGCGCGTTGCATTCCGTACAGTCAATCATGGGGTCTGAAAAATGCGCGACGTGTCCGGACGCTTCCCACGTCCGCCGGTGCATAAAAATGGATGCGTCAAGCCCGACAACATCGTCATGAAGCTGCGTCATCTCTTTCCACCATGCCGCCTGAATATTCTTTTTTAAGTCGACTCCGAGCGGGCCGTAGTCCCATGCGCCCGCCTGTCCGCCGTAAATCTCGCTTGACTGATATACAAAACCGCGCCGTTTGCAAATGCTGATGATTTTGTCCAATGTGCAGCTGTGATTGTCTTTTTCGCTTGCCATACAATGCTCCCGCGCAGTTAATAAGATCCTGCGCCCGCTTTTAAATAAATGGAGTCCCGCAAAAAGGGACTCCCGATGTCGCAAGAGTAACACAAAAGGTATTTTTGGTCTAGAAAGGTACTTGTTACAATTTTCGCCTGAGCATAAGGATAAATGCTGTTATAAAAAATATATAAGGAATAACTGTAAATATTAAAGTTGTAAAGGAAATACCGAATAACGCCGCATCGCATGGAAGAATCACGTACAAGTCTATGAGCATATTGTAAACCAAGCCGGCATATGTCGTTACCGTACCTGCAACTATAGCCATCCATGCAGCATCTTTTGTTTTTGACCAAAGCACAACTGCAAGAAAAGCCGTAGTTCCTCCAAAAACAAGTTTTAATACATATAAAATCATTTCGGGTTGAGTCATTCAGTTTCTCCTAAAATAAAAACGGATTGTTTTCAAGTTTTCTAAATACACCTAAATCAGCATAAAAAGGAACGATGGACGGTGTATTATAGTCCGGACTTATCACGATTTCCGAATCAAGACAGTGCAGGACAAATCTTTTGTATTCGTTTTCAGGAATTTTCGGAAAAAGATAAGGCCCTTTGCGTTCCCAATATTGAATCAATATTTTGTCGTAAATAAACCAATCTTTTTCGCTCATTACTTGAATTTTTGCAATTAAATCGTAAATCGACCTTGTAATTGCCGCGCACAACGGAGCGGGAATATTCCGACCTCTCAACATGTCACAGGAATTAAGAGCTTCTCTTTTTTCGGCAGTTAGAGGTTTTACGCAAACAAAAAAAATATCTTCCGCCCATGCAAGCGGAGGAGCAACTATAACTGCATCTTTTTCGCTCCAAGTCGATTCAACGGGATTCCAAGCGCGCCAAAAATCAACTCCGCCTTGCGAAAATTTTAAGGCTGTGCTGATTGCATTATCCTTTCCGTAAACGGCATAAACTTGTCTTTCCGAATTAAGCAAGGTGCAAAGACTTTTTACAAGCCGCAGACGGGCATCCGTAATAAAACTTCCTGTAATGCCTCTGTTCATGGTGTTCTTAAAATGTGTAAAAGCCGCGCCCGTGTGCCAGCCCAATATTGCTCTGCCGCCTTCGCGATACAAATCTGTCAATCTTGTGCCGCTTTCAGTATATAAAAAACAACCGCGCGCTCTTCGCACTGTGCCGAACCGCCGCATAATTTCCGCAGCAAGAAAATCTGTTTCCGTCATTTCCAAAATTATATATAAAAAGAAAATTCGTTTCTATAAGACGTTATTTTGAGTTTTGGAAAAACTTGGAATTGCGCCTAAGAAGTTTATACAACTTCGGTGTGCAGGTACCACTCGAGCGAGTGTGTATGTCCCACTCGAGCGAGTGGGCAGGTACCACCCGAGCGAGTGTGTGGGTACCACTCGAGCGAGTGGGCAGATAGACCTCGCTCGGAGTGTGATGTACCCTCCGCTCGGAGTGCGGTGTACCCTCCGCTCAGGGTGTGGTGGTACACCTCGAGCGGGACAGAGGTGCTACCCCGCTCGGAACTAACATCTCGTATCGTTCGGTACTAAGTTCTCGTATCGGGCGGAACTAACATCTCGTATCGGGCGATACTAAAGTCTCGTATCGCTCGGTACTAATATCTCGTATCGGACGATACTAACAGCTCGTATCGCTCGGGGTGTGATGATACACCTCGCTCGGAACAGAGGTACTGTCCCGTTCGGCGCAGGGGTAGTGTCCCGAACGGGGCAGAGATACTAATCTGCCTTTAAGTATACGACCGGCAGCAGCACCGGATTTGAAAGACATAATCGGTTAGCCGCCGGATTCAACGCAAACTTGCACTAAATAAGATTTGAGCGACGGAGGTGAACACGTAAAAAGCAGTTTTGATAACAAAAAAACTTTGTTCGGATAGGGTTTAATTTATAGACAAATGTCGAATTTTGGAAAACAGCAGACCCGATACAGTGTAAAATCGAATCATCGGCAGCCGAATTATGAGTCTACGGAATCGGCAGTTTACACAGATTCTAAATATTCACACCATTTTTGCATAAGTATTCCAAAAGCAACTCCTACATTTAAAGACGCTTTTAATCCTTTCATCGGAATGGAAACTCTGCCGTATTGTGCGCGTTTAAGTGCTTCAGGGCTGCATCCGAGCTCTTCCGAACCGATTATACAGATTCCCTGCTTAGGAAATACAAATTCATTTATTGGAGTTCCGCCTGTTTCCAATGCGAATACCGGCACATCTTCCGGCAGCGAATTTAAATCCGTCCTCTCCCATCCGAGTGTTTCTATGCAGCCCATAGAACTTCGCTGTGCACGCGGCTGCATAGGATCCGTACAAAACGGAGAAATATAAACTTTTTCCGCCCCCATTCCTTCCGCCGTCCTAAAAATCGAACCCATATTAAAAGGTGAGCGTATATCTTCCGCATAAACACTTACGCCTTTATAAAAACTTCTTGCTTTTACGGCTCCGTCTTTATTCAACAAAGAAGAATGAGGTGCAATAACCAAATCCCATTCGGCAGGAAACGAACCGATTAAAGCAAGAAGATGATTACGGGCGCAGTTGCACAACCGCAATTCATCAAACGGTTCCGAATTAAGCAGAATTTTAATTTCATCTGCGGCGGCGGGGGAAAGTTTCGGATCTTTTAATAAAATTTCGACAAGTTTTTTAGTGTATTCCCGCCTTGAAAGATTTTTGAATGAGTATTCGTGCCCTTTTTCCGCAATTCCTGCAATATCTCTTTCAAGCGCACCGAACGTAAGCGCAAGTTTTCGTCTTTTATGTCCGCCGCTAAGCTGAAAAAGTTTTTCAGGCTCAATCATTTTAATACGCTTGTTTCAGCAAATCGAATAAATCGTCGCTTGTCATACTGCGCGGAAGATTATTTACAAAATCAAGTTGACCTGCATCTTCTGCAGCAAGCGCAAGCTGCTCTATGGAAATTGAAAGCTCTTTTAGGCGCACCGGAAGATTTGCCTTTGCAAGTCTTTGACGAGTATTTTCCGCAAACGCCTGAACGGCTTGTTCTTTATGAACATCGGGAGGCAATACATTCATTACGCGCGCAAGTTTTTCAATCTTATCGCTTTTAAATTTTCCCATTTCTTCAATTATATAGGGTAAAAGAATTGCGGTTATAAGTGAACGGGAAATTTTAAATCGCGCATTTATTGCAAGTGCCAAAAGCCCTGCTGTTCCAATAGAACCGGAAGCTGCAGCAAGAGATGCCATGCATCCTGCCTGTGCCTGTAACAATTCTGCCGGAGTTGTAATTTCAAGGGTTTTTGCGCCGTCAAGTCCATAACCCATAAGTTCTATCGATTTTTCGGCAAACATATCGCTAAAAAAATTCGCTTTTTGAGAAAGATACGCTTCTATCGCAATGCAAAGAGTTTCAAGAGCTATGGAAGTCCGTTGATTTTCGGTAAGCGTCAGAGAAAGATTCGTATCCCATAAAAAAAGTTTACATACACCGTTTTGAGTTTTTATCAGTTTTATTTGGCGGCTTCTGGAATCGACAATCGGGAGAGTTGATGTAAAGGCATACGGCGCACGAATTGTTGTCGGAATACAAATAAGCGGCAAAGAGGCTGCTGTCGGTACGGAGCCGTCTGCATAATCATAAACGGGATGATTTTCATAAAAAAGAGCTGCCGCACAACCGCCGGCATACATCGCTTTTGCCCCGCCGATTGCAATTATTCCGTGTATGTGGCTTTCTCGTGCAAGCGTAAGAATTTGAGTAACCGTTTCGGTGTTGGCACCGTCATTTAATTCGTCAAAGATGAAATATTCTATTTTACGCTCCGCAAGAGGTTGTAAAATTTTTTCCGCAAGGTTGACTTCTTTAAGAATCGGGTCCAAAACGATCATAAAACGCGAACCCCATGTTTTTATTTGCTGGGCAATGCGAGTTACCGTGTAGGGTCCAAGCATTATGTTCGGTGAAATCTTAAAAATAAAATCTGTCATTTGCCACTCCAATTTTTATCTTACGCATTGTTCGTTTCTTTAAAAAAAATAAAAAGACGGGAAAAATAACCCGTCTTTTGTTAATGCATACTGCATTATAATGCCCGCCTCGATTAAATACCGAAACTTTCCATAATACGGTCTGCTGCAGACGCAATAACGGCATTATTAAGATAAGACGGATCTTTAATCTTCGCTTTTATTTCAGCTACGCGATCGGCACGGACATCGGGAGTTTCTGCGGCAATCTGCTGCATATAATACTTTTCAGCCATCGCTCTTGCGCTGTCGGATACGGAAATGCTGTCCGAACCGAAGCTGGATTTTTCAGTCCCGTTTGTACGGCGGGTATTCTGAACATTGCTTAGAGGATTCACTCCTCCGATTTTGTCTATCATCATTTTAGTCCTGCCCCTCTGCCTTAATTATCGACAGATTCGTCAAAATTTTGAAGTTTTTTTGTTCCCGAAATAAAAACTGCAAATTCACCTTTTATCGAATCCCGTCCGCTAAAATTTTCAGCAATTTCTGCGGCTGTTCCTTCGATAATTTCTTCATGCAATTTTGTCATTTCACGTCCGACTACAATTCTGCGGTCTTTTCCAATATCGGCAATATCGTTTAATAACTTTACAATCCTAAAAGGGGATTCGTAAAGTATTACGGCATCACCCGTGCTTAAAAGTTCTTTAAGCCGCGTTCTTCGCCGCCCGCCTTTAGGTGAAAGAAAGCCTTCAAAAATTAAAGTCTTTCCGCCCGCACCTGCGACACTTGCAAGAGCGGCAAACGCAGATGCACCCGGAATCGGAACAACCTGAAAGCCCGCCGCCCGTACGGCTCCTGCAAGCAGCGCACCGGGATCGCTTATACCCGGAGTTCCTGCATCACTTGCATACGCTACATTTTTTCCCTCTTCTAATAAGGAAATAATTTTCTGCGCTGCAATCGATTCATTCTGCGCCCTGCAGGAAATCAGCGGTTTACGTATTTCAAAATGCGTAAGCAGCCGAAGCGTATGCCTCGTATCTTCACAGGCGATAACATCCACATTTTTTAAAGTTTCAACGGCGCGAAATGTTATATCACCCAAATTTCCAATCGGAGTTCCAACTATGTATAATACCGGCACAAAAAAATTATAACCGCAAATGAAAAATCCTACAAGCGAACAAGCAGAATTGAATTTTTTTACAGGTACAATTTCTTTACCGCTCACTAAAAAGAGACTGTCTCAAAACTGAAATTTTGGACAGCCTCTTCGTCCGTGTCTTAGGTCAAATGTCGAGTTTTGAAAAAACTCGACATTTTCCAACTCTTTCCTGCACCAATAGAATGTAAAGTTTTGAAATGAACGCCATTTATGCGCAGGCGAGGTTCCGGCTGCGTGCCGTTTCGAGCGAAAAGCTCGACTGCGGCTAAGCGGACGGAACATAGCCGAAAGCACAGCGAAATTTTTCAAAACTCGACATTTGAGGTCTTATTTTTTCAGCAGAGCGGCAAACGGATTGTACGTCATGCCGTCGTCGCTGCCGGAAGAGCGCACGCCGCCTCTGTGTCCGCCTGCAGCGGCGTTTTCTTTGCGCTGTCCTGCGTTTTGCCGTCCGGCTGCCGCTTTTGCATCTTTCCGCAAGATAACAACGCGCCGCTTTTCATCTCCGCCTGTCTTTGCATCCTTGCTGACGGAAGCTCCCAAGCGGCTCATCGCGTCGCTTTTGAGCGACAAGCTAATGCGCCTCCGGTCTTTGTCGAGCGCAAGAATCGTAAATTCTTTTACGTCGCCGACTTTTATCACGTCCATCGGGTCTTTTACGAACGTGTCGCTCAATTCGCTGACGTGGATAAGTCCCGTTTCGTGCAGTCCGATGTCGACGAACGCGCCGAAGTCAACGACGTTTTTGATTTTGCCGGTAACTTTCATGCCTTCTTTTAAGTCTTCAAACTGCAGAACGCCCTGCTGCATAATCGGCGCGGGGTAGCCGTCGCGCGGATCGCGGTTGGGTTTTTGCAATTCTTCGATGATGTCACCAAGCGTCGTCTCACCGATTGCGTATTTTTCGCACAACTCTTTTTTGAATTCGGCAGTGATTTTCTCTTTATTTTGAATGAGCGGCAGGATTTCGCGCGCCGCACCGTAGTTTTCGGGGTGCACCCACGTGTTGTCGAGCGGCTCCGAACTTTCAGGGATTTTCAAAAATCCTGCGCACTGCTCGTAGGCCTTCGGTCCCAATCCGCTCACCTTCTTCAAATCCTCGCGGTTCGTGATTTTACCGTTGCCGTCGCGGAATGCGACAATCTTTTTTGCCGTCGCGCTGGTGATGCCGGAAACATATTTGAGCAGGGAATAACTTGCCGTATTCAAATTGACGCCGACTTGATTGACCACCGAGCCGACAACTTCGTCGAGCATTTCACCGAGTTTTTTCTGGTTGACGTCATGCTGGTACAGTCCCACGCCGATTGCCTTCGGGTCGATTTTTACCAGTTCCGCAAGCGGGTCTTGCAGGCGGCGTCCCATGCTGATAGCACCGCGTATTGTCAAATCCAAATCGGGGAACTCCTCGCGCGCAATATCGCTTGCCGAATATACGGAAGCACCGCTTTCATCAACAACCGTGTAGCGCACATCTTTATAATTTTCGCTGATAACTTTGCTCACAATCGCCTGCACTTCCTGACTGCCGGTACCGTTTCCGACTGCAACGACTTGAATATCGTATTTGTCGATTGCTTCGTTAATTTTGTTGTACGAGCCGTCGGGGTCTGCAACCTGCTTAATAAGAAAACTGCCGAGATATTTGCCCGTTTCGTCGAGCGCGGCGCATTTTGTGCCCGTGCGAATACCGGGGTCAACGCCGAGTACGCGGCTGCCTTTTATCGGCTGCGTCATCAAAAGGTTCTTTAAGTTTTCGCTGAATATGCCGATTCCGTGTTCGTCGGCATGATCGGCGTTGTCGCTGCGGATTTCGCGCACAACGGCAGGGGATAAGAGACGCACAACGCCGTCTTCAATCGCTTCGCCATAATATTTATTCGGGATTTGAACACCGCGTTTCAACAGGTTTACGGCTTCGTCAACGTCAACGTCAATCGTAACGTCCAAAACGCCTTCGCGCTCGCCGCGGTTGATTGCAAGAATCCGGTGCGGTTTGACTTGGTCAAGCGGCTCGGAAAAATCCCAGTACATCTGATAGGTCGAAGTTTTCGCCGCGCTTTCTTCCGTCTGCCCTTCGGGAACAATACCCTTCGTCTTAATGTTTCCGGTTTTAATGTACAAATTATGGACTGCCTCGCGGTTTTGCGTGTTCTGCGCCGTGCGTTCGGCAAGAATGTCCTTTGCGCCGTCAAGCGCGTCTTCTACGGTCGGAACGCTCAATTCGGGCGCGTCCGCATTCTCCTTTACAAATTCTTTTGCCTTTTCTTCGATTGCCGCATCGTCAAGCTCAAGCATTGCGTCCGCAAGCGGGTCAAGACCCTTTTCAATGGCGACCATGCCGCGCGTTTTTTTCTTTTTCTTAAACGGTGCCCACAAATCTTCAAGCTCCGTCAACGTTAAGGCAGACAAAGCCGCAGTATATAAAGATTCGGTCAATTTTCCCTGCGCAAAAATGCCTTTTATAATTTCAAAACGCCGTTCTTCAAGATTTCGATATGACTTGAAAAGATGATCGCAGTCGCGCACCTGAACTTCGTCGAGCGAACCGTGCATTTCTTTTCTGTAGCGGGAAATGAAAGGAATCGTGCACCCCTCATTTACAAGACTGATAACCGCGCCGACTTGCTGCATACGAATATTCAGCTCGTCGGCAATTTTTTTCATAATTTCAACTTCATTGACATTTAAAGCGTCAATAGCTTCCTGTGTAAATTCCATGCGCGCATTTTACGGAAAACGGCATGATATGGGAATGGGTAAGAGAAATTTTCAATATGCTGCATAATCTTATTCAAGTCCATAAACGCGACAATATTCTGCGCCGTGTATTAGATTTTATTTCGAACATTGTACCGAATAACTCTTCCCGGATCAGACATTGCGCCCCGAGCGGATCAGAGGTAGTGCCTCGCTCGGATCAGGGGTAACGATCCGCTCGGATCATAGGCAGCGTTCCGCTCGGATCGGAGGTAACGTTCAGCACGAAACGATATAATTTTTTATGCCGGACATAAAGCCTCTGCCGGATTGTTTCTATCTTTAAGTCCGGCTATATCAAAATATAAAAACTAATGATATTATGCCGCCATGTTAAATTTCTTTTTCAGAAAAAACTTTTATGACGGTTGGGACAATCTTATAATGTTATTTGTACCGAATCTTATCATCAATTTTTTTGTCTTTTCCGGTGCGGCAATAATGTTCTTCGGGCGCGAATATCTGGCAGTATGGATTGTGTGTGCAGTGCTTATTACCTGTATATGCTCCGTTACAGTAATTGCATGGGCGGAATCAGCCCTTAAAATTACCGAAGGAATGCCTTTATCTCTTAAAGATTTTTTTAAAACCCTGCCGTCATGTATCGCCGACGGATTAAAATATGCTTCAGTCCTGCTTTTGTTATTTTTTGCAACAGGTGCAGGCGGCGCATATTATTTTAGAAAAGATGCAACGATTATCGGACTTATGGCAGGATTTGCCCTGTGTTGGGTTGCTTTTATAATTTTTGCCGCCTTGATGTGGTACCCTGCACTGCGGGCGATTATGCATAATCCGTTCGGAAAAAGCATAAAAAAATGTTTTATCATTCTTATCGATAATCTATGGCAGTCTTTTGTAATCGGAATTTACATCATATTCTTATGTTTTATTTCAATAATAATGATTGGCACGGCACCCGGAATGGCAGGACTTGTACTTGCACGGGTGAATGCTTTGCGTCTCATTCTAAAAAAATACGACTATCTTGAAGAACTTGATAAAAATCATGTGCCTGCAGCAAGTCCCGAACGCCGTAAAATCCCATGGAAGCAAATACTCAAAAATGAAATGGAAGCCGTCGCTCCGCGTACACTCAAAACATTTATTTTCCCGTGGAAAGAATAAGGCGCATTATTGATATGCGTTCAGCTGAAAGCCGATAAATACGATAAGGCATTCGAAAAAACAAAGAAATCCTGTTCTGAAACTTCAGTTCCGGAACGGGCTTAAAATCTACAGACCTAGTTTTTGCCAGTCCGAATAACGTTTTTCAATCGGCTCTACGATTTTTCCTTCAGGTGCACTGAGTGAATCTTTTATATACGGAATGACAATCGCCGTCTTTATTTTTTCCCAGCGCGACGGTTTTCTGTCCGGGATTGAAATTGAATCGGCTTGCGGGATATTTGACAGCAGCGTCTTATAATAAACCGGTAATATGCGTTCATTGACTTCCTTAATGGAGGAAAATCCACCGGCAATACCGAATGTAGATGTATCCAAGTTCATTATCTTTCTGCGTTCAAGAAAACTTTGCTGTGTTTCAGGCTTAAAAAACCATGAAATAAATTCCGCTGCACCGGAATGATTTTTTGCGCCTTTCGCAATTCCCATCATCACAAAAGAATCTTCAATCGGGATATATTTGCCGTCCTGAAGCCAACGAAAATCGACTTTATCAAGCTGGTCTGCCGAAAGTTTAAATAATCTGTCGCTTGTGGTGAACGCAAATAAGGTTCTGCCGGAAGTAACGCGTTTGTCGTCGGTAACGGAAAGATATTTGTAAACAAAATCACTTTCTTCTTGAATCGATGTATTTTCTTCTGTAATCCAGTCTTTTAAGAAGTCTATGGAATAAGCGAGTTTTTCTTTGTCCCAGATAAGCTCGGAATTTTTGGTTTCTTTGAATGCCGCACCCTGCATCTTTGCAACTGTGTATAAAAATCTGTCATTGCTTTGCGGAGCAAATCCGATTTGGGTGTAGAATCCGTTTACATTCTTTTTGTTGAATGCCGAGCCGATTTTTCTTAATTGGTCAATCGACATCATATATTTGTCTGCAATAAGTTTATCATTTCCGCGTGCAAACATTACCGCAGGGAGATTAAAACAAACCGGCAAAAGATATTGATTACGTGAAATTTCTCCGGCTTTAAGAAAATGCGCATAGAAATCCGTCGAATTTATATATTTCCTGTCAAAGAGGAAATCAATATTTTCAAAATGTTTTTTTGTTTTGTCGCTCAAAAGCCACGGACTTATAACAATGTCCGGCTGTAGAGATTCCGCATCCGGCGGAAAAGATGTTTCGGGATTTTCTTTGTAAACTAAAACGGCTTTAGTTTTGTGCGTTTTATTGAACAGTTCGATATAAGGCGCAAATTCACTTTTGTTTGTCCAAATTATAACGCGGCGAGATTCTTTCTTACAACCGAAAAAAAATGTCTCGCATAACAGGCTTACTGCGCAAAACACAATACGCGCAGTTTTACGCACGTGCAAGCTCCTCCGCCGTTGTGTAAATCTTTTCGTAGACAGATTCGATTTTATCTTCGTCGATGCTCGAAAATGCCACGCGCAAAGTTTTTGAATCGATTGAAATTGTGCCGATCCCGCTTTCGTTTAAGAGGCGGCTTCTCAATTCTTCCGCATCGATTCCGTGCATCGTAAAACTCATAAAATATCCTGAATTAAACGGCAATTCTTCCAATGCGCCGCTTTTGCGTCCGTCTACAAATTTCCGAACCGCTTTATAACGCGCTTTAAGCATCTTAAAAAGTTCAAGTTTTTCTTTTTCAATAGAAGGTTCTGCAAGCGCTTTTAATATTATGCTCTGCGATGGGGTTGAACTACACGAAATAGAAGAGCGGATTGCGCCCATAAGTTTTTTAAGCAAAGCATCATACTGCGCGTCTGTAAAATCTTTGCTGGCGAAAGTCAAAAATCCGCAGCGGAAGCCCCAAGCAAAATCTTCTTTTGTAGGACCGTCCGCTTTGACCGCAAGTACGTTTTCGTGAATGTCTGCGATATGCGCAAAAAGCGACTGAGATTCAATATCATCTTCATATGAAAGACCGAAATACGCATCGTCGCTTATAACAAGCAGTTTTGCGCCGCTTTCGGCAGTATCTTTTATAATTCTGCAAATTTCCGAAACTTCATTCGATGTAGGGCTGTAGCCGGAGGGATTTTGCGGAAAATTCAGCAAGAGCCGAACGGAACCGTATTTTTCCGCTTCGGATTTTACGGCGTTTTCCAATCCTGCAAGATTCAATTTTCCGTCCGTAAACATCGGGAAAGTGTGAACTTCCGCCCCGCGCCGAGTTTCGGCAATAAGCGGATAATTGTCCCACGACGGATTCGGCGCAAGAAGAGGTTTATCTTTATCAACAAACAAATCCATTATAAGCGAAAGTCCCGCCGTAAGACCCGGCACAACGGCAGGAAGTGAAGTTTTTTTATTTTTCAAGAGAGGATTTTTTTCAAGCTGTTTGGTTTTCCAAATCTCGCGTAATTCCGGCAAACCTGCCGTAGGCGCGTACGCTACAAGCTCGCGAGACGTAAGCGAAGGTGCATATTTATGCATCGACGGCAGAATCGACGGAGTTCCGTTAATTACGGTCATTCCAATCGTACCGTTTGCGGTTTTTGCAAGCTTTTTAGCCTCCGCACCTTGCGCAATAATACCTTTAGGGAAGTACATTCTGTTCCCAATGTCTGAAAAAAGAGTCTTTGCGACAGTACCGTCCAGAATTTCATTCAATTCTTGTGCTAACTTGTTTAACATGATAGAGTGAATTATTCTGAAACAGCAGTAAATTGTCAATTATCGTAAAAAATTTTCTGCATAAATATACAGAAATAACGTAAAAAAATGAAAGAAAATAACAGCGAACAGGTATTTGAAGAGTGCCGAATTTCGGCGCAACAATGCCGCAGCGAAGCGGCAAAACGTCTTATCGGGCAGACAGAACTTATCGACGGAATACTGACCGCGTTTATTGCAGGCGGACACATTCTCCTTGAGGGAGTACCCGGACTTGCAAAAACGCTTGCAGTTAAAACATTCGCAGAAATTTCCGGATTGGATTTTAAGCGGATTCAATTTACGCCCGATCTTTTGCCTGCCGATGTGTCGGGAACGCTTATCTACGAACAGACAAGCGGCACATTCCGCGTGCGCAAAGGTCCCGTTTTTGCAAACATAGTTCTTGCCGACGAGATAAACCGTGCACCTGCAAAAGTTCAATCAGCCATGCTTGAAGCGATGGAAGAAAAGCAGGTTACGCTTGGCGAAGAAACATATCCGCTTCCCGACCCGTTTTTTGTCCTGGCAACACAAAATCCAATCGAACAGGAAGGAACGTACAATCTTCCTGAAGCCGAACTCGACCGTTTTTTGATAAAAATGACTGTAGGCTATCCTTCGCATGAAGAAGAAGCGGCAATCGTAAAGACGATGGGACGAGCGTCTGCCATTGCAGTCGATAAAGTTTTAAGCGCGGCGGATTTACTGCACTTCCGAAAACTCATCGATAAAGTCGTATGTGCGGATAAAATTATCGATTATATAGTAAAAATTATTTCCGTAACGCGCCCGTCGGAAAAACGTTCGGAACATGACATAACGCGCTATATTGCATTCGGTGCATCGCCTCGTGCTTCAATTGCATTGCTGCAGTGCGCAAAAGCGCGAGCATTATTGGAAGGTCGCTCCTTTGTTTTACCGGAAGACGTGAAAATTCAAGCTCCTCTCGTGCTTCGGCACCGGCTTGCGCTTTCCTATGAAGCGGCAGCAGACGGAATCACGGCGGACGGCATTATCGAAAAGATTTTGAACATCGTTCCCGTCCCGTAAAACACTTCACAAGCAAAAGACTATGCGGCATTTTCTTACCGGCACACAAGATTCTCTTTCCAAAAAAGCAGCATATTTACGACTTCAGGCTGCCGCGCTCTCCGATTCTCTAAAATCAGGCGGATTTAAATCTTGCCGACGCGGACAGGGAATGGAATTTAGCGGCGTGCGCGAATACATAAGCGGAGACGACGTGCGGGCAATCGACCGGAATGTAACGGCGCGGATGGCACGTGCATTTGTAAAAACTTTTGAAGAAGAGCATGAAATTCCCGTTATTTTGATTGTTGACCGCTCCGCCTCGATGTTCACGGGGACAAACGACAGAGTAAAATACAACGCCGCCGCAGAATGCGCTGCACTCATCGCGCTTGCAGGAGAAATAAGCGCAAATCCCGTAGGAGCGGTATTTTTTGACGGCGAAATAACTTTTTCCTGCCGTCCCGAATATGGGCGTATGCACACAATGATCCTTCTTGCCCGCCTTGACGAAATTTCAGAAATAAAACAAGGCTCTGCGTTGTCAACTGCAATCAAAGGAGCGGCGAAACTGCTTAAAAACCGTGCGCTCATCTTTATCGTTTCCGATTTTCGGAGCGCGGGATGGGAGGACGATTTTAAATTGCTCTCGCAAAAAAACGACCTTACGCTTATTAAAATCGACAATATTATCGATGAAGAATTGCCGGAAGCAGGTTCGCTTCCCTTTTGTGATACGGAATCGGCGCAGCAAACAATCTTTCCTACTTCATCAAAATCTTTCCGAACGGCGTGGCGTACAGATTTCCGAGAGCGCACTGACCGACTGCGCAATTTATGCACAAAATACGGAGCGCATTTTCTTTCCGTATCGACTGAAGAAGACGCGGCGCGCACTTTATCGCTTTATTTTGCTTCGAGGTCAAAATGAAAAGCCGCACTGCGCTTTTATTATTATTGACTTTTGTGCACCTTTTTTACGCGGAGGAAAAGCAGGAAGCCGTACAGCTCGTCTTCCCGACAAAAGTTTTTGTCGGCACTTCCGTTGAAATTCAATACGCGTTTTCATCCGGCGTAAACTTTTTTCCCGAACAAGACGGACTGACGGCAGAAAAACCGCTCATCGAGGAATACTTACCGTTCAAGGCGGAAAACGATGATTTTTCGCTTCAAAAAGCCGTAATCAGAAAAGACGGAATGCGTTATTCAGCAGTTTTTACACTTATTCCGTGGCGAACGGGCGTTATCGACATTCCGCCGTTCAATTTATATGCCGCCGCTTTCGGCTCAAGCAAGGCGGACTTTACGATTGATTTGGAACCTTTTGAAGTTTCATCCGTGCTTGACGAATACGGCGCATCATCCATGCAAAAACCTTTACCGCCGCTATTGCTTCCCGGAACCTTGTATACATTGTACGCGTTTATCGCCGTGCTCCTGCTGTTGATTTTTGCCGCGGTGCAGCTGTTTAAGCATCGCGTAAAAATTGCCGCCGCCGTAAAAAATAAAATTCTTCTGCAAAAATATGCAAAAAACGCGCGAAAAGCATTACGGGCATTAAAAAAACTTTCAAAGCGGCAAAAATTGGACGACGCGGACTTTTGCGAAGCCGCCCAAAACATTATGCGGGCTTATCTTTGCGTCCGCTTTGGAGAAAATTTTACATCTCTTGCGTCTTTTGAACTTTCCGCAGCATTTGAGCGCGCGACGGGCGGCTTTTTGGACGAAAAGCAGCAAGAACAGACTGAAAATATTGCTTCGTTTTTCCGGCGGGCGGACTATATCCGTTTTGCCGCAGGTTCATTCGATGCGCAAAAACTGCCGCAGGAAGATTTTGCAGCACGCCTTCAGAGCGCAGAACGCGAAAATATAATTGCGGCATTAAAAGACGCGATATTTTGCTTTGATAATATCGGGAGGCGGCATGATTAGTTTTCAAAATCCGTCAGCTTTTTTACTAATTTTACTCATTCCTGTGTATTTCGTGCTTCGGAAAACCGGAGTTTTTGCGCGACCGTCTATTCCCTTAACATTTTCCGACTGGAATGGAAAAGCATTTTCATGGAATTCAAAATTGTATTCGCTGCTGTCGACTGTTGCCGTCATTTTTACCGTTTTCGGATTTTGCGCCGCAGTTACAGCCCTTGCAGAACCTGTTCTATACCGGCACGAACGTGTTTATACATCGAGAGGCGCAGATATTATGTTCGTACTCGACATAAGTCCCTCGATGGCGGCACGTGATGCCGGCTCTCTATCGCGGATTGACGCGGCAAAACAAGCGATTGCTGTCCTTGCAAAAGAAAACACGGGCAACGCATACGGGCTTACGGTTATGGCGAACGAAGCCGCACTTGCAGTTCCGCCGACAACGGATACTCCATTCTTTTTACAGCGGCTCGCAGAAATATCACTCGGCTCAAAAGGGGACGGAACGGCAATCGGAACGGGACTTGCCTCCGCCGTGTTTCATTTAGCCGCATCCGGCGCACCGAAAAAGTGCATAATTCTTGTTACGGACGGAGAAAACAACGCAGGCGAGATTCATCCGGAAACAGCCGCCGAACTTGCAGCAAAAAACGGAATAAGCGTTTATACCGTCGGAGTAGGAACCGGCGGCTCTGCCCCGATTGATTACGTTGATCCTTCAAGCGGAAAATCCTATTCAGGTTATCTTTCGTCGGCTTTCGATCCGTCGCAGCTTAAAACAATTTCACGCTTAGGCGGCGGACGATATTTTGAGATAAAGTCGGTGCAGGATTTATCGCTCGCACTTAAAGTTATAGGCAGAGCGGAAAGCGTTCCGCAAACGTACCGCTCAAAAACGGAAACAATCCGCCTTTACGATAAGTTTATTCTTGCCGCCGGAGTTTTGTTGATTTTTACATGGTGCATAAAACGTTTGATTTTAAAAGCACTGTATTAGATTCTGTTCGATAATTTCGTTACCGCTCAAGTTTATTGAATGTTGAATATAATTACGATGAAAAATTATTTATTGTTCTGTCCTGCATACATTCGCCGTCTTGCAGTCCTTATCGCTGATAATATAAAATGCCCTTGTTCCGAAACGGAAATTTCCGAACAAGTTTAATAATCCACAAAAAATAACGGAGGATTCTTATGAAAAAGATTATCGAAAAGATTGCAGTAGTTTTGTCGATTTCTGCGATTTTAATTTCAACACTTGTGGGCTGCGCGACATTGCCGAACTTTTCCGAACAGCAGATTGCGAAATTTCAGAATGCAAGAGGCACCCCGAATGACAGCGTCGTATTTTACGGCTTTATTCCAATGAACGACGTTATAAAATTCAAACAAATCGATAAGAAATATCGGAGCGACGAGCAAGACGGAATCAAAATTACTTTTAATGATTTATCCGGATTTTGGCTTTCGACACCGGTAGAGCCCGGTTCAACTTATATGATTTCATACATGAAAGGTTCCGTTCCCGGAGGAACTCAACAAACAATGAATTACAACGGGCGGTGGTCCACTACCACTACTCACGAGACCTATGTTTGGGATCATGAATTTACAGAAGACCAGCAATATTTTGTAGTAAAAATTCCCAAAAAACCGGGATTATATTGTTTTGGTCAATATACAGGCAGAGATATTATGCTTGAAGCAAACGCCGGAAAGGCTACCAAAATCTTCGATCAAAACAATATTAAGGAAAAATGGGGCAAAAACGCAAATCAGATTATTGTCAACGGACTTACCCAGACAATAAAAGCATATAAAGGAACGGAGTGGGAAGCCGCCGCTTTGAAAGAACTTGAAAAGTATCCTGTAAAATGAATAAAAAATGATATACAACAGCAGAATCTCCCGAAGCAATGCGCGAGGCGGTTTTCTGCTGTTTAATGTGTGCATAAATTGAGGACAGGAGGATTTTTATGCCGAGACCAAGCACGAAATCTGATTTAATCGAAGCCGCG
>CAUUGI010000021.1:0-25584 GCA_963544675.1 uncultured Treponema sp.
GATAAAATATAAAACAAAATCATTGAACAGGAGTATGTATGAACGAAAAACTCATTGCAGATTACAAAATTTTTTTGGACAACGGTAAAACGGAGCGCGAGTGCGTTGCGCAGATTATCGAAAAGGCGCATGCGGCAGGATATAAAAACGTTTTGGAGTGCGCAATGTTAAAGGCGGGCGATAAAGTTTACGCCGAAAAAATGGGAAAGGCGGTTGCGCTTTTTAATATCGGAAGCGAAAATCTTGAAAAAGGCATGAATATTTTGGGTGCGCATATCGACTCACCGCGCCTTGACGCAAAGCAAAATCCCGTTTACGAGGGCGATTTTATCGTTTATTTGAATACGCACTATTACGGCGGCATAAAAAAATACCAGTGGGTTACGATTCCGCTTGCCATTCACGGGGTTGTTTGCAAAGCGGACGGCACGACGGTCAAAATCAACATCGGCGAAGATGAAAACGATCCGGTTTTTTGCATTTCCGACATTTTGCCGCACTTGGCGCAGGAGCAAATGCAAAAAAAAGCGTCTGAAATCATCAAGGGTGAAGACTTGGACGTGATTATCGGCTCGGCAATTCCGTCTAAAAACGATTCGGAAAAAGATGAGAAGGCGAAAAAAGAAAAGGATAAGGGCAAAAAAGCGGTACTGGCTCTGCTTGCAGAAAAATACGGAATCGAAGAAGACGATTTTGAGTCGGCGGAATTGGAAATCGTTCCTGCCGGAAAAGCGCGGGACTGCGGATTCGACCGCTCGCTGATTTTGGGCTACGGACAGGACGATCGCTCGTGCGCGTTTACGTCCGTAGAAGCTCTGCTCGCCGCAAATGCGGGAGAGCGGACAAACTGTTGTCTTTGCGTCGATAAAGAAGAAATCGGCAGCGTCGGTGCGACCGGTATGGGCTCGCACATGTTTGAAAACGCGGTCGCCGAAGTTATTTCCCGCACGGAAGGCGGCTACAGCGAGTTGACTTTGCGCCGCTGCCTTGCTTCATGCAAAATGCTTTCAAGCGACGTAAACGCGGCATTCGACCCTTTAAATGCAAGTCTATTTGACAAAGACAATTCTTCGTACTTAAACGGCGGATTGGTTTTTAATAAATACACCGGTTCGCGTGGCAAAAGCGGCGCAAGCGACGCAAATCCCGAATTTATTGCAAAACTGCGCGGCATTATGAAAGATGCCGGCGTTTCCTACCAAATGGCGGAACTCGGCAAAGTTGATCAAGGCGGCGGCGGTACCATCGCATACCTTGCGGCAAAATACGGAATGGACGTTCTGGATGCGGGCATTCCCGTTTTGAGTATGCACGCGCCTTGGGAATTGACGTCAAAAATTGACCTTGAGCAGGCATTCAACGGTTATAAAGCCTTTCTTACACTGAAATAAAACAGCATACGGCAGCTTTCCTGAAGTTGTAACGAAAACTGCCGTAAAGAGGAATACAAATAATGACGACAGAACGTATTTTTTTAGAAATCGACAGTACAAAATCGGATATTTCCGATTTTATTGATGCATACAAGGAAAAGGAAGAGAAAAACGTATCTTCTTATGGTGATTGGAACTGCCGAGACACAGCAGCGCACATTTTAGAATGGATTGTTTTTTCCAAGAACAAAATACGCGCTGTTGCAAACGCTCAGCCGTTTACGGAAATCGAAAATCTTGACGATTTCAACTTTGTCGCATGGCAAAAAAATAAAAACGAACCGATTGAGCACATTCATTCTGCGCTGCTGTACGCGCTGGACGACTACAAAAACGCGGTTGCGCTTTATTCCGATATTGATTTGGAGCGTAGAGATTTTCCGACGGGTTTTAATTTCGAAATGTGGCGTTACATGATTTTAGATACCGTAATTCATCCCGTGATGCATATTTTGTATCATCTCTTGAAGACAAAACATTTCGACTTATTTGCAGCTCAGTGTGAACGGCGGCGTAACGTTTTTTCCGACTTTTCAGGCGGCGACAGCAACATTTACTCGTTTGAAGAATACATAGAAAACCGCGAAATATTCACATCCGCCATACAGGAATTAAAATCGCGCTTTCCGAATGATAAGGCAATTTATTTAATTTTACGCGCCAACGGATTCGGTGCATAAAATTAAATAAACCTGTTCGGAATTTTTTGCTTCAGAACAGGTTACGTTGAAACTCGCCGACCTGCGTGATAACGAAGTTATCGAACAGGTCTATTTGTCCGGCAATCTTAAAAATTTTCTTCTTCGTTTACACCCTGATTAAAAGCTACTCTACTTCTTTATAATCGATTGCAATGCCGGAAAGAATATATTTATACGACTTAAGACCGAAGAAGCTGGATTCTTTTGCGTCTACGACGATATTTACGACATCATCCGCTTCCGGATACATTTCTTTTGCTTTCTCAATAAGTTTGTTGTAACTGTTCTTTCCAACTTTCGATTCAAGGGTAACACGTCCTAAAATGGCATACTTGCTGCCGTCTGTCGGAAAGTTTACATCGCTTGTAAGCGGCATAACGGAAGAACACGCAGAAAAAATTCCCAGTGCCAAAGACAAAACAAAAGACGAAAAAATGAATGTCTTTTTCATAAATAGCTCCATGTAGTTTAAACTCATTGCGGAGAAATTTTTCTTTCATACGAAAGATTTTGAAAATAAAGCGTATTGAACACTTTATTAAGTCATTTTGTAACTATTATTGACTTAATAAAGGTATTTTGTCAAGTCCGGCTGCATAAAAAAGTATAATCGACTCATGGATTTTTCTGAGAATCTAAAAAAATTGCTTGATGAGAAAGATATACAAGTAAAGGAACTTGCCTCAGGAATCGGAATCAGCAAAAACACAATCGACAATTATCTTTCAGGACAAAAATCTCTTCCTAATGCGGAAAACGCCATAAAAATAGCGAAGTTTCTCGGTGTTTCTACGGAATACCTGGTAACCGGCAGTACAAATTACGAAAAACGGCACACAGCATTGCCGGAAAGACTGCTTTGCAAGATGGAGCAGCTCAACAACAAAGATATTGAAGCAATCTCAAAAATCGTAGATGCTCTTTGCGAAAAATATGTATAGCGTCGGATAATATGCAATATGTTTACGGAAATTGATACGGTATTTTTCGATATAGGCTCTACTTTGGTTGATGAGCATAGGGCGGACGAATGCAGGATAAGAGAAATTTCAAAAAAGTCCGGTTCGGATTATGGCGAATGCTTGAATAGAATTAAGTCTTTTTTTGCGGAAAATAAAAACGGTTATCATTCGTTGGTAAAAGAATTGAATGTAGAATTACCCGTATGGCATTCGGAATACGAAATTTTGTATCCGGATGCTGAAGAATGCTTAAAAATTCTTTCTGCAAAATATCAAATCGGCATAATCGCAAATCAGCCTGAAGGAACAAAAGAGCGTCTTGATAAATTCGGCATATTAAAATATATCAGCGTTATTGCAGCCTCTGCGGAAGAAGGTATCTCAAAACCCGACTTGAGACTGTTTGAAATCGCAGTAAAAAAAGCAGGAACTTCTCCTGCACGTTCCGTGATGATAGGCGACCGACTTGATAACGACATAATTCCTGCTAAAGCATTTGGAATGAAAACAATTTGGATAAAGCAAGGATTCGGAGGCTGCTCTTTAATCCGCTGCGATGCGGAAAAGCCCGATTATATCGTCTGCAATCTTAGCGAGGTAAAAGGTATATTGACATCAAAACATTGCCTCGATACTGTCTGCTAAAGTATTAGGTTAGAGGGTGAGTTTTTGTAAACTCGAAATCGAAGGTTTATTAGCCGGAACATAGTATTTGGCTAAACAGGAGCTATCTTTACGGAGGATTGATATGAAAAAGAATTTTTACGTTTTTGCAGCGGTGTGTACGCTTATGCTTGCAGCTTTAACTTCGGCAGCCGCATCTACAAAAGAAGAACGCAGAGAATCTTTGGATTCCGCTTTTAAAAACGGTATGAGCCGCACTGGAGAACTTGCCTATGAAAGTGCTTCCATGCTTGGTTTGCAGCCTGATGCATATATCGGAAAACTTTTTCCAAGTATACCGGCTCATTTTTCGGCAGGCATTTCTATGGCGGCAACATTTGCCGATTCATCATTTGCTACGGATGCTTTAGCGGCTTTGTCAGATATAATGGATGCAGCCTCTGCAGGAAGCGGACTTGATATTCAGCAAAATTTTAATGTTCCCCGCATAGTTCCGTTTCCGGCTATTGCTGCAACCGCCAGAATCGGAGGCATCTTTCTTCCGTTTGACGCGGGTGTTTTTATCTTTTCTACCGTACCCGGCATGATAAAAGACGTGCACGCCGGTGATTATAATGCCGACATTGATATGCTTACGGTAGGAGCCGATTTAAGGTATGCCGTTTATGAAGGCAATCTTTTTGCTCCGAAAGTTTCCGTCGGCGGCGGATATATTTTTACACGCAGCAAAGTTGCACTGGACTGTAATTTTTCAAAAAGCGGAACTTATACCATTGCAACTCCAAGCCTAAACGGAACTGCTTATGCGGACAGCAGCATAGATACGAAAATAAATACGCACACTCTCTTTGCGGAAGTTCAAGTTTCAAAACGTCTGCTTGTTTTTACACCTTATGCCGGATTTAAAGCCATGCTTTCTTCCGTTCATGCCGACTGTTCATGGGATTACAATATATATGGAACAGGAATGGTAGGAGGTGTAGAAAAAACTCTGACAATAGAAAAAAACGGCAGTAATTTTTCTATCGACGACAAATTCGACATTGCAAATATATCTCCTCAGCTTTTCGGCGGAGTGGGAATCGATGCCTTAATCGTTCAGTTTGCACTGAACGGTGCATGGAACATCAGAACAAATCATTTAAGTGCAGGACTTTCCATAAACATAAAAATGTAATTTCGCATTAAGAGAGTTGCTTTACTGCAAACTCTCTATTAAGCAGAGGCTGTTGTTATGCGCAAAAAGAAAAGTGCTTGACGGAATCTGCTTATTTTGTGATAATGCCGCATATTTTAGGTGAAGGAGTCCCATCGTGCCTTGTGGAAAAAAAAGGAAACGCCAGAAGATGGCGACACATAAGCGAAAAAAGATGCTTAGGAGAAACCGTCATAAGGCAAAGTAAAAACTTTGTCCGTTTTGTGTCAGATAAGACCGCGAAAGTTTGTAACTGCGCGGTCTTTTTTGTATTTTCTTAGAAAAACTATTTTGGAGCCATTACGATACTTTCCGGCATTCATTCTCCTGCAGATTTAAAAAAGCTACCTCAAAGCGCAATGAAAGACTTGGCGTCGGAAATCCGTAAAGTCATAATAGAAACGGTGAGCCGTAACGGCGGACATCTTGCAAGCAATTTGGGGGTTGTAGAACTTACGATTGCACTTCACCGCGTATTCGACAGTCCTCATGACGCAATAATATGGGACGTAAGCCATCAATGTTATGCACATAAACTTTTGACCGGCAGATACAACGAATTTTATTCCGTCAGGAAATTCGGAGGGCTTTCCGGTTTTACAAAAAAGTCGGAAAGCGAGCATGATTTTTTTGATGCCGGACACGCATCGACTTCAATATCGAGTGCGCTGGGGCTTTTGACTGCTTGGGATATGCGAAAAACCGGCGGAAAAGTCGTTGCAGTGATAGGAGACGGTGCGCTTACAGGCGGACTTGCTTTTGAAGCGTTGTCAAACGCCGGTCAGCTTGCAAAGAATCTGATTGTTATCGTAAACGATAATCAAATGTCCATCGACCAAAACACCGGCGCAATATCAAGTTATTTAAGCCGTCTTACGATGACATCTTCTTATCAGTCCATACGTCGCGCAATAGATTTTTTAATCGGGCGCATTCCTTTTTTGAATTCATTTTTAACGAAATTTGTATTCCGGTTTAAGCGCGGATTAAAAGGTCTTTTGCTTTCAAATAATCTTTTTGTCGATTTGGGATTTGAGTATGCCGGACCTTTAAACGGACACGACGAGCGCGAACTTGAAACGGTTCTCGGAAGGGTAAAAAATATGAACCGCCCTGTAGTAGTGCATATAGTTACTAAAAAGGGCAGGGGATATAGTCCTGCAGAAGATCATCCTGAACGTTTTCACGGAATCGGACCGTTCAGTATAAGCGACGGAACTATGGAACGTTTTGACAAACTCAGTTTTACCGAAGCGTTCAGCAATGCTCTAATGGAAATTGCAGAAAAAAAGAGTGAAATTTCATGTATAACGGCGGCGATGACAAAGGGAACCGGACTTGATGTGTTTTCACGGCATTATCCTGAACGCTTTTTTGATGTCGGTATTGCTGAAGAACACGCAGTTACATTTGCAGGCGGACTTGCAAAAGGCGGGATTCTCCCGGTCGTTTGTATTTATTCAACTTTTATGCAGCGTGCCGTAGATCAGTTGATTCATGATATAGCACTTCAAAAACTTCATGCGGTTTTTGTTCTTGATCGCGCAGGAGCTGTCCCCGGCGACGGAGAAACTCATCAAGGGCTGTTTGATATTGCGTTATTCCGCCCTGTTCCGGGAGTGAAAATCCTTTCTCCGGCTTCCGCATCGGACTTAAAACGCTGCCTTGAATATGCCTGCTCGGATGAGTGCAGCTTATCCGCCGTTGTTATACGTTATCCTAAGGCGTCCTGTCCCTGCGATTGCGAATGTTTTTCTTCTTCTCCGGAAAACGGCAAAGGTATTCTTGTAAAAGCGGAATATTTTGAGCCTTCTCTTTCTGCAGGTGTTGAAACCGGCAAAAATCAAAGCGTCCTTTTTGTTGTTACGGGCGGAATGTATCACGAAGCGTTGACTGCTGCGCGCGCTCTCTTAATGGAAGACATTTATGCGGATATATATTCAATGCGTTTTATAAAACCCGTTGATGAAGAATATTTTATAAATATCGCGCGCTCTTACGATGCTCTTGTATTTGTAGAAGACGGAATAAAAACCGGCGGCGTATCGGAATATCTTGCTGCCGTGTGCGCTTCAAATGGAATCTTAAAATTTTGTATAAAGGCTTTTGCGGAAAAATTTTATTCACAGGGAACTCGTACACAGGTGCTTGAACAGGCTTTTATGACGGCGGAAGATTTAAAAAATGCAGCGGAAGATATTTTAAGAGGGTGAAAAATGCTTGAGCTTGCCTTACAAAAAAAAGTAATAAAGACGGAACTTAGCGCATTTGTTATGGGAATTGTAAATGCAACTCCCGATTCGTTTTGGGACGCAAGCAGAGGCGGAAAGGAGAGGGCGAAAAATCTTATCGATGAGGGTGCAGATATAATCGATATAGGCGGCGAATCAAGCAGACCCGGATGCGATTATGTCAGCGAAGAAGAAGAAGAATTGCGCAGGGTGATTCCGCTTGTAGAATCTATACGGAAGTTTTCAGATGTTCCTATTTCCGTCGATACAAGAAAATTTTCAGTTATGAAAGCGGCGTTTGAAGCCGGTGCCGACATATTAAACGACATTTCCGCGCTTGAAGACGATGAAAATCTTACGAGCTTTGCTGCAGAATCAAAAATTCCTGTAATACTTATGCACAAGCGCGGGCTTCCTTCTACAATGCAAAAAGATACCGAATATTCCGATGTTTTTTTCGAGGTGAATAAATATTTATCGGCGCGGGCTGATTTTGCACAAAAAAACGGTATAGAAAAGAATAAAATTATAATTGATCCAGGAATAGGATTCGGTAAAAATCTTAACGGAAATGCAGAACTTATACGCAGGTGCGGAGAACTTTGCGGCGGTAAATATACAGTTCTTATGGGACTTTCGCGCAAAAGCTGTATCGGCTCGATTACCGGTCGAGATACGGCAGACAGACTTTCAGGCAGCCTTTCTGCTGAGCTTATTTCCGTAATACAGGGCGCAAAAATTTTACGTGTCCACGATGTTAAAGAGACTGTTGATAGCTTAAAAGTCTTGCGGTATATTTACGGCTAAGCCGACTGACGGTAAAAATATTAGATTTATTCGACAGCTTCGTTGTCGAACAGGTTGATTGGCAGTCGCAAGGAAATTGATTTGAAGTATACGGAAAGTCTCTTTTCATTTTATAATATATTTAGACCAATCATTGATGTAGGAATTCTTGCATTTATTCTTTATAAAGCATACAGGATTCTTGTAAAAACCAACGGAATTCAGATTATAAAAGCTGCGGTTATAGTTCTCTTGTCCTATGCGCTTGCAATCCTGCTGAATTTAGATACGCTTCTGTGGCTTTTAAATCTTGCAGCTCCAGTTCTTATTGTGGGTTTTGCTATAGTATTCCAACCGGAAATACGCAAACTTTTTTTGCGGTTGGGACAAAATCAATGGTTTGCGTTCGGAAGTCGTTCTAAACACACTTATGTAGATTCCGTTCTTATTGCCGCGGATATGCTTTCCAAACAGAAACGCGGTATGCTTGCAGTCTTTTTGCGCCATACAAAACTTGACGACGTCATGCAGACCGGTACGCGGCTTAATGCAGACCTTACTTCCAGTCTGCTTGTAACGATATTCGGAATGGATACGCCTTTACACGACGGCGCGTGTTTTATTCAAGGCGGAAAATTGCTTTCGGCAGGATGTTTTTTACCGTTAAGCGAGCAGTACGACATAAAAAAGACTTTCGGAACGCGCCACCGCGCAGCTCTCGGTCTTTCCGAAGTGTCTGATGCAGCAATTCTTGTTGTGTCGGAGGAAACAGGTGCAATCAGTCTTGCATACGATTCAAAACTTCATTATGACCTTTCTATAAACGAGCTTACAAAAATCCTTGAAAATCTGCTTGAAATTACGCCGGACGAAAACAATGTGGAGGATACAATCGATGAACATAAAAAGATTGATTGAGAAACTAAGCGAAAATATGCTTGCAAAAGTCATCTGCGTTGTCCTTGCAATGGGAATATACGTGTTCCATAGAATTACCGTCCTTGATAAGCACAGTATAAGCATCCCTCTTACTGTAACGGCTAACGGCGTTATGACGAATGTAAACGAGGTTCCAAAGTTTGTAAAAGTTTTTGTAAGGACAAAAACTGAAAATGCCGCAGCTGTATCATCATCAAAGATAAAAGCGTCGATAAATCTGGATTATTTTTCCGAACCCGGTCAATATTCAGTTCCGGTTGATATTGCGCTTACACCGGATATTATGCTTATTGATCCTCTTGAAATTATCGTAAAACCGGAAAGGATTTCCGTCAAACTGGATGAAAAAATTACCGAATACATTGAAGTAAAACCTGCGATTTCGGGAGCGGTTAAAGAAGGTTACGGGATAAATGCAATTACAATTACACCTTCTACCGTAAAAGTTGTCGGAGCGTCTTCCGTTATCAAGGGATTAAAGCAAATATATACGGCTAAACTGAATGTAAAAGGAGCTGCAACGGACTTCAGCGCAAATCTGAAGTTGGATAACATAGTTCCTGTCGTTCACGTTTATCCTGAATCGGACTTTAATGTTTCCGTTGATATTGAGCCGCTTCCTATGGATAAAACGTTTTCAGATATAAAAATTGTTCCGCTTAATTTGAAAGACGGATTGTATCTGGTGAAGGAACCTGAGGCGGCTTCTTTTACTATATCGGGACCCACTCCGATAGTTGAAAACTACGTTCTTCCTGCCGCCTGCGTTTCCGTTGACTGTACGGATATTTCCGAAGCTGGCGTTTATGAACTTCCTGTTTCTTATACGCTCACGACCGGCATAAAGATTACAAAAAAATCTTCTGAAACGGCTTCCATAGAAATAGGCGGAAAACTTATTTCCGAAGAACCGGAAGAAGGATTATGATTTTCGGAATAGGAACGGATATTGTTGAAGTAAGTCGTTTTGAAAAGTGGGCTGATGCGCCGGAGCTTACGGGGCGTTTTTTTAATGAAAAAGAACTTCCGGTAGGAGGAACATTGTCTGCAAAAAGCCGCCATCTTGCAGTAAGATTTGCTGCAAAAGAAGCGTTTTCAAAAGCACTTGGAACAGGTATATGCGGCTTTTATTTAAAAGATGTATGGATAGAAAACGATAACTCCGGAAAACCGGAATTTTGCTTTACCGGCAGCGCGGAAAAGTTATTACGCGAAAAATGCGGAAAATGCAACGTCTTTGTATCGCTTTCGCATGAAAAAGAATACGCGGTTGCTTTTGTAGTAATTGAGATTTTATGAGATTTGATAAAATTACCGATAAAAATGTATATACATGGAGAAATAATGGTTAGCGGTGTAAAAAAACAATCTGATAAAAAAAAGGCGGCAATATCATATTGGTCTAAAGAAAAATGTACTTGTCCCGTATGCAAAAAACAATTTGAAAAAGAAGTAATGCTCAGCGGAAACGGTCGCATGATTGCAGGCGGATTGTCAGACGATTTGCATAGAACTTTTGAGCCTTCTGCACGCTTCGGGCGCATTTATCCGCTTATTTATGAAATCGGTACCTGTCCAAACTGTTATACTGCATTGTTATGGAATGATTTTAAAGATATGAAAGATAAAGACAGCGCGGATAAACTTTTTTTTAAACGCGATGAGCGCAAAAAAAAGGTCGATACTGTTTTTCCGCATTTCAATTTAAAAAAAGAGCGTACTCTATACGACGGAGCGGCAATGTATTATCTTGCGCTTCTTTCGTATGCCGAAGTAAATGCAAGTTATCTTCCCACTATGAAATCGGCATTTCTTGCGCTCAGGCTTGCATGGCTTTCACGTGATTTAAATTCTATCGTTCCTGAACACAATTTTGATTACATTTCGAAAGTTTTTTACAATAAAGCACTGTTTTTTTATCAACAAGCGATTTACAACGAAACTAAAATGATTGAAAAAAGTTCAACATTGAATAATTTTGGTCCTGACATGGATAAAAACTACGGATGGGACGGTGTTATTTATTTGTGCGGACTTTTGGAATATAAATACGGACAAAGAGAAGATGCTCAGCTGCGTTTAAAAAAATTAAGCGAAGCCAAGACTTCAATTGCGCGCATATTCGGACTTGGTAAATCTTCTAAAAATAAACCCGGACCGCTTTTGGAAAAAGCTCGGGAGCTCTACGAACTTCTTTCAAAAGAAGTCAGAGACGACGACATATAGAGTTTTAAGTGCGCAATATTTTACTTACGATTTCTTATGACGGAACGAATTTTTGCGGCTGGCAGCGACAAGACCATACGGAAATAAAAAATCGTGTACGAACCGTGCAGGAAGAATTGGAAATTGCATTATCACGCCTGCACCGTCAAAATATTGTACTTTACGGTTCCGGACGCACTGACAGCGGTGTTCATGCGCTTGCACAAGCTGCCAATTTTTTTTCTCCGATAGATTCAATTCCTGCAAAAAATTATGTTCGGGCTTTGAACTCTTTACTTCCGCACGATATACGCATAACGGATTCAGTTGAAGTTCCGGAGAATTTTAGTGCCCGTACGAGCGCAACAAGCCGCATTTATCGCTATTTTATAAGTCCTAGAGGAAATATTGATGCTTTTCAATGCAGATATTCGTGGTGCGTCCCATATATTCCGAATATTGAAAACCTTAATTCCATGTGTGGCTGTCTAAAAGGTGAGATTGACTGTACATCGTTTTGCGCAAGCGGCGATGAAAGTCTTTCAATGCACAGATATATTGAGCAGGCGCACTTTTTTGAGCACTCATCTTATCCCGCTTCAAATCCGCTTATTGTTTTTGAAATAGAAGCAAATGCGTTTTTATGGAATATGGTAAGGACTATCACCGGGACTTTAATCGGATTGGATAGGAAATCTGCTCCTACCGATTCAATGCAAAAGATTCTCGCCGCAAAAGACCGCAGAAAGGCGGGAGAAACCGCTCCTGCACAGGGACTTTTTTTATATAAAGTCCGATTCGACGGTGTAAGGCGGCATATCTGACAGGTCTCGAGTTTTGAAAAAAAAGTTCATATTGAACTTGACTCAAATTTTACAGACTAAGCGCACATCGTCCTGCCGTATGTAAAAGATGTTTGGACGGAGCAGACTTGCAGATTTCTTTCTAAAAATGGACTTTTGCATTTACATACATTATAATTCGTTGCTATGAAACTGCACACATTCAAGGGGGGAATTTTCCCTAATGAGATGAAGGAACTCAGCAATTCATGTGAAATTGCTGACGTTTTTCCTTCCTCAAAAACAGTAACGATACCGGTTACTATGGGGGGCGCGCCTAATGCGCCTTTGGTAAAGGTCGGAGATATTGTAGCACGCGGTCAAAAAATTGCGGACTCCGACAAATTTATGTCTACTCCGGTACATTCGTCAGTTGCCGGTAAAGTCAAAAAAATCCAAAACTTTATGGTTCCCGGCTGCATGGATCTTCCATGTATTGTAATAGAAAGCGACGGAACAAACCGAGAAGAATTTATGTCTCCGCTGGATCCGTTTTCATGCAGCAAGGAAGATGCAATTAAGCGCGTGAGAGAAGCCGGAATAGTCGGAATGGGCGGTGCGGCTTTTCCCACACACGTAAAACTTAATGTTCCGGAAGGAAAAAAAGTAAGCTATGTCCTTTTAAATGCCGCCGAATGCGAACCTTACCTTACGATTGATGAGCGCACTCTTCAGGAAAATACTGCAAAAGTTATAGAAGGACTTGCAATTGTATGCAGAGTTGCAGGTGCAAAAGGAATAATCTCTATTGAAAACAATAAAGAATACATAATTCCGCTTTTGACTGAAGAAATAAACAAGCAGGGATTTTCAAACATTATTTCTATTGCGCTTTTGAAAACTAAATATCCGCAAGGCTGTGAAAAAAATATGGTAGATTCCGTGCTTGGAGTTGAAGTTCCGGCCGGTAAACTCCCATTGGATTCAGGCGCAATGATTATAAACGTCGGAACCGTGTGCGCGCTCAGTGATGCGTTCAGACTGGGAAAACCTCTCATCGACCGTCCGCTTACTATTTCTGGCGGAGCTTGTGCAAAAACTCGCAATATCAGAATTCCTGTCGGAACTGTTATAGAAGATTTGATTCCCGAATTCATCGAATTAAAAGAAAGTGAAGTTGCTAAAATCATCATCGGCGGTCCAATGATGGGTTTTACGATGCCTAATACGCAATTTCCGGTTACAAAAGGCACAAACGGCGTTACATTTCTAACAAAAAAAGAAACATATATCACGGAAGAAACGCAATGTATCGGCTGCGGACACTGTGTAGACGTATGTCCGATGCGCCTTACGCCGGTTATGATTACACGTTCACTCAAGGCAGAAGATATGAAAGCTGCAAAAAAATTCGGACTTCTGGATTGCATTGAATGCGGTTGCTGCGCGTTTATCTGTCCTGCCAACGAAAGACTTGTGCAGAAAATAAGATTGGGTAAACAGAAACTTAGAATTCTTGCAGCCGAAGAAAAAGAAAAAAAAGATTCTGCTAATGCGGCAGGAGGAGAAAAATGAGCGCACCGAAGTTAAACGAAATATATCTTTCATCCAGTCCCCACTTTACATCAGGCGACACAACGCAAACTGTCATGCTGACGGTATTAATTGCTCTGCTCCCCGAGTGCGTGTATGGAGTAATTGTTTTCGGTATACGCGCGCTTGTTACGATTATTGTTGCCGTGAGCAGTTCCGTTATTTTTGAAGCGATTTTTCAAAAACTTACAAAACAAAAAATTTGCATATCGAATCTTTCGGCAGCGGTTACAGGGGTAATGCTTTCTCTTGTAATTCCTTCGACGGCTCCCGCTTGGACGGTCGTATTAGGCGCACTTACGGCAACCGTACTTGCAAAAGGACTCTTCGGAGGGATTGGAGCAAATGTATTTAATCCCGCATTAACAGGACGCGCCGTTATGTTTATAAGTTTTCCTGCCGTAATGGGAGCCGGCTGGCTGAATATTGATTCCGGCACAGACAAATGGAATTACGCTGCAAGCGGAGCTGCAAATCTTGATGCAGTATCCGGCGCAACGGTTTTGAGCAGAATAAAAGAAGGCGGATTTGAAGCGGATGCTCCGCTTTTGCTGTCATATTTTCTCGGGAACAGGGCAGGTTGTATCGGAGAAACTTCGATTATTCTCATTTTGCTGTCATTCATATTTCTGCTTGTAACAGGCACTATTGACTGGCGCGCACCTGCCGGTATGATTGGAACTGTCGCTCTATCTGTTTTTATATCTTCTGCAATAGAATTACATGATGCCGCCGCTGCGCTTAAAGACGTTCTCGTCTCTGTCCTTACAGGCGGTTTGATTTTCGGTGCGGTTTTCATGTCTACCGATTACGCAACGACGCCGGTTACAAAAAACGGCAGACTTGTGTTCGGTGCAGGCTGCGGACTTATAACATTTCTGATAAGACGTTTCGGCGGCTATCCTGAAGGAGTTATGTTCAGCATTCTTATAATGAATTCATTAACGCCATTTCTAAACAATCTTATTGCGCCGAAATACGGTTACGGAAAAAAAGCGCGTTCTGTTGCTTCCATAATAATAGAGAATATCAACGGCAACGGAGCGTCAAAATGAATTTTACAAAGAAACCTGTTTTTGAAATGATAAAGCTCGGAGCAATCCTTGCGGTGTATGCGGCCGTTTCATGCGCGGTTCTTGCAGCCGTAAATAATTTTACTTATCCGGTTATTGTGCAAAATCAAAAAAATAAAGCCGCTTCCGCTATGAAAAATGTTTTTGCAGAAGCTGATACTTTCGATTTAATAGAAAACTTTAACGATGCAGGCGGAGCAATCGTAATTGAAAAATTGTATGCTGCAAAAAAAGAGGGAAAACTTATCGGTGCCGTTGCGCAAGTATCCGGTCCGACATACGATCATGCAACTTTAACAGTGGGACTTGATTTGGACGGCTCTGTTACCGGCGTTCAATTTCTTGAAAATACGGATTCTCCGGGATTCGGACTTAAAGCAAGCGATCCTACATTTAAACTGGAAAACGGAAAAACATTCTACGGGCAGTTTACCGGTAAAAAGGCGGCAGACGGTTTTATTGCAGGCGAAACTTTCGATGCAATCTCCGGCGCAACGATTACAAGTAAGGCGGTAGGTGAAATTCTTGAAAAAGGAACTGCCTGTATCAGCGAATATTTAGAGGAACATAAAGATGAACAATAAAATCAAAATACTTACGAACGGCATTGTTCGCGAAAATGCACTTTTAGTGCTGAATATAGGTCTTTGCTCGTCGCTTGGAATCACAACGAGCATATTTAACGGGCTGGGTATGGGTGTCGGTATGATGTTCGTTCTTATTATGAGCGAACTTGTAATCAGTATTTTTAGGAATTATATTCCTTCATCAATACGTCTGCCTGTTTTTATTATTGTTATTGCTGCTTTTACAACAATCGTTCAGCTTGTTTTGCAGGCTTATGTGGAAAGTCTTTACGATGCGCTGGGGGTGTTTTTGCCGCTCATAGTTGTAAACTGCATAATTATGGGACGTGTTGAAGCGTTTGCCAGCAAAAACAGTGTTTTTGATTCGGTTTTAGATGCAATCGGAATGGGATTGGGTTACACACTTGTGCTTGTTGTAATTTCTCTTGTTCGCGAGCTTTTTGGCGGCGGAACTTTATTAAGCGCTACGCCGTTTAAAATCGATGTGATTCCGGAAGCGTACAGAATCGGAGTGTTGAACAGTGCGCCGGGCGGTTTTATTGTGTTCGGATTTGTGGGAGCTTTGTTGCAGCTTTATAAATCGTTCCAAAAATCCAAAGCAAAGGCAAAAAAAGCTTCGGAATCAAAAAATGCCTGTCCGTTTGCTTGTGCAGGCTGCACACAGGGGGCTTCGGAATGACGGAATTGATAAAAATTTTCATAAAGTCGATGTTAATCGACAATGTGGTGCTCGTGCAGTATCTTGCAATTTGCCCGTTTATCGGCATGACGAACGATACGGAAAAAGCAACGGGAATGGGACTTGCCACAACTTTTGTAATAGTTCTTGCGACCGCTGCAACTTGGCCTCTTTATAATCTTGTAATGATTCCTTTAAAACTTGAATTTTTGCAGACATTGTTTTTCATATTGGTAATCGCATCTCTTGTTCAGCTTGTAGAATTCTATTTAAAGAAAATGATACCGGGACTTTATTCTTCGATGGGAATTTATCTTTCTCTTATAACAACTAACTGTGCGGTTTTGGGCGTTACGATTAAGTGCATAAAAAATTCCTATGACTACGGGCAAAGCATTGTTTATGCGCTAGGTTCGGCAGCAGGTTTTTTGATAAGTCTTGTTGTTATGTCCGGTGTAAGAATGCGTCTTAAAACCGCAAAGGTACCTGCCGCATTTAACGGAACTCCGATTCTCTTTGTTGCAGCCGGACTTTTAAGTCTCGCTTTCCTTGGTTTCAAGGGACTTATAAAATAAGGGGAAAGGCATGAGTTTAATTATTACTACAGTTCTAACTTCTATCGGGCTTGCTTTTCTGTTGGGATTTTTACTTGGTCTGTTTAAAAAAATCTTTTCAGTCAAAGTTGATAAAAAGGTTTCGGATATAAGAGATATTCTGCCGGGTGCAAACTGCGGCGGATGCGGTTATGCAGGATGCGATGCGTTCGCGGCGGCTGTTGCAAGCGGAGAGGCTGCTCCCGGAGGCTGTTCTGCCGGCGGTGCGGATGTTTCGGATAAACTTGGAAAACTTCTGGGAGTAAACATAAATGCGGAAAAGAAAGTCGCTCTGCTTGCCTGTCAAGGGAGTCATGATTGTGCAGGACAGCGAGGTACCTATTCCGGTGTAAAAAGCTGTCTTTCGGTAACTCTTGCTGTAAACAATATAAAAAAATGTTCATTCGGCTGTATAGGATTAGGTGATTGCGTTGCTGTTTGCCCTTTTGATGCACTTTCCATAGGCGAAAACGGACTTCCGCAGGTAAACTATGAAAACTGTGTCGGCTGCGGAAAATGTGCAAAAGCCTGCCCAAAGCATTTGTTCGACATAATTCCGGCTTCACGCAAAGGAGCCGCAGCTCTTTGCAGAAACAGAGCGGATAACCGTCCCCAAATTAAAAAAGATTGCACAGCAGGTTGCATAAAATGCAGACTTTGTGAGAAAAAATGCCCTGAGCATTGTATAATTGTAATAAACGGAATTCCTGAAACTGATTATGAAAAATGTACAAGCTGCGGCGTTTGTGCACAGGTTTGCCCTGATAAAGTAATTAAGATGACGGAAAGTATCGTTTACGCTTAATTATCTACCACAAAATCAATCTATAAGGGACTTTTAAAACTCGTTTTGCTTGAGTAAAGAGTCCCTTATTTTTAGAAATATCAAATCACACATATATTTTTGAGAGCCTTATATATTCCGTCGTGGTCGTTGTCATCTGTAACATTTTTAATTTTTTCTTTCAATGCGGCAGGTGCATTTGCCATTACAAATCCCATTCCCGCAGCTGCCAGCATTCCTTCATCATTAAAACTGTCGCCAAAAGCTGCCGTTTTGGTAATATCCATATTAAACAGCTTACAAAATTCAGATATTGCGGCAGCTTTACTTATTCCGTTCGCCATGACTTCAATCATTTCATCAGACGAACGTGCAATTGAAATATCCGGGAATTCATTTTTAAGACTTGATTCCACATTATCCGTTATGTTCGGATTGCAAATACAAAATATTTTATTGATTATACTGCTTTTTATTTTGTTTAAATCGCCTGCTTCCGCGTTCACTTTGACAATACTTTCTTCTGTTTTAATTCTTTTGTCATTTATATTTTCCGTAACCCATTGTTCATGAGAATATATACTGTAAACCATATCGAATTCTTGAGATTTTATATATTTTATTATTTTTTCAACTTCCGGTATTGAAAATCCCCTGTTTGAAATTATTTTTTTATTTTCATCCATAATCAATGCGCCGCTGAAACATATAAGAGGGCAATTAAAATTATATTCATTTAAAATAGGAAATATACAAGTCGGACTTCTTGCAGAAACAATAGTGAATTTTATTTCTTTCTTTTGCAGAAGTTTTATAGCTTCAAGAGTAAGAGGCGTAATTTTATGCTCGGAATTGAGCAGAGTTCCATCAATATCGCAAAAAACCGCTGTACATCCATGTGCGGAATTATTTTTTTTAAGTGTTTCGATTTTCATAGAGTCCTTGGAATGATTGGTAATTATAAATAAAGATATCTTTTGATTTATTTTGAAAAGTAAAATAATCGGGATGGCAGGATTTGAACCCGCGACATTCTGGTCCCAAACCAGACGCGCTACCAGCTGCGCTACATCCCGTAGAGTGTATTTAATATATCATTTCTAATATTTTTATTCAATCGGAATGATAACAAAAAACGCGAATTACATTCAGTAATCCGCGCTTTAATACTACCGATTTTGATTTATTCTGCGCAAATCGGCTCAAATGTATCGGCTTTAAGAGCTGCGCCGCCGATTAAGCCGCCGTCAATATCCGGCTGTGCAAGCAACTCTTTTGCATTTGACGCTTTCATGGAGCCGCCGTATTGAATGATAACTTCGTCCGCGACTTTTTGATTGTAGAGTTTTGCGATATAGTTGCGGCAGAACTTGTGAATCTTCTCTGCATCTTCCGGTGTTGCAGTTTTTCCTGTTCCGATTGCCCATACGGGTTCATAAGCTATTGTAACATTCTTCATTTGTTCTTCGGTAACGCCTGCAAGGTCTGCACTTAACTGGAACGCACAAACTTGTTCCGCATTTCCCGCTTCACGGTCCGAAAGAAGTTCTCCGATACAAAGAACGACTTCCAATCCTTCACTAAGCGCGCGGCGTACTTTTTTATTGATGAGTTCGTCGCTTTCTCCGATTTCATGTCTGCGCTCGGAATGTCCCAAAATAACGGAACGAACACCGATGTCTTTTAGCATTTCGGTTGAAACTTCACCGGTATGCGCTCCGTTCGCCGTTGCGGCAACGTCTTGCGCGCCTAAAATAATATTTGAACCTTTGATGACCTGAGATACTGCATCAAGATAAACAAACGGAACTCCAATCATGTATTTCCCGCTTTTCCCTTTTAGAGAAACAACAAGATCCTGCGCAAGTTTTACAGCTTCCGCTTTGTTTGTGTTCATTTTCCAGTTACCTGCAATATAATGAATTCTAGCCATTAGAATCTCCTGTGATTTGATTTACGCCGATGATAATGCAAATGTCTGTTATGTTCAATGATAAGTTTTTCATTCTTGTTATTGATTTCTCAAAGGAGATTTCGTTGATAAGTGCTTATTGACCGAACAATATTTTTTGTATATAGTAGCTAAACCAGCCCGAATGGCGGAATTGGCAGACGCGCTAGGTTCAGGTCCTAGTGAGAGCAATCTCATAGGAGTTCAAGTCTCCTTTCGGGCAGTGCCGCTTTATAAGGCGGCTTTTTTATTTTAAATAGGCTCAATTTCGAGTTTTTCCGAAACTCGAAATTTTCCAATTCTTTCCTGCACCAATAGAATGTAAAGTTTTGAAATGAACGCCATTTATGAGCAGGCTATGTTCCGGCTGCGTACCGTTTCGAGCGCAAAGCTCGACTGCGGCTAAGCGTGCGAGTTTGCATTGCAAACTCGGTAGTGAGCGCAGCGAACGAAGTTCTCGTCGAAAGCACAGCAAAGTTTTTCAAAACTCGACATTTAGGCTAAATAATCTAATCTTTACAAATCAAATTTTCCTAATTTGGATTTTATAACTTCGCGGCATACATTCCACAAAGACTGAAGATCATTTTTACGGCATAATTTTGATTTTACGAATCTTCTTCAACAGAAAGTTCTTTTTGCGTGTCGGTAGGTTTATTTCCCAAAAGAATTGCCGCCCAATGCAGGTAAGACACATTTTCACAGATAATTTTTAATATTACCATGACAGGAACAGCGAGTATCATGCCGATAAATCCCCACATCCATCCCCAGAATAAAAGACTTACGAGAATGACAAACGGAGAAAGACCTAAATTCTGCCCTTCGATTTTAGGTTCAACTATGTTCCCCAATATAAGATTGATTAAGGTTGTAACAGTAAGAATAAAAACCGTCGGCAGCGGACTTGGGTAAAATTGAAGCAATGCAAACATTGTCATCATTCCTACGGAAAATATTGAGCCGAAAGTCGGAATAAAATTAAACACGAATGCAAGAAAGCCCCAGATAATTGCAAAATTAAGTTTTGCTATCAAGCAGCTTATGTAAACGAGCAGTCCGGTTGCAAGTGAAATAAAAAATTTTATGGAAACAAAATGGACTGTTTCCATGATGACTTTTTTTGTGATTTTCAAAAAACGGCTCTGGAATTTTCCGTTGAACATATAATTAACTTTTTCTCTACTGTTGCGCAATTCTATTAAAAAGAAAACTGTCAAAAGCAGAATCACTCCGAGAGAGCGCGTAATCGAAATCAAATTACTTGAAACGGAAATAGCTGTTTTTTGAACAAATTCTCTGACTTTAAGCTGACTCCAGATATTTTCAAAAAAACTTTTATCTTCGTAGAATTGCAGATTAAGCGTGTCGGCAAAAATTTTGTATATTGAATTGAATTTCGATTCATAATTCGGATATTGATCAAGAAAGGCTGTCAAACTCGTGCCTATTATCGTTGAAAGAAGCGAAAGTACCGTTATCATCAAGAGCATCATCAAAATACTGCCGAAAATCCACGGAATATGCAATTTTTCGTTTAGATTTTTGATGACAGGATAAAGAACACATGAAAGCAGCACAGCAACCGTAACCGGCAGCGACACCGCAACTGTGATTTTTAGCAGCGTTCCAAGTAAGACCGCCGCAAAAAAAACAAGAATATAGAAAATCCTTTTGTCGTAATCGGCTTCTTTCATAAGAATATTACGCTAGTCTTTCTTTGCTTCGATTTTGTTAAATCCGCAGTACGGCACAAGGACTTCAGGAATCGTAATCGAACCGTCGGAGTTTTGATAATTTTCAAAAATCGCAAGCATTGCGCGGCCTACAGCGATAGCGGTTCCGTTCAGAGTGTGAACGAATTTATTTTTGCCGTCGCCGTCCTTATATTTGATGTTGAGTCTCCGCGCTTGGTAGTCCGTACAGTTTGAAGTTGATGTAACTTCACCGTATTCGCCGCCGTTCCTGCCGGGCATCCATGCTTCAATATCCCACTTGCGATAGGCAGGTGCACCCAAGTCCCCCGTACACGTATCAACTACGCGGAACGGGAGTCCCAGCCCCGTAAAAATCTCTTCTTCGATTAGACGGAGTTTTTCGTGGATTGCGTCGGAATCTTCCGGTGCGGCGTACGCGAACATTTCCACTTTGTCGAACTGGTGAACGCGATAAAGCCCTTTGCTGAACTGCCCTGCCGCGCCCGCTTCGCGCCTAAAACAATGTGAAAGTCCGCCGTAAAGAAGCGGGAGTTTTGTCTTGTCCAAAATTTCGCCGGAATGGTAGCCTCCGAGTGTAATTTCCGCCGTTGCGACAAGGCACGTGCCTTCATCTTCTATCGCATAAACGTTGCTTTCGTTGCCGCGCGGATTAAATCCTATCCCCTTTAATACTTCTTCTTTAGCAACATCGGGCGTTATAAACATTTCAAAACCGTGTTTTTTAAGCGTCGTAAGCGCGTACATGATTAAAGCCTGCTCAAGAAATACAGCTTCGTTTTTAAGATAGTAGAATTTTTGACCGGAAACCTTTGTGGCGCGGTCAAAGTCGATTAAACCGAGTGCTTCGGCAAGCTGAACATGATCTTTCGGTTCAAAATCGAACTCGCGGATTTTGCCGTATTTTTTGACTTCAAGATTTTCAGTGTCCAGCTTACCGACCGGAGCATCGGGGTGCGCCATATTCGGGATTTTCCTGGCGGCATTTTCAAGAGCGGCTTCCGTCTCCTGCGCTTTTTTTTCAATTGCCGCAATTTCTTCTTTTATGAGTTTGCCGCTTTCAATCAAGTCTTTTCGTTTTGCATCATCGAGTTTTTGCTTCATTGAAGCGGCGTTCTCGTTTCGCTTTTGCTGCAACTGCTGAAGGTTGCTCACCAATGCGGTGCGTTCGTCGTACAATTTTACGACCAAATCCGCATCCGCCGTCATATTGCGGTTTTCAATGTTTTTTTTGACCGCTTCAAGATTGTCTTTGATAAATTTATAGTCAAGCATAAAATTCCCGTCTTTCTATTGAATTGAATAAGTTACTCTCAGTTCCGATGTGATTGTAAAAACTCCGTTTTTACCGGCTTTGATATTATCCTCGCTCACAACATTGATTTCCTCAAGGGAAAGCAGTTCTCCGATTTTGCAGCCGCCTGCACCGGTAAAAAGAGAGGCTTTTTCCTGCGCTTTTTGAACAGCCATAGTACGCGCCCGTCTAAATGCTCCCTGCAAATCGGATAATTTGAATTCAACATCGGGAATCGGAGAGCCGGGAAGTTTGGCGGTATCGATAATTTGCCCAAGTGAATTTAAATTATGAATTTTTGCAGTTACGTTATTTGACACTGAATATTGGCGCATATCGATTCTGTACGGCTCAAAACCGTAGTTAGATACGGAAATATCATCCGTTCCGACTCCGGCAGTCTGCAAAGTCTGCGAAATTTTATTTGCCGCCGCAATATTGTCTTCAATCACCTTCGCCGCAATCCAACCGGCTGTATTTATTGGAAATGTAACAAGCGCGTAATCCGCCTTTTCCGTTATTGTTGCCGAAGCTGTTACGGTTATAAATTTCGATTTTTCTGCCGGTTTATTTATCGTGCACGATAAAAACAATACCGACGAAATCAATACGCAATAAAAAATATTTTTCATATTTTCACCCTACCTGATATTTATATAGAAACGTTTCAGATAAATACTTCGTTTGTTTGCTCTATCCCACAAAGTGCTTGCAGGATAATCGCGCACAATTAAATCGTATGAATCTATAGCGTTTTTTATATTTCTTACATTCGATTTTGATTCAAGGATATTCCCCTGAAGAAAAAGTCCTTCATCGATTTTAAGCACCGCCTGTGCAAAAAATTGTTTAAGCGTTTCCAAAGCTTTTTCATATTCTTTCGCTTCGTATTGTTTTTTTGCAAGAGTAAGCAATTCTTCGGCTGCTTTTTCTTCCTCCGATATTATTCCGGTTTGAGGAATTTCCATAACGGAAGACGAACTTTCATCGGAAGCCTCTATGTCGGTTGAAGAGTTTTGCTGTCCTGTCCGATTCTGTGTCGAATTTTCAGCAGTGTTTCCTGAATTTATATAATAATGCCGCTGACCGTCGTCAGACGTTTCAGGAAGCTGCCTTCCTTTAGAAAAATTTTCCTGCTCCGTGATTATAGTTTTTTCAGGTCCCGCATTTGTGTTTTGAACAGCCGTTCTTATAATGTCAGGCATTTTCTGCTCTACAGGAGGAGTATTTTCAATTTGGGAATTCGGCTGATTTGTAGAAATTTCTTCGATTTTAGGCAGTTCCGGTTTAGCAATGGCAGATTGATTTTCAGTATCGGCATTTGCATTTTCTGCAGTAATTTTTACGGCAGGAGGAACAGCTTTTGCATAATCCGGTGCTTTTATGCGGGAAGTAAGAGGAACTTCCTCGTTTTCAACATTTACTTCAAGATAATCATCGATATATGTTCCGGTGAGCGCATCGTTTTTATAAAAATGTAATAAATATTTTCCGGGATTTCGCGCGCGAATAGAAAATGTTTGATTTTCTGCGCCGAGTTTACGCCCGCCGAATACAAAATTCTTTTGTCTTGCGTCTACGTTTCCTTTTTCGTCGATATTGCCTTGATAAATCCAGCCTCTTCCGGGATATTCGACTTCAATAAGCTGATTTTTCTTTGCAGTCATTGTTCTCGAAGGAGTCGGATGAATTTTATTTGCGCTTTCATCGGCAGAATTATTATTTTCCGGCGATTCATCTGCATTTTCATTGGACTTATTCAGAACATTTTCCGGATCGGCAGTTTCATTTTTCGTTTCGTTTGTGCGCGGAGAAATTTGCGCATCTGTTTCCGGCAAAGACACATTTTCATCTTTATTCGAGTTTTCTTCCGACGGAATATCATCTGTATTTGCGGAACTTATGTTTTCCGCCGGAGCGTCGGAGTCGGTTTCGGGAAGTTTTGAGTCTTCTTCCAAAGCAATATCCAATGCAATATCGCGCACCAAAGGTTCTTCCGTGAGTGCAGGTTCTTCCGCATCCGAATCGGAAGATTCTTCCTCCGCATATTGATTATCAAGTTCCTGAAGCTCATCAATGTCAGCGGCATTCAATTTTTCTTCAAGCTCATCCGGCGTTTCCATCTCCGAAAGCGGCTCTGCCTCATCGATATAATCCGTTTCAGCCGCAGATTCTTTTTCCGTATCCGCATCAATCGTATTTTCCTGTGCCGGATTATTTTCTGTCGTTTCAACAGTATTTTCTGAAACAGAATGATTATCATTCCGCTCGGAATACGCTTCATCATTAGGAGCGGTTTGAGAGTCAGTTTGTTCCGACTCAGATTCGAGTGTTTGATTGCCGGAGTTTTTCGGAGTGCCTGCGCATGAAAACAGCAAAATCGACGCAATCGGTATTACATAAAATAATTTTTTCACGGCGCAGCTCCTATAATATCTTCAATAATTCTATCGTTTGAAGATGCAAGATTATCCAGTTCGGCTTTATCCGGCTCTGTAAACCATTTGTTTATTTCTTCTGCGTTCCATTTATCCGCCGTTCTTCTTGCCGTTATATAACCGTCAGGAACTTCAGGCCCTTTCGGCGGAACAAGACTTTCATCCAGTACAAGAGACCTCTGAGGTTTTTTCTTTTCTTTTACAGAGGTCGGCATTGACCTGCTTAGTATGACTATTGCAGAAACGGTCATAAAAATAAGAAGTGCACATAGCACGAGAGTGCGTTTTTTATTTTGAGAAAGGTAGTCTTGAATCTCGGATACTACATCGCTGAAATCAATCATTCTGTTCTTCCGTACTTTGAATATTTCCACCGTCGGAAGTTTCTTCCGCCGTCTGCGCTTCTTTTTGTTCCGCTTCCCGCTTCTTTTCTTCTTTTATGCGCTCTATTTCAGTATCGGTAATTGTGCCGTCCGCATTGTGAATTCTTTTTGGCGGGCGGGGCGGAATATAAGCTCCCTCTTCAAGCGTAACATCTTCTTCAACAAAATCGTCATCGGCAGCGTCAATGGCAGCCCCGACTTTTATGTCCTCGTCGAGACGGAGAGCAATAATTTTACTTACACCGGATTCTTCCATAGTGATTCCGAGCATCGTATTTGCGCCCATGACGGTTTTTTTGTTGTGCGTGATGACTATGTACTGACTCACGTTTGCGAACGATTCAAGCGTTGTTACAAAACTTGAGACGTTTTTGTCGTCAAGCGCAGCGTCGATTTCGTCAAGAAGGCAGAACGGAGACGGACGCACCTGATATGTGGCAAAAAGCAGGGCGACTGCCGTCATCGTTTTTTCTCCGCCTGAAAGCAGCGATATGTTTTCGAGTTTTTTTCCGGGCGGCTGGGCAAATATGTCGATTCCGCTGGTCAAAACGTTTTGCGGGTCGGCAAGACGAAGCTCCGCTCGTCCGCCGTTAAAGAGCCGCCTGAACATATTGTGAAAGTTCTTTTTGATTTTGT
>CAUUGI010000022.1:0-24401 GCA_963544675.1 uncultured Treponema sp.
TTATCCGCTGGATAGAGCAAGAACTCGAGATTCCGGCGGGCAGTTATGTCAGTTTGGATGGGAAAACGCTCAGAGGAAGTGGGCTGAAAGAAGCCGACATAGATCCATTACATCTATTACACGCCTATAGCCATGAATTGGGAGTCGTTATCGGACAGATGGAATGCAGCAGCGAAAAAACAAACGAAATACCGATAAGTAAAAAGCTCATAGAGGCACTGAAAATAAAAGAGACCATTATAACCGCTGATGCACTGTTATGTCAGAAAGAAATAGTAAAAAAGATTGCAAAAGATAACGATTATATCTTGGCTCTTAAAGGGAATCATCCGCTTATGGAGCAGGAAGTAAAGGATTTTTTCTCAAGCCCTGCAACAGCGACTCGGAGCGTCCATACGAGCTTTGATAAAGGACATGGGAGAATAGAGAGACGAATATATAGCCTTGATACCGGTATAGGATGGTTTGAAGATAAAAAGGAGTGGAAAAACCTCGCTGCATTCGGTATGGTTGAAAGCATGGTAACAAGGAAAGGGAGAGAATGTCATGAAGTTCGCTATTTTATTACGAGCATTACAGATGTAAAGAAATTTGCAAAAGGGGTACGCAGTCATTGGGCGATAGAGAATAACTTACATTGGTGTTTAGATGTCCTGTTTTGTGATGATGAGTGCACCGTTCTTGACCGGAATGCAGCAGAAAACCTAGCTATTATCAGAAGGATTGTCTACAACAGAATTAAGATGCTCTCTAAAATGGATACGCTCAGTATGGGCAAGCGTGCTTGTATCTACGACGATAATTTTAGAGCTCAGATCCTTTTTTCATGCTGAGGCCCTGAAAGAAAGCGGAGTGAAGTAATACGACGAGAAGTATCATTGTCTATTGCTGAGTTTATACCCTCAATAAATTTATTACAAGTATCTTTCATCATTTTTCAAATTCCCTCGTCAAACAGCCCTCTGAGAAAAAAAAGATAAATCCAACAAAATATAGGTTATTTTTTCAGTCTATATTAATGAAAAGCCAACTTTAGTACAATCAGAAAATACCCTAAATTTTTAAGCAGCAGTTGAAACAGTTGCTGATTTTTCTCTGTAGATTGAAGGAGGCAGACCTCTTGGATTCACAGTAGAAATTCTTTTTCTGTTGTAATAAATCATGACATAACGGAATATCACAGCCTTTACCTGTTCTGCCGTCATTTTTGTAGAGTTTATTCTGTACAACTTTTCTTTCTTCAAAGTTGCAAAGAATGATTCCATCCGTGCGTTGTCGTAGCACTTTCCGACATCGCTCATGCTCTGAACTGCATGATGTTTTCCAGCTGCCAGTATGAAGGCTCCGCTCGTGTACTGGCTTCCGGCATCGCTGTGAATTATCACTCCTGATTCAGGGTTTCTCAATTTGAAAGCCGCCTCAAGAGCTGAAATACACAGTTCTTTTTTCATGTTCGTATCCATCGAAAGAGCAATTATATCTCCTCCGAAACAGTCAAAAACTGGTGCGATGTAAAGTTTTCCATCTTTGCACGGCACCTGGGTTATATCAGTCAGCCACTTCTGATTCGGAGCCTTTGCTGTAAAGTCTCGTTTCAAAAGATTCTCTGGTCTCAGAGCCTTTTTATCAGCCTTTGTAAGCCCATCAGGACTTCTTCGGTTAGGTTTCAGCAGGTTTCCCTTGCGCATTGCCCCTCTTACAGAGCTTAATGATGTATGAATGCCTTTCTGTGTTAAGGCAATCAGCATTCGGTAGGCTCCGTAATTATCGTTATCAGGTTCTTCATCCAGAATTCTGTGTATCTCGACAAGGAGATTCTGCCATTTTCTTGGCCGGTCTCCGTTGCGCAGCCATTTGTAATAACCCTTTTCATTGACCGAAAGAGCCCTGCACATCCTGTTCACATGATACTTTTTCTTGTTACCAAAAATGAACCAGTGTATGCTTCTTACTGTTACTACTTCCGGTCGTTTACGAAAAAACGGAATGCATCCTTGAGAATGTTATTTGCCTCACGGAGTTCTGCATTTTCCTTCATCAGTTTTTTCGCACGCTCTGTAAGCGGTGCATCTTCTGATGTGTTTCGTTAAAAATTCGTTCAAGGTTATAACTTTTCCGTCAGTCGGATAAAGTTCCGTAAACAAGTCCAAGCTGTGCACAGGCCTGTTTTATCCCAATCTCATCAGACAGTTTTATTGCCTGTTCCTTGAATTCTTTGCTGTACTTCATCTTCATACCCTCTTTTATTTTTCGAGTATTTTTCGAGTGTAGTTTTATGATAACTATTCATTTGTTGGGACAAAGCGTATACGGAACATTTTTTTGCACACCCAAAGTTGAGAGTGAATATGATGACTTGCTGAAATTCAGCAGACCGCTTTTCGAGGATACAGAAAAAATTACTAACGATTTTATCAAATATTATAATAATGAGCGTATACAGCAAAAGTTAGGCTAGAAAACACCAGACGACTTTATCCCTTAAACTTTCCTAAACTTTGTGGTTGGTTCGCTGATTTTGATTTAGAAAAGAATTTTGATGATAATTGAAAATATTTATTCCGAAGCGATAAAAAACAACTATCAATCAATTATTGACAATAAACAATCATTCATTTATAATCGAATTGTGAGTTACATTAGTAAGCAAATTGAGAGCGATTTATTATTTTCTGCAGAAGCTGCTGCTTATCTTGGCATAAGTAAACAGAGACTTGCTGTATTAGAAAAAGAAGGCAGAATAAAAAGTGTAAAACATTCCAATAGCGGGACTCTTTTTCTAAAACAAGATTTATTAAATTATCAAACCCAGGAAACTTTTCATTCTGTTAAACTAAAAAGTTTAGTAGGAATAACTTCTACATCTTTAAATTATTTTGATGAACATAAACTAGAACTAGGTGATGTGTATAGAATTACAATATATCAAAATGAAATAGATGCTATTCACGATGGTAATTATGAAAAATCGGATGATAGTTTTGGTGATAGATTATTTAAGTTAGATGTACCACTTATGATAATAAAGGGATCCGAAAATGAAATGTGGTTAGGTGGTTGTACTTGTGGTTATTCTGGTACAGGTCCATCAGGTTCTGTTAAAATACTTGATGAACTTGGAGTCCACAAACCAGAAGACACAATAGGATATAAAATAATTGAATATGTTAAAATAAACAAAACATGGAAAGTTTCAATATGCAGAGAACACAGTATTGATGACGATATCAATAAAAAAGTTAATATGCGTTTTTTTTCCAAAGATAATAAATTAGTTTTACTCCAAGACAATGATTTATTAAGTAATTCTCAAGTAATTAATACTTTATTAATGTTTAAAGATTTTATGCCAAATCCTTACAAAATAACTTTGTATCCTAATAGGAATGAAGCTGAAAATAATGGATATTTTTTTAAATCATATAATGAAATTCATACAATTGTATTTCAGATGATACTGGAAGATAAAACTGGAAACCAAATATGGCTACCATATTATTTTAATCATTCAAAAATAATATACGAAGATTTAACTATCAAGAAAGTATTTGAAGCATGTAATTTTTCTTTACCAGAAGTAACAAAATTTGACAAACTTAAACATTGGATCAATTTGAATATTTTTAACAATCGTTGATATATTATATTTGCGGTAAAAAAAATCTGGAGTGATGCAATAAAAGTGCAGTGCCGAAATTGCCGAAAAACTAATGAGACTGGCAATGAAACTCTCGGACGACATCGGAGACAAGAAAGCGCGCGAGTAGCTTAACTTGAACTATGGAACTCTGGCAGGCTGGAGGAAGTTTCGATTAAGACAGATTAAGAAGGGAAAGCGGTCTGACCAATGAAATCCTGATGGAAATTGAAAGACTGAAAAAAAACAAAGTACCAAAAAACGTAAACGAAATCCAGAAGAATTCCATCATTTTTTTTACTCAAGATTGGGAAAAGTAAAAAAGAGGACGCTTTTTGTTTACATCCAGCTCCGTTCTGACGAGAAAAGTCTTTTAGTACGGAGGATGTAAGCCACACTTTCGGTCAGTAAAAGCGACTTGTACAAATAGAAACAAAACAAGAGAAAGCCGAAAGTTTTGCAGAGGCTTCTGGACGGAATCCATAAGATTCTTGAAGAGAATGAGAATCGCAGAGGAACAGTGGGGAATCAAGCGTTCATTTTCACAATAAAGTGCTTCATGGAGTTCGGAATCTTTCTGCACGAGAACAGAAGTTGCCCCAACGAACTCTCCTCTCCCCCCTCTTTCTCCTCCGCCAAGATTCCCCTATATTATCTTCGAGGGTACAAATGGCAAAACACATCATTTTATGGACATTAAAATCTGACTTGTCTGACAAAGAAAAAGAAAACGTAAAAAAAGACATTAAAGACGGACTTGAAAGTTTGAAAGGTAAAATTCCGGGTCTTGTTGATATTAAAGTAACCACGATCGGGCGCCTGTCATCATCTACCGCAGATTTGATGCTCGACTCCACTTTTGAAAATGAAGAAGCTTTGAGATTTTATTCAAAACACCCGGCTCATGTAGCTGTTGCCGATTCCAAAGTACGCCCTTTTACATCTGCACGCAGCTGCCTTGATTTTGAAATTTAACCACCAATGCTTTTTACTTGGCTAAAAGTAGTTTTTTTTAATTCGGGTGGCTTTTTGCCCGTCTAGCGAATTTTGCGAAGTAAAACTCGGAGGCGACACAAAACCAGTAACACGATTATGGAAACGCAGAAGTGTCGCCCTCCCTGCCACATTTTAAAACTCAAAACTGAACCTACCGACTTTATTCATAACCTTCTGTAAACTTTTTCTGTAATATGCGAAATGCTCCTGACGGTAACATGCCGGCACCCGCTGTCATTCTGTACGTCGTTCGCCGGGCAGAATGGAAATCACTGCCAATGCGGCGAGGTACGGCAAAGAAATAAGAAGTGCAGGCGGAATATTCGGCAGCGCATTCGGAAGATATGATGCGGAATATTCGGCAGCGGCAAAGAAAAGCGCAGCGGCTGCGATGTAAAGCGGTTTTTTGCGCCCTAAAAATACTAAGACCAGCGCAATCCACCCTCGTCCGCCTGCAATGTTCGGTACGAACGATGAAATTTCCGCTGCGTAAAAACATCCTGCCGACGATGCGCAAAATGCACTTACCGGCCACGCCGCACATTTGTAGGAAGCACTGTTTATTCCGCGCGCTTCAAGAACGGCAGAATCCGTTCCGGCGATTCTAAAATATAAGCCTTTTACGCTCGTCTTTAAGAATATTATTAAAAATGCAGATAAGGCGGCACAGACAACAGCTGCCGTAAGACGTACGTCTGCACGCGGAAAAATAAACTTTTCGGAAATCAGAACACCGCGCGTTCCGAAAATATTTACCGAAATCGCAGTTATCGTCCCTTCGATTATGAGAGACAGCGCAATGGCGGCAACAAAGGGATCTGCTTTTAAGTATTCGATTATCAGAGCAGAAGCGTATACAATCATAGAAGATATGACGACTGCAGCAAAGAATGCAAAAATCGTGCTTCCCGTAATCGAAAAAAGTGTAAAAAATAGAAAAGCGGAAAGATTTATCACTGCATCCAAAAAAAGTGCAAGTCTGCCTGCATATTCGCTGTATAAAGCTCCCGCTGCTATTAAAAATAAACTACACGAAGAAGCCGCAAGTCCCAATATCATACGTTATCTCCGTATTTTCCGTGAATATTTTTATATGCCGACTTAAAATACTTAAACATTTGAGGAATCCTAAATCGAAATTCCTTTACGGATAAGCACAATAACAGAATCCCTTGAACAAGGGCAGTAAAATTGAATGAAAAGTTCCCAAGCAGTGCAGTTTTTTCCGCACCCGTAAAAATCCATGAAAGTGCAAGAGCCGAAGGGATTATGTAAGCGGGATTTGCTGAAGCGGCAAGCGATACTGTAAGTGCATTCCACCCCGTTCCCGCATAAAATCCGGAGTGACAGGTATAATATGAACCTGCGACGGCAAAAAAACCGGTAATTCCGTGCAGAGCACCTGACACGGCAGAAGAAATAAACAGCATTTTTGTCTGCGGGTAGCCGCAATACCTTCCAAATTCTTTTGAAATACCGTTTATGCAAAGTTTCCGCCCCGCAGATGTGCGATAAACTAAAAACCATGCTGCAATGCACAAAAACGGCGCAGTAAATGCCGCTGAACTAAGCAACGACGGCGGCAAAATGTGCGGAATCCGCATATTTTCAGGCACATATTGCGTTGCAAGAAGATTGCCACTGTTTCTAAATGCACCCGCAATAAGAGAATTGATGACCGGAATTGCCGCCGAAGAAATTAAAAACGACGTAAGAAGAATGCTTGCTCCTTTGTAGCATCGCAGTGCGGCGGAAAACAGCATCATTGCGGCGGAAACTGCGGCGGCAGATAAAAACGCGATGCACAATACAAGTACCGGATTGATATTTTTTAGCGATGCGCACACAACGGCAGAAATAAAGCCGCCTGCATAAATCTGTCCTTCACCTCCTAAATTATATTCTCCGTTTAACAATGCGGCGGACGCACCCAGTCCTGCCGTAGTAAGTAAAAATGCCGTATTCAAAAGAGAACCGGCGTAAAAACGCGAAGAAAATACGCCGGTAAAAAATCCTGCAAAATCGGCAGAATTCGATTTTGAAAATACAACAGAAAGCACGGAAGACAATAAGGCTCCAAAAACGAGTGCCGCCGCCGAATAGAAAATGTTTGTTTTTGCGGCACTTTTTATTTTATCAATGTGCATTTTCCGTCCTTTAAGTGATAAATTCTTGAACAAAGTCCATCGGGAAAATCCGCTGCGGCAATTACAAGAACCGCTTTTCCTGCCGCCCTTGCATTAGACAAAAGCGCACACATTTTTTCCGCCGCATTTGAATCAAGTCCTTGAAGCGGCTCGCACATAATCACAAGTTCAGGATCGCTTTCAAGCTCGCGGCGAAGCAAAAGCTGCTGAAGCATTCCTCCCGAAAGCGAAAAAATTTTTTCATCGGGGCATATATTTATTTCCGCCCTATCGATAAGCTTTTGCGCATAATTTGTATAGTCTTTCCCGCAGTACATTGCAGTAAGCATCTGCTCAACCGTAAGATTCGGGTTTGAAGAGCGAAAATTTCTATCGGAAGAAAGAATAGCCGCTTTTTGTTTGTAACGCAGAACGGCAGGCGTAAAACAACGCGTTCCGATTTTTGCAGAGAATTTATTTTTTCCGTTTATAACTTCAAACGTTCCTCCGCAAGGAAAATCCGCCATACCTGTTATTACATCTTCCAATGTTTCAAGACCGCTTACTTTTTCGCCTTTTATGCAGGTAATCTGCCCGTAAGCAGCCTTTACGCTCACATCAAAAACAGGCGGGCGATTTTGCGGATTTGCAGATATATTTTTAAACGCAACATAACTTTCTTCGGATTTATCGACGGAGATAAAATCACTATTCTTAGCCGTCATAAAACTGTACGGCGGATTATTTTCATCTTTTGAAAGGATTTCACGGTATTCTTCCGGAGTAAAATCTTTTGCATCTAAAAATATTTTTGCTGTCCTGCCTTTTTTCATTACAATGATGCTGTCTGCATACAAGGCTGCATCTTCCGGACTATGCGTAATAATGATGACTGTTTTTGCTTCTGTATTTTCATGCACAAAGTTCCGTATTTTCGGGTAAAACGCAGATTTTTCTTCCGCACTAAGAAGAGAAGCCGGTTCATCAAGGATGAGAACGGACGGTTCTTTTACCAGTGCGCAAATAAACGCGGTAAAAAAATGCGCGCTTCGACTTGCCTGCCAAACATAAGAATCAAGTTTTAAGCCCGGCGACCAGATGCGCACAAGTTCATTTATCTTTTTTGCAAGAGACGATTTCAGTGTGAAGCGGATAAAGCGTTCCGCGCCAAGTATTATATTTTCAAAAACCGTCAAAGAATCGGCAAGAAGCGGACGTTGGTGAACACATACGATTTTTGCAGATGCCGCTTCACCCGCGTTCTTAAAACTGCGGCTTTTATTTTCTATAAATATTTTTCCTGATGTAGGCTGAATATCGCCGCTTAAAATAGAAGCGATTGTAGATTTTCCTGCGCCGTTTTCGCCAAGCACCGCATAAATTTTCCTTTCCGGAAAATCCAGCGACACTCTATCAAGCGCGGTTTTTAGTGCAAATTTCTTTGTAACGCGGCGCAAAAAAATATTCATTTACGGCAAGTGCAATTAAAATTCTTGCGGTAGTGAAAGGCTGCCGTCTTTTATGCTTTCGATTACTTCACTTACCTTTTTCCGCACATCTTCAGGAATATTTTGAATGTACAACGGATCGTCCTGCACAAAATCGACAAATCCTTCCTTTATTCCGACTGTCGATGCCGTTCCCCATTCGATTTCCGAATTAAGATAGCGCAAAGTCATTTCTTCCGCCATTTTATGCTGATTCGTAACGGCACTTCCAATCACGTTTTTTGGAGCACGTGAAAAACCGTTACTGTCAAACCACACAAGATAAAAATTATTCGCAACAGCAGAAGCAATTACTCCCTGCGACGCTCCTCCGCATATCGGTAAAATCACGTCGATTTTATTTTTCCACATGGCATCGGCAAGTTCTCCGCCTTTTGCCGCGCTGTACCAATTTCCTACGATTCTAAAATCAACAGACGCATCCGCGTGTGCCACCTTTGCGCCTTCTTCAAATCCCGGAAGAATAACATTGTTCATAACGGGGTATTCCTGACCGGCGATGAGACCCAATTTTCCGCTTTTTGTCATAAGACCGGCGATGTATCCGGCAAGATACGACTGCTCATGCTGATTATAGCGCACGGTTGCAATATTTTTATTCCCGGATTTTGCCGCATCCAAAATCAAAAACTTTTGCGCCGGAAACTGAAGTGTTATGGGTTCCGCAATATCAGGCATAGACGGATTTGAAGTTACTATCAAATCATAGCTTTCTGAAGCCGCAACTGCGGTTAATTTCGTACTCCATTCCGCTTGATTTGTTCCGGCTTCAATAATGTCCAGTTTGACTTTTTTATCATCGGATTTTCCATCATTGTAAGAATCCACTGCGGCTTTTACACCGTCGGCAAGCATACTGTACGTTGGGCTGTCGGCAAGAATTCCCGGTGCAAAAACCGCAATAGACTTTGCAGCAGATTTTTTTGCCGCACAAGATGTAAAAACGGTTCCAAAAGCAAGTGCCGCAAAAACGGCGCATAATATTTTTTTCATTTTTGCTCCAATAAAATATATTTATTTCAAGTCAGCCCGTTCCGAAACTTCAGATTCAAAACAGGTCTGTTATTTGCGCCGATTGTAATGATGGTAAAAAATTGCGTCAATCTTAGGGCAAAAAATGTCAGACCGGCTGCCGAACAAAAATACCGGTGCTTGCCGATATAAAAACTCTTTATTTTTTCATCATGTTATACAGCAATTTTTATATTTCGCGATAATTGTAACTGCTGACAAAACGCAATATACTCTGTCTATGTATAAAATCAACTTTACGAATTTATTTGTCATTATATTTATCGCCGGAACAGTTCTTGCATTTTTGATAAATCAGATTTTGGAATTTACAGCATATTCCGCCCGCCGCAGAAATGACGGGGTTTTGCCGGAAGAATTTAAAAATATTCCGGAGGCAGCCTGTTTTGACACGGAAAAACTTAAAAAAATCCGCGATTATGAAAATGCAAAATATTTTTCATGGATTCCGTCTGCCGTATGCGGATTTGTGCTGTCGCTCGTTCTTGCGCTGAGCGGATTTTATCCGCGCGTTTTCGACTTTGTCTGCCGTTTTACAGGACTTCCGCATTCATTCAGGACTTCCTATCTTACCGCCTTGATTTTTGCCGTTTCGGTATCCGTCCCCAAAAATATTCTTTCAATTCCGTTTGATTTATACGATGAATTTGTTATTGAAAAGAAATTCGGTTTTTCAAAAATGAGTTTTGCTCTTTGGCTTACAGACGAAATAAAAACTCTCCTGATTTCTGCATTAACAGGTGCTCCGCTGCTTGCTGCTGTCATTGCGATACTGACTTTCCTGCCGAATACTTGGTGGATTTTTGTTACAGTTTTGATTTTTACCGTTTCGCTTTTAATGGCTGTAATTTATCCGCTTGTGATTGCACCTCTTTTCAACAAATTTATGCCGCTGGACGACGGCGAACTTAAAAACCGCATAGAATCTCTTTCTTCTTCATTGGGATTCAAACTTTCCGGTATTTTTATTATGGACGAATCAAAACGCAGCGGACATTCCAATGCGTATTTCGGCGGACTTGGAAAATCAAAACGGATTGTATTGTTCGATACGCTTGTAAAAATTCTTACTCCCGATGAACTTATTGCCGTTCTTGGACATGAACTTGGGCATTATAAATTGCATCACATAATCCGCAGATTTTTAGTTATGGTTCCTGTTGAATTTTTACTCATGCTGATTTTTTTTATCTGCTCAAAAAGCCAAGCCTTGTATGAAGGCTTCGGATTTAATTTTTCTGCAGAATCTATGAATTATGTCCGATTTATCGGATTATTTTTGATTTCACTTGCCGCGTCTCCGCTTTCAGAATTATTTACGCCGCTCGGTAACTTTTTCTCTCGCCGCGACGAATTTGCCGCCGACCGCTTCAGCGCGGAACACACACAAAATCCTTCCGCTCTTATTTCGGGACTTATTAAGCTCAACAGCGAAAACTTAAGCGAACTTTTTCCGCCGAAGATTTATGTCATCTGGAATTATTCGCATCCGACACTTGCAGAGCGCATAAAAGCACTTAGGCGGCACAGCGGCAATACAAATTAATGCTCCGCCTCTACAAGCCGCATTTGTCCTGCTAAATCTTTATGAATCCGAACGGAGCTGAATCCTGCTTCGCGGCATAAATCCGCCGCTTTTTGAGCATTATACTCTCCGCATTCCATTAAAAGCGTTCCGCCGCCGTTAAGGTGCTCAAGAGCCGCCGGAACAAGACGGCGGATTACGGCAAGACCGTCGCCGCTTTCTGATACGGTTTCGTCAACGTTTGCGTCTCCGTCTAAGGCTAAAAGCGGCTCGTTTCGTCCGTCTTCCAGCAATGCGGCGGCTTCGCCATGCGGAATATACGGAGGATTTGTGCAGATTAAGTCGAAAGTGCCGGTGATTTCGGCGAAAAGGTCGGTTTTAATAAAGGAAAAACGCGCTTTATCTTCGTCGCGCAAAAGCCGCTTTGCATTCAGTTTTGCAATTTCAAGCGCGGCTTCGCTTATATCGGCAAGGCAGACGGATTCAATTTTGCACAAGTCCGTCTGCGGATTCTCTTTGACTGCTAAAAACACGGAAAGACCGATGCAGCCGCTTCCCGTGCACATATCACAGAGTTTGACTGTCTGTACGCTCTGTAAAATGATTTCCGCCGCGCGTTCAACAAGAATTTCCGTGTCAGGCTTTGGAATGAGTACGGCAGGCGATACGCAAAAATCCCGCGCGTAAAACTCTTTTACGCCGGTTATGTAGGCAACCGGAAGTCCCGTCCGTCTTTTATTGACGGCAGCAGCAAAATCTTCCAACTGCGTTTCAGTCAATTCGTTTTGGGAATGTGTTAAAAGATACGTTTTATCTACGTTCAAAATGCTGCACAAAATGCAGTTGATATCTAAGTCGGGAGTCGGAGAAGGAATAAAACGCGAATCGCCGCTCCGCTCCGTTCGAATAACGCCGCCAGCATAAAAAAACGCCGCGTCTTTTTGCGTAAGCGCGGCGCGTGCAAGGCGTTTTGCCTCCCGAATTGTCATTAGTCCGTACCGCCTGCGGCTTTGAGCTGCTCTTCTTTTGCATACACGTTGAGCGCGTCGAGCATATCGTCCATTGCGCCCATCATAAACGCCGGCAGATTGTGCTGGTTGTAGTTTATGCGATGGTCGGTAATTCTGTCCTGCGGATAATTGTACGTACGGATTTTTTCGCTCCGTGCGCCGGAACCGACCATACTGCGCCGCGCGTCCGCCCTCTCCGACTGTTTTTTGCTTTCTTCCAAATCAAAAAGACGAGCGCGAAGCACACGGAACGCTTTTGCCTTGTTTTTAATTTGGCTTTTTTCGTCCTGCTGAATGACGACAATTCCGGTCGGAATATGCGTAAGGCGCACCGCAGAATCCGTCGTGTTGACGCACTGACCGCCGGGGCCTCCTGCGCGCATAACGTCAATGCGCACGTCTCCGTCTTTTATTTCAATTTCCGTCTCTTCGGCTTCAGGTAAAACAGCAACCGTTACCGTTGATGTCTGCAATCGCCCCTGCGATTCGGTTTCAGGTACGCGCTGTACGCGGTGAACGCCGCTTTCCCAGCGAAGCGTTCCGTAAACGAACTTGCCGCTTATCGACGTTACGATTTTGTTGAACCCGCCGACTTCCGTCTCCTGCGCTTCCATCGTCTCGTATTTCCAGCCTTTGCGGTCGGCAAGATGGCAGTACATTTCCCACAAATCGCGCACGAATAAACTCGCCTCGTCTCCGCCCGCCGCGCTTCGTATTTCAAGAATGATGTTTTTTTCATCAAGCGGATCAGGCGGAATGAGCTTGAGTTTTATTTGTTCTTCAAGTTTCGGCTGCGCTTCTTCAAGCTCTTTAAGCTCTTCGCGCGCCATTTCCTTCATGTCCTGGTCATCTTCTTCCGTGATGATGACCTTATCGTCCTCAATTCCCTGTAAAACTTTTTTGTATTCGTCGTAAAGCGCACACAATTCACTCAAATAATTGTTTTCGCGCATCGTTTCTTTGTATTTTTTCGGATCCTTTACCAATTCCGGCGACATAACTTCTTTTTGAACAATATCATAGCGTTTTTTGCATTCTTCAAGTTTCTTCAATAAATCCATGGCGCGATATTACACAATAAGGGAAGGAATTTCAACGAATGCGAAAATGCCGGAAACTCAACTCTGCGCTTATTTTCCGTAAATGCCGAATCCGCGTATGATTTTTACACGGCTGATTTTGCTTACGGAAAATGAAAGAATTTCTTTATTCGGTTCCGTTTCGATTTTGACTTCCGCGTCGTTTCCAAGCCGCGTAAGCTCCAAAACCTTCCCCGTAAATGTCTGTATGGAATTTCCGGTATTATCCGTCGGAATAGCGATTTTTACCGTATCGCGGTTAAGAGAATCTTCCAAAAGTCTTAGTTTGCTGAAATATTCCGTTCCGTCCGCTTCAAGAATTTCCGTGTGCAGACAGTTTGAATCAAGCTGAGCCTTATTGATTATGAGTTTTTGCTTAATTCGGGAAATAAGACACTCTCTTTCTTCCGCATTAAGCTGCAAGGTGTCCGCAATTTTAAGCAGTGCGTTTATTTTTTCTTCGCAAATGCTTTTGTCAGGGAGCATGAGATGATTTTTGCGTGTATCCCGCCCGATTTTATTGTTTCCGTAAATAATTCTCGGCAAAGCAACGCGTTCTTCGCGTGTCTTTGCAGTTATTATTTCGGCAGTAATTTGAATTCCTGAGTTTGATATTAGTTTCAACGGGTCTTCGCCGTCAGGAATATCCAGCAAGAAGATTCCGTCTGCAAGTTTACAGCGTACAAGTTTTGCGAACGCAGGAGACTTTTCGATTATTCGCCGCGTTTTTTCGTCGATTTTAAGCACATAGCCGCTGTATAAAAGTGCCCCGGAATACGAGGTGTGCCATTCTTCAATGTTGATTTTTAAGCTCTGCGGGATTTCATGTGCGGAAAAGTTTTCAAGCACGGAATAAATATTTTCAGGCGAAAGATTTTTATCAAAGGCGCGGCTTACGGATTTTTTTGTAATTTCAAAGACGCCGGCAGTTCCGCAGCGCACAATATCTGCGAATGCGGAAATTGTAAGCACATCTTTAAGATTGAGGGTCGGCATTATAGTTATCGAATTCCCTGCATCTATTACAAGCGCATTCTTTTTTACGCTGTTGCCGATATCCGCCGCGCCGCTTTCCTGCATAACTTTACTTGCGGTAAATATTTCTTCACCGGATTCGGTTATGCCTCTCTTGCACAAAAGACCGAATTCTATTGCCGCATCTACTATTTCTTTCAAGATTTCAGGACTTTTTACCGGTTCCGCATTATTTTCGGAGTGCAGACTGAGGATTCTGTCAAAGCGGTTGTGAACGGTTTTTACTTCTTCCGTATCTTTTCTGTTCGACAATAAAAACATTGCACGCAATATAACAGCTTTTGAAAAACCTTCTTCAGGAATTGAAGCAAGCGTGTCCGATAAAAGCTGCGCATGAACGCGAAGATTTTCTCTGCCGAATCTTACAGCCGCACAAACGGCAAGATATGAATACTGCTCAAATTCAGGCAAGTTTGCAAATGCGAAAAGTTTTTCTTCATCTGCAAACAGCCCCTTTCTGCCGTATTTAAAAATGCCGAAATTGATGAGCGCTTTCAGTAAAAGTTCCGCACACTTCTCTTTGGAAGGAAAAACATCTTTAAGCCGCTCATAATCCTTTTTTTTAATTTCAGAATTATTCTTGCACATATCGGGAAACATTTTTACAAAAGAAATAAATGAGCCTATAAAAAGCGGCGAAATTATATGCGGCGTATCATTTTCGGCAATCGTGTATGTATAAATCGGCAGCAGAGCGTTTACGTCGATAAAGGGCAAAAGAACATCGTCAAGCAGAGGATTCAGGCGGAATATTTTTGTTCCGTCCTGTTTTGAATAAAGGTAGATTATAAGACGGTCGCAAAGATTCATCAGCTCCGCACGAATTTCTGAAACTCCGTATTCGCAAGCAAAAAGCTCGGTCAGCTTTTCAGGCGACGGATTTTCAATAAACGAAACGGCGGTAATAATCTTTATGTCGAATTCGGAAATAAAATCACGGATATTTTCGCGGTTTTCCGCGTTCCGCAAAACGGAACTCAGCTGTTCAATAAGTTTGTGTTTATTGAAAGGCGTGCGGATTCCGCCTAAATATGCGCGCATAATCTCAAAAAAACGCACGTCCGGCAGCATCGAAAGCGCTTCCCGCCACTGAACTATGCGTTCCGTTCTTTCATTTTCCCTGTTTTGCATAACCTTTCTCCGTTTATAAGATAGACCTGCTCGCAAACTTCGTCATCACGCAGGTTTTTTTTCGCATTGTTTAGAGTGAACCGTTCACTCCCATAAGTGCCGGTAACATTCTTTTGCCGAAGGTGCAGTATCGCATCCTTCGATATTTTTCAGCAAGTTTTCCGGCAAGGAAAACTTGAAGCGGACAGCAAACCGAATTGTAACTGTAAAACCAAGTTTCACTATCCGCCTTGCTCGAAGGTGCAGTATCGCCCCCTTCGATATTTTTCACTAAGTTTTCCCGTAAGGAAAACTTAAAGCGGACAGCAAACCGAATTATATCTGTAAAACCAAGTTTCACTGTCCGCCCTGCTCGAAGGATGTCGCTCGCCTTGCTCGAAGGATGTCGCTCGCCTTGCTCGAAGGATGTCGCTCGCCCTGCTCGAAGGATGTCGCTCGCCCTGCTCGGAGCGAATTGCTCGCCTCGCTCGAAGCGTGTTACTCGCCCTGCTCGGAGCGTGTTACTCGCCTCGCTCGGGGTGCACCACCGCACCTCGCTTGGGGTGTACCACCTAACCCCGTTCAAGGTGTACCACCACACCTCGCTCGGGGTGCACTACCTAACCCTGCTCGGGGTGCACCGCCGCACCTCGCTCGGGGTGCACTACCTAACCCTGCTCGGGGTACACCACCGCACCTCGTTCAGGGTGCACCACCATACCTCGCTCGAGGTGCAGTGTTCCCTCCGCCCGTAGGGAAGTGCTCCCTATCTTGAGAAGCAGCCTTCCCGAATATCGTTTCTGCCGTTTTGACTTTATTTGCAACGTTTTGTCCCTCTAAATTTGTAAGTCTTCTGCGCTTGAACAACGTATTATTCGATAGGAATAGCCTTGTTCGGCAAGAAATTTTTGCCGATTAGCTCCGAACTCTTCTTCGACCGAATTGCGCGTTATGAGCGTAAAAAAACGCGCAGTCCGCTCTTTAGGACGAAGTATGCGCCCGAGCCTTTGCGCTTCTTCCTGCCTGCTTCCGAATGTCCCGGAAACCTGAACAGCGGCGGACGCATCCGGCAAATCAATCGCAAAGTTTGCCACTTTTGATACGACAAGCACACGGGTAGTTCCGTTCCGAAAATCCGCATATATTTTATCGCGCTCCGCATTAGGAGTTTTTCCGGTTATGACAGGCGCATTAAGTTCTTTTGCAATCAACAAAAGCTGTTCAACGTACTGCCCGATTATCAAAATCTTATCATCGGGGCATTGCTTTATTACGGCTTTTACAATTTCGTTTTTAAGCGGATTTTCACTTGCGATTCTGTGCTTCTGCCTAAGAGGTGCCACCGCATATTCAATCTCTTTGGATTCCGGCAAATCCAAGCGGATTTCGATACATTCCGCGCTCGCAATCCAGCCTGAATGTTCAAGCTCTTTCCAAGGAACATCGTAGCGTTTCGGGCCTACAAGACTGAACACATGACCTTCGCAGCCGTCTTCGCGCACCAAAGTTGCAGTCAATCCAACCCTGCGCACTGTTTGAAGTTCCGCAACAACACGGAAAACCGGAGCGGGCAGCATATGCACTTCATCAAAAATTATAAGTCCCCAGCGGCATTCGCGGAACACTGAAAAATGCGGATATGCCGATTCTTTGTCCGGTCTCCACGTAAGAATTTGGTAGGTCGCGACCGTAACCGGTTTTACGGTTTTATGCTCTCCTGTGTATTCGGCAATTTGGTCTTCCGTAAGATTTGTTTTATCCAAAAGTTCCCGAATCCATTGATGAACGGCGGAAATATTCGTTGTTACAATCAAAGTGCTTGTTTTAAGCCTGTCCATAATTTCCATGCCGACGATTGTTTTTCCCGCACCGCACGGCAATACGATTGTTCCGAATCCTGTTCCCGCTCCTTTGTTGCCGACTAAAGCGTCGGCGGCTTTTTTTTGGTATTCGCGGATTTCAAAAGGTTTTCCGCTTAAAGAATGCGTTTTAAGTTCAAAATCAAGCGGCTCACCGTCTTCAAGCGGAATCTCGTCTTTCACAGGCCAAAGCGAATCCAGCAAAATCTGTTTTACAATTCCGCGATCTGTAAGTTTGAGCAAAAAGCAATACTTTTTTTCATCATCGGAAAGTTTTGCGCGCTCTTCGGCTTTCACAAGTGAACGGTCATAAACGCACGGCGTTAAAAACTTTTTTGCCGCGCGATTTGCTTCAATTTCAAGATAAATTTGTTTAGAAGAAGCCGTAAGATAGATATATTGCTCGCGGACAATTTGTTCCGCCGTTGAATAATCGTGTTCCTTTTGTGAAGCAGTTTCCTCCGTTCCGGCAACACTTGCACCTGAGTCCGACTTGCCGCTTTTTCGAGAAGAAACGGGTACTTCAGTTTCGTAGCCTTGAATCATCCGCAGTTTTCCGAACCTGCCTGCCGTTTCATTTATCCACATAATAAGCGACTGCGGAACCTCGTAACGCGCATATTTTGAAAGAGTATTTACCGCATCTTCCGGCGAAAACCCTGCGCTTGCAGCATTCCAAAGTGAAAGAGGCGTTATTTTGTATGTGTGCAAGTGTTCGGGAGATTTTTCCAACTCCGCAAAGGGAATAAGAGCGTCGCGGCATTCATCTGCCGTCGGAGCATGAACATCAAGCAAAAGAGTTCTGTCGCTTTGTACAATCAAGGGATTATTCAAGTGCATAGCGGTTAATTTTAGCGCATTCATACGAAATGCACAATTTGTGTGAATAGAATTTATTTGTACTGAAAAAATATGTAAAACTGCTTTACGGCGGAATCTTATGCGGAAGCGTTTAAAATTCGATTTCTGCGGCTTTTCGCCTTGTAACATTCTATTAAAACTATTATTTTTCTATACATATTAGAATTGTGCGGCGTGAGAATTTCCGCAAAAGAATTTTTTGAGGTTTTTTGTGAAAGATTATTATGAGATTTTGGGAGTTCCGCGTAATGCCGGTACGGAAGAAATTAAAAAGGCATATAGAAATCTTGCATTCAAATACCACCCCGACCGCAATCCGAACGATAAAGCTGCGGAAGAAAAGTTTAAAGAAATAAGCAGAGCTTACGCCGTGCTCGGGGATGAGCGCAAAAGAAACGAATATAATATGTCCGGTTCATCATCTTACGGTGATTCCGCTTCGAATAGTGCTTACGGTACTTATTACGGACAGGGAAATTATTCATGGCAAGAGCCGCAATTCGATACGGAAGAATCGTTTTGGAATTGGTTCGGAAATGCGGCGGAGCAAAGCAATTATCAAACTCACCGCTACTACTATGGAGACGAAAAACAACGGCAGCGCCCGAAAGCGACAAAAAAAGATTTATGGTTTTCTTTGTTCGGTAAGATTGCGCAGGTTATTGCGGGACTGTTTTTATTCAGAATATTGTTTTGGTTTTTTCCGTTCGGACCGATTATCTGTATCGGCTTGATTGCTTCAGGAACTACCGGAGCTTTCAATATACTCCGGATGCTTTTCAATTCTAACGCTGACGGAAAATAATTCGTCCGCGATCTAAATCATATGGAGAGAGGGCTACTTTTACACTGTCGCCGGGAACAATTCTTATATAGTGCTTGCGCATTTTCCCTGAAAGGTGCGCCATTATAATATGACCGTTTTGCAGCTCTACCCGAAACATAGTATTCGGCAAGGCTTCTTTTACAATTCCTTCAACTTCAATAGCTTCTTCTTTAGCCACATTTCCTCCAAAGTCCGCAACAAGACAATATAATTTATTATTATTTTTTAATTAGACGTTGTTTTTTGGGGCTTTTCAACTTATACTAGTATGTACAAAATAAAAAACATTGTCAACAAGACCTAAATTCCTGCTGACAGAATGGAGACCGTGTGTTATGGACGAAAAATTCATTGATTCCGTAAAGGAAAAATTGCTTGACCAAAGAAAAACTCTGGTAGAGTCTTTGGCGGGACATTCTTCCGATATGAAGGATCTTGTAAAACCCCTTGAGTCGGGCGATGAGGCTGATGTTGCGTCCGATGTCGTCGATAGAAATTTATTGGATTCATTAGGCGCGCAGGATATGCAGCGTCTTAAAAGTATAGATAATGCTTTGGAAAGAATCAGGCAGGACAAATACGGAATTTGTATCTCCTGCGGCAAAGATATTCCCGAAGCGCGCCTTGAAGCATTGCCGTATACGCTTATGTGCGTAAACTGCGCCAGCGTAGAAGAACGCAAACGCCGTTAGATAGAGTTAAAATCCAGTTTTTGAAATTTTATATTGGAGCCGGAATCCAGATAAGCAAGTTCTGAATATCCGGCTTTTTTTGCTTTAAAAAAAGCTCTGTCAAAGGCGCAGTCAAGCGCACTGCATGAATGTGCATCGGAATTTACCGTGATTGGAATATTGCGCTCATGCAATAAATGCAGCAATTCTTCCGAAGGATAAATATCATCCATTGTACCGCGCGAAATCGCACCTGTATTGATTTCCGCAATCACTCCGGCTCTTTTTATACAGTCCGCAAGCGTTTTAATTTCGGTTCTGTACCATTCGTCTTTTTCATTGAACATACAAAGTTTGCCGTTGTTTTTACGGATTAAATCGGCGTGTCCCAAAATAGTAAATACGCCTTTAGAAAGCATTTCGCGCTCAAGCGCAAAATATTCTTTTACTGCAATTTCAGCTTTTCCGCCGCAACAATCACGTATCGATACGGCAAGATTTTTCGCACTGTCGTCTACGGCAAATATTTTATCGTTTATTACAACGTAATGAACGGAGCCGATAAGATAATCCGGTTTCAGTTCCTCATAATCTTCCGTAAGCGACGGTTTTGAAATTCCTTTTATGAATTCGGCTTCAAAGCCGCATAAAACTGTAATTTTATCTTTATACTTTTCTGTGGCATTTTTTACCGTTTGAATATATTTTTTGTGTTCGTGGGGCGAAATATGCCATTTTTCCGCAAAAGGATATGCACTGTGGCTTGAAATCCCTAAAATATCGAAGTTTTTTTCTACGGCTGCACAAACCATTTCTTCTACAGTATTGCTGCCGTCGCAGAAAGTTGTGTGGCAATGATAATTTGTCTTCAGCATAGTATTCTCACCCGGCTCAGAAATTTATTCCATGTGCGTCCACTTTCCGCTTTGAAGCAGAAAGAGTTCAAATTGCTCTTCAAGCTCTTTAATGGCTTTTTCTACAGCAGGTTTGTCATGCGCTTTAACTTTTTCGTTCATTACTTTGCCGATTTGCATCAACTTGTTCGCGGAAACTGCCGCAGAGCTGCCTTTTATCGTATGCGCAATCATATTTAACGAATCAAAATCATCTTTCTGCAGTGATACTTTTGCATTCTGTAACAATTCCCTTGTTTGGTCGGTAAAATCCAGAAGGATAGCCTTTCCCAAATCGATGTCGCCGCCTATCGTGTCTTCAAAGTCATCGGTGTCCCAAAACTCCGTGCTTACGGTCATATTTGCACCGGCAATCGCAAATTGAGAATCTTCAGGCAGCTCAATGACAGGCAGCCATTTTTCAATCATTAGTTTTACCGCATCTTGTTTGAACGGTTTTATCATAAAATCATTCATTCCGGCTTTTTGATAATTCAAAAAGTCATCTTGATTATTATTAGCTGTGCAGGCAATTATTACTCCGGAATATAAAAGCTGTCGGAGTTTTCTTGAAGCATCAACACCGTTCAATACGGGCATTTGAATATCCATAAAAATCATCTGTACGGACGGATTGCTTTTTATCTTATCTATTACTTCCTGCCCGTTTTCCGCCTCAATGATTTCCGCTCCGTATTTTCTTAAAAAAGTTATTAAAATTTTTCTATTTACAGGATGATCTTCTGCTACAAGGACAGTTAATTCTTTTGCAAGTTGCGCATCCAAGCATTTTTTTGAATTTTCCGTATTTTCAAAAATCTCCAATTCTTTTTTGTTGCTTTCTTCCGGTTTTAAGCAGTTTGTTTTATTAAGAAGCGAGTTGAGCCTTTCAAATCTTACCGGTTTGTAAATATACCCTGTAAACCAATCCAAAAGCTTCATCTTAGCATCTTTACCCATCGCCCCTTCGGGGACAAGCATATAAAGCTTAGTTTTTTTAAGTGCCGGATTACTTTTTATTTCCCGAGCAAGATTCCAGCCGTCCATTTGCGGCATATTCATATCGATAAAGACAATATCAAACGGAGACCCCAGTCTTTCTGCATAAGTTAAACTCAAAAGAGCATCTTTCGGGTCGGTAGAAGTTTGAACATATTGAAGTCCCAGATAATTCAGCATATTGTTGATACTTTTGACAGCAAGAACGCTGTCGTCAACAATCATTACTTTTGTTGTTGCAGGAACAGGCAATTTCCGAATAGTTTCATCATGTCCGTCGGACTTTACAAGCGGAACTGTAAACCAAAATATTGAGCCTCCATAGGGATTCGGTCTTTCACCTATGCTGCCTTTCATTTTTTCTACCAACAAACGCGAAAGTGCAAGCCCGAGACCTGTTCCGCCGTATTTTCTGGAAATTGAATTTTCCGTCTGAAAATAATTACTAAACAGCTTTTTTTGCTGTGATTCAGCAATGCCTATTCCGCTGTCGGTAATTTCAAAAAGCAGAGTGTCGTCATCTTTTTTGGTAAGCTCTATATGAATATAACCTTGAGGTGTAAACTTAATTGCATTTTTAAGAAGATTGATTAAAACTTGCCGGATTCTTGTCGGATCGCCCATAACAAGAGAAGGAATAAAGTAATCAATGTCGGTTACGATTTCAATATTTTTTGAAAATGCCTCAATTCCTATAAGATGCACAACTTCTTCCGTAAGAGATTTAATGTCGAACGGCACATTTTCTATCGTCATCCGTTGTGATTTTAACTTTGAAAAATCAAGAAAATCGTTTACAAACGATAAAAGCAAATCCGCTCCGGCTCTTATCTGGTGGACATATTCGCTTTGTTCGCTGTCAAGATTTGTGTCGGAAAGAAGATCCAGCGTTCCGATTATAGTCTGAACAGGCGTACGAATTTCATGTACGGCATTAGCTATAAAAAGATTATTTGAAAATTTTAAGTTATTGCTTAACGGCATTTATTATTTCTAGAGCCTTTTGAACGATTACTTCGGGCTTTTGCGGTTTTACTATGTATTGTTTTGCCCCAAATGAGAGAATTTGTATAATCATTTCTCTGTCAACAGCTTGAGAATAAACGATTACCGGCGGCGGAGAAGGCACGTTCTGAAGCCTTTTTAATGTATCAAAACCGGAAATTCCCGGCATAAATATATCAAGTATAACAATATCGTATTTTGACTTACTGAATTGCGATAAAAATTCCGTTCCCGTTGAATATTGTTTGCATATAAAGCCTGCCGATTCGAATGCGGAAGAAAGCAATTTTGATATTACGGCATCATCATCGACAATTACGACTTTCGGCTTTTTCGAATCTTCCTGCGAATCATTTTCCTCCGGTTGAATCGCGCTTGCATCGGAAGAAAAACGCATTTCGAGCGAACCTTCGGTATCGTCTTCTTCCGTAGCAAGAATATTGTCGGTAATTAAATCCGAAACTTGCGAACTTGAAGAACTGTCTAAAACTGAATTCAATACTTGGGAAATATCCGTAACGACTTCAATGCCGCTGTAGTTTTCATGCCCGTCGATTAAATCTTTTACAAAAGAGCTGAATGAAAGGATTTTTATGTTTTTTGCATGAATTCTGGTGTTCGATAAAATACTGTCCAATAGGAATTCGATATTAAAACCGTCAACAAAGGTAAGTTCGAGATTCGACATCATAAGAATTATCTTTGGAGCGTTTTTTTCCGCTTCGGTTATTTCTCCGAGTTTGTATTTTAATAATTGAATCTTTTCACGGTTCAGCCCCTGTGCAATTTCTATAAAAATAATGTTTCCGTTACGGTGCAAATCAAGCACGCACGGCGTTATGTCCATAGAAAATGCGGTGCGCAAAATATGTCCTATTGATTCAAAGAATATGTCGAATTTTATGGGCTTTACGAAATATTTAACGAGTCCCAATTTTGCAAAAATCTCAATTTCCGAACGCTCATAAATCGGGCCGACCGCAATTACAGGGATTCTGGAGGCATTAGGATCCGCGTTGACTTTTTGCAAAAATCCCAGCATAGCGGAAAAAGCGTTGTCTTCATTTATATCCAAAATCACCAAGTCCGGAAGAATCGAAATTATCTTCGTCATGGCATCGCGCTTTCCCTGTATGGAAGTTACTTCTATTTTTTCTTCTTCCAGCTTATCTCTAAGAAATTCCAGAAAAGTCGGAGAAGCATCAATAATCAGAACATGCTTCATATCGCGATTTTATATATATTCGAATATTTTTACAAGGCAGAGCCAAGCATTCTACTAAGCACATGGTCATAGACTCCTAAGAACCTGAGCTACAAAAGTCAATATCATAAATTGCAATGCAGTATTATATTTACGCTCACAGTTTTTCCAAAGTCTCCGCTGCTTTTCAAGCGATGCAAAACTTCTCTCTACAACCCACCGCTTTGGAATAACTTTAAAAGTATGCATTTCATTGTGTTTGACTACCGATACATCTATCTGTTTTCCTAAAAGAGCTTTTACTCCATCAGCAAACGGTTTTCAATTTTGGAAAAACTTCAGGCGAAATACTTCATATAAACCTACTTTTCTCGGTGCGGTCTTTTTACGTCCGCTTTCTAATATTGAGCGGCTCTGTTCAAATTGCTCTTTCGTTATGTCGCTTGGATATTTCTTTTTCATTCTTTTTTTATAGCATATTTCTGAGAGTTTAAACAGCTTCTTAGTGCAAACCATCCGTTTGACGGGTGTTTATGATTGTTGAGTGTAAAATAAACCAAGGAAAAGTAAGAAGACAAAGAACACAATGTAATCAACAACCCCGACGCAAGCATCGGGGTATTAAACCCTCCGAACGAATAAAGAATTCACAAAAAATTGTGGAAAATATTTGTGTTTGTTAACAGAATTATATAATTCTAATATCCTTAATTTCAAGTTTTTCCGAAACTCGAAATTTTCCAACTTTTTCCTGCACCAAATGTAAAGTTTTGAAATGAACGCCATTTATGCGCAGGCGAGGTTTCGGCTGCATGCCGTTTCGAGCGAGGAGCTCGACTGCGGCTAAGCGGACGGAACATAGCCGAAAGCACAGCGAAGTTTTTCAAAAGTCGACATTTGGGCTAATAGAAGTTTCGCGAAAGCGAAACTTGGAGCGAACGGTAAACAGCCTAAATCATTCAAAACCGGTTTTTCCCGTCCGCCTCTACCTCCCTTGAAACTACACTTTGAACTTTCTTACTTCA